>CAMCBD010000095.1 GCA_945872825.1 Nitrosomonas ureae
AGCGCATGAACCGAACCATCAAGGAGGCAACTGTAAAACGGTATTACTACGATTCACATGACCAGTTGAAAGCCCATCTGCATACCTTCCTGATGGCCTACAACTTCGCCAGACGCCTGAAAACTCTCAAGGGACTCACGCCCTACGAACACATCTGCAAAATCTGGACAAATGAGCTAGAACATTTTATCTTTGATCCATTCCAACACATCGTGGGACTAAGCACCTAGCCCCTTAATTACGATTGATGCGGCAAATATTCCAGTGGGTCTACCGGCTTGCCATGTTTGCGTATCTCAAAATGCAACTGAATCGTATCGGTGTCTGTATTACCCATTTCTGCAATTTTCTGGCCTTTGGCTACTACCTCCCCTTCTTTGACCAGAAGTTTACTATTATGCGCATAGGCGCTGAGGAATGTATTGTCATGCTTGATAATAATCAGATTCCCATAGCCGCGCAAACCATGGCCACTATAAACCACTTCGCCTGCAGCGGATGCCAGAACCGATTGTCCTGACTGCCCCGATATTTTTACGCCTTTGGAATTTTTTGAGAAAGATGATAGCAATTTTCCCGTTGTCGGCCATATCCATTCAGCATTAGAATGATCGGAAGCTTTATCAAGTTTTGATGGGTCAGGTTGAGGAGCTACTTCAATTCTCGTATTTTTTTCTGCTGCAGTTGATGAGACGGAAGAAGATTGTACTGCTGGCAACGGACTTTTAGTTGGATATTGTAATCGAGCGACATTCTGCTCTGAGAAAGGCAATTTAAGTGCTTTAGGGCTTGTTCTCACTTTACCCGCATTGACAATATTATTACTTTCCTGAGCAATTGCATTTTTTGGATCAGACGGATGTATGGCCGGATCAATCGTCGTTGCTATGGGTTGCTGGGGCAAAGCAAACAACTCAGGTTGCAAATCTCCCGCTGGCATTGACAAATTAATCCTCTGTCCCGGCCGGATAGTCTTTGGATCAGCAATATCATTCCACTCTGCCAATTTCTTAAAATCGATGCCATGACTCAGTGCAATGCCGTACAACGTATCCCCTTTTTGCACGATATAAAATTGATTATCTGGATTACTTGATTCAGCTGGTTTTGCTGGTCTCGATGAACCGCTTTTTACACTATCGACGACAGGCACTGGCGGCTGTGTTGTACTGCATCCAACCAGTAAAAAAAAAGCAAGCGGAAAATAAAAATTAAAAGGTAATGATTGTAACCACCTTGATAAAGCAATAAATATCTTAACGAGATATTTACAGATATCAATATCGCTCAGCCTGATCGTTGCAACATTTTTCATTTTAATATTCCCTGCGCCGCTATTTTTTTACAACCCCTGCTAGTAAGGGTACAAAATTCACCTCTTCCAATACAGTTTCAGTATAACCTTGGGAATTCCGTTCAATAATACATAAATTCTGTTTCTGAGTTCCTCTGGGGAAAACCATCCTGCCGCCCACCACCAGTTGCTCCAATAATGAAGCAGGAACATGGGTTGTCACTGCTGTCATGATAATACCATCAAACGGCCCTGCTTCCGCAAGCCCTAACAAACCATCCGCATGCTTCAAATAAACATTTCTGATCTGCAATTCCTGCAGTCGAATTCTGGTACGTGTTAATAATGGCCCAATACGTTCTATCGAGTAAACTTTTTGCGCAATCTGCGCCAACACAGCAGTCTGATAGCCACAACCCGTTCCAATTTCCAGTACTTTACCCAAAATAGTACTTGCACGTAATAGCTCGCTCATACGCGCAACAATCCATGGGCTGGATATCGTTTGTCCGTAATTTATGGGTAAAGAGACATCTTCATAAGCTCGGCTTGCCAGAGCTTCTTCAACAAAAATATGACGAGGAATTGTACCTATAGCTGATAAAATCACTTCATCAGAAATTCCTTGTGCACGTAAGCGTTCAATCATTCGCATACGTGTGCGCTGAGAAGTCATACCAATTCCAGAATGACGAACATTCACCAATTAGTATCCATAAAATTCAAATCACTCAAACATAACAAGTACCTACCTAGATATCAAGCCAACTTGTTATGAGATCCAATTGATCGTATCGTGTTAGATCAATCTGTAGTGGAGTTACCGAAACCCGATTATGCTGAACTGCATAAAAATCCGTACCCTTTCCTGCATCTTGTGCAGCACCAGCTGCGCCAACCCAATATAGGATTTCTCCACGAGGACTTTTCGACTTGATCACCGGCTCTGCTTTATGGCGTCGCCCCAAACGAGTCACCTCAATCCCTTCAAGTTTCTGATATTCGATATCCGGCACATTAATATTTAACAAAACCGGACTCTGAATATCATTTTCTCTGAAACGTTTCACCATATCAGCAGCCACACGTGCGGCCGTTAAGTAATTTTCATTCGATGCGTCAGCCAAAGAAACAGCTAGCGAAGGAATTCCGAGTAGAAAACCTTCTGTAGCAGCAGCAACAGTGCCTGAGTAAATCGTGTCATCGCCCATGTTAGCACCACTATTCACACCAGAAATGATCATATCCGGCATTACATCAAGCATACCGGTCACTGCCAGATGAACACAGTCTGTTGGTGTTCCATTGACATAATAAAAACCATTATGGGATTTATGTAAGCTTAGCGGACGATCCAATGTTAACGAATTACTGGACCCGCTGCGATCCCTTTCGGGTGCGACAACTATGATTTCTGCAATTTCTGAAAGTACATCAGCAAGACATGCGAGACCAGGCGCAAAATATCCATCGTCATTACTAAGCAATATGCGCATTTTATAAGTTTATGTTAGCCACCGGATGGTCAAACGGACATTCCTGCACATTAAACTCAGCATCAATCATATTTAAAAAGAAGAGTATCTATCAAATGGTCGGGGCGAGAGGATTCGAACCTCCGACCACTTGCACCCCATGCAAGTACGCTACCAGGCTGCGCTACGCCCCGAACAGTAAATTATAACAAACAAAATACCCAAACTTTATAAACTATTACTGAAAAACATTTTCTTTAAGAAAGCAATTGCGACATAATATTTTTAATTTCACGCCGAACATGGCCCAAATCTGCTGTTGTAGATATCGGACTAACAATAACTTCTTCTAGTGGAGGCAGCTTATTTTCGCTATGATCCAAACGATTACGCGCCCCATTGATTGTAAAACCTTGGTCGTAAAGTAATTCTCTGATACGTCGTATCAACAACACTTCTTGATGCTGATAATAACGACGATTACCACGACGCTTGACAGGCTTTAGCTGCGTAAACTCTTGCTCCCAGTAACGTAATACATGCGGCTTAACACCACAAAGAATACCCACTTCTCCAATTGTAAAATACCGTTTGGCCGGAATTGGAAGCGGAGGATTATTTACTTTTTTGTTTTCCATGATAATTCTTCTCAACCAAAGCTTTTAACTTCTGACTGGCATGAAATGTTACTACGCGACGCGCAGTAATCGGAATTTCTTCTCCTGTTTTTGGGTTTCTGCCCGGACGTTGCGGTTTAGCGCGTAGTTGAAAATTGCCAAAGCCTGACAATTTCACTCCTTCTCCATTTTGTAGCGCTGTACGCACTTCTTCATAAAAAGACTCAACCATATCCTTTGCTTCACGTTTATTAAGTCCCACATTCTCAAACAATAAATCCGCTAATTCAGCTTTTGTTAATGCCATACTTCACTCCATCACGTTATTAATTTTATAGCTCTAACTCAACAATATTTAGATTCATTAAACAATGGCGCTTTTATAAGACAGATTAATAATTTATCCCATAAGTAAATCTACGAAGAATAAATCCAATTAACTAATCAAATCCCAACAACAATCAATCGATGCAGATGCCGAAGCAGGTATCAATTACGTAAAGTCGCGCCAAATTTATTTTTTAAAACTTCAATTAAGTTTGTCACAGCAAAATCAGCCTCTTCATCCGTCAATGTTTTCTCAGTATCTTGTAACAACACACGGAATGCAAGACTTTTTTTGGTATTCTCCATGCCCTTGCCACGATAAATATCAAATAATGAAATATCCGATACAATCGCCGATTTTTCTGCAAACAAACAGACCAAAACTGAATGTACGCTAATATCACTTTCAACAATTATTGCGATATCACGCCGCACCGGCGGAAACTTAAGAATTTCTTTAGCAACAGATAAAGATTTAGATTTTAGATTTTCTAAACTTATTTCAAATAATATCGTGTTTTTTTGCAACCCATATTTCTTCTGCCAACGGGGATGCAACTCACCCAACCAGCCGATTGATTTGTCTTCAATACAAATTTGTGCGGATTTACCTGGATGCAATGCCGGATGGAGGAATTTCTTGAAATGAATAATCCGTCCTCTGCATAAAACTTCTACATCTGCTTTAACATCATAAAAATCAATATTTCTCGCCGGTGCCCCCCATTGCTCCGATACGACATCCCCATAACTGAGTCCTGCAATTCTTTCTACTTGCTTACAGTCACTTTCGTCCTCTCTGACAAAACAGCATCCTATTTCAAATAAACGTACTCTGGTTTGTTTCCGGTTTAAATTAAATTGCAAATTGGATATCAAACCGCCTATCAATGTACTCCGCATTACACTCATTTGACTCGCAATCGGATTCTTTAACGTAACTGGCGTGCTGTTATTGACAAAATCAAGCTCCCAATCCGCATCCACAAAAGCATAGTTAATAACTTCCTGATAATCGCGAGCTACTAATAATTGCTTTATCTCCATCGGAGAACGCTCTGTTTCGGATGCTGGTAGCATCGCCATATCTGCATGCGGGAAATGGACAGGTATATGGTCATAACCATAAATACGCGCCAGCTCTTCGATAAAATCTTCTTCTATCGTCAAATCGAAACGATAAGAGGGCGGCTTCACATTAAAAGTATCCGCCTGCACTGAAAATTCAAATCCCAGCTGCTTAAAATAATCATTCACTTGTTGCTTGTTGACGTCAATACCCAATATTCTTTTTATCCGATTAATACGTACATTAACAGCAGATCGCTGTGGCAATTTATGTGTTACTTCAGTTACTGGACCCGCCTGACCACCGCAAACAGTTTGTATCAGATAAGTAGCGCGTTCCAATGCATCTCTGGTCGCAGCAAAGTCTACACCACGTTCAAAACGATAAGCAGAATCAGAACTGAATCCAAGTTGAAATGATTTACCACTGATCGCACTCGGACTAAAAAATGCGCTTTCGAGAAATATATCTGTCGTACCTTGCGTCACACCACTATCCAGTCCACCCATAATACCGGCTAACGCTAGCGGTCTATGCTCATCTGCAATCAACAGCATTTCTGGATTTAAGTTGACTTGACTGCCGTTTAGCAATTCTATGTTCTCATGTGAGAACGCATAGCGAACTTGAATAGCACCGGCAATCTTGGCCAGATTAAAAGCATGCATGGGCTGTCCGGTTTCCAGCAATACATAGTTAGTGATATCGACTACAGGATTAATTGAACGGATTCCGCTACGTTCCAATCGTTGTGTCATCCATAAGGGCGTTAACACATCGAGATTAATACCCCGCACTATCCGGCTGCAGTACAACGGACAAGCCTCAGAGGCAATTACCTGCACTGCTAGCGTATCTTCAGTTTGGCTAGAAACAGAATTTATCTCTGGCAAAAGCAGTTCGACTGCTGTTATAGCCGAAACTTCGCGTGCTACACCGAGCACGCCAAGACAATCAGCGCGATTAGGTGTTAGTTTTAATGTAAAAACGCGATCATCAAGTCCATAGTAACTACGAAAATCTGCGCCTACCGGCGCTTCATCGGGAAGTAATAACAAACCATCAGCCACTTCACTGATACCTAATTCTTTAGCCGAACACAACATGCCAGCTGAGTCGATGCCACGCAGCTTCGTTTTTTTGATCGTAAAACCCGGCAAATTTGCGCCAATTAATGCACAGGGCACTTTCACGCCAGTGCTCACATTGGATGCGCCGCAAACAATTTGCAATACCTCTTCCGCTGTTTTTCCTATCTTGACATTGCAAACTTTTAGCCGGTCTGCTGTCGGGTGCTCCTCGACTGAGAGAACTTCAGCTACAATGACTTTATCAAAGGCCGCTGCTACCGGTTCAACGCTTTCAACCTCAATTCCTGCCATCGTTAGTACATGGGCAAGCTCCTCATTCGAGTGAGGAGGATTAACAAAGCTACGTAGCCAGTTTTCAGAGAATTTCATGAGAATCTGCTGTTCTTAATAAAATAGGTAAGATGATCAGTTTCAATTAAATTGTTTAAGAAAGCGCAAATCGTTTTCAAAAAACAACCTCAAATCATTTACACCATATCTGAGCATTGTCAAACGTTCCACTCCCATCCCGAAAGCGAACCCAATGTACTGTTCACTATCAATTGCTACGTGACTTAATACATTTGGGTGGACCATCCCACATCCGAGCACTTCCAGCCAACCTGTATGGCTACAGATGCGACAACCTTTACCATTGCACATGACACAGCCGATATCCATCTCAGCGGAAGGCTCAGTAAATGGGAAAAAAGATGGCCGAAATCTTACCGACAGATCATCTCGTTCAAAAAAATGTGCCATGAAATTAGCCAGAATGCCTTTTAATGCAGAGAAATTGGCATTTTCATCAATCCATAAGCCTTCCACCTGATGAAACATTGGCGTGTGAGTCACGTCAGAATCGCATCGATAAACCCGTCCAGGTGCAATTACTTTTATTGGCGGTTGGTTATTCTGCATATAGTGAATTTGGACCGGCGATGTATGTGTGCGAAGCAAGTTGCCATTATCAATATAGAATGTATCATGCATTGCCCGGGCAGGGTGGTTCTCTGGAATATTTAAAGCAGTAAAGTTATAAAAATCAGTCTCTATTTCAGGCCCCGAAACCACATTAAAACCGATCGAATGAAATAGTGCTTCAATTCGCATTAAAGTTTGCGTTACTGGATGTAAGCCACTGATCCCCGTCCCTCTGCCAGGCAAAGTAACATCCAAAGCCTCCTCGGTTAATTTAGCTTCCAGCTCCTTTGCTTGAATCGCATTCCGTCGGCTTTTAAGTGTTTCTTCTAATCGATTTTTTGCTTCATTTATTTGACTTCCCATGGCAGGGCGCTCTTCGACAGGAAGCTTTCCTAGTCCTTTGAGTAATTCAGTAAGAACACCACTCTTACCGAGATAACGCGCTTTCACATTCTCCAATTCAATAGGGTCTTCGATGCCATCCATCAGGCTTGTTGCTTCACTAATAATTTCTTCCAAATTTCTCATGTAAATTCAACATCTCAGATTAAAGAACCGGTGCCATATCGATTAATTTCACAAGAAAAAGGGAGGCTCAGGTTTTACCCGGCCTCCCAGTATCTCTTTTTTACAACCAATTATGTGGCTAGACTGGCTTTTGCTTGTTGCACGATTTTTTCAAAAGCACTCTTATCAAATACAGCCAAATCAGCCAGAACTTTTCTATCGACTTCAATACTTGCTTTCTTGAGACCGTTCATAAATACACTGTACGACAATCCGCATTCACGAGCAGCCGCATTGATACGTGCAATCCATAAAGCGCGGAATTGTCTTTTACGTTGCCGACGATCTCGGTACGCATATTGACCGGCTTTCATAACGGCTTGCTTGGCTATGCGATAAACATTCTTCCTACGTCCGCGGTAGCCTTTAGCCAGATCTAATATTTTCTTGTGCCGCGCATGAGCGGTTACACCACGTTTAACTCTTGGCATGATCGTTCTCCCTTATGCGTACGGCATCATAGTGCGAATGGATGCAGTATTGGTAGAATGAACAGCCGCAATACCGCGTAATTGGCGCTTATTTTTAGTTGTTTTCTTAGTCAGTATATGACGTTTGAAAGCTTGCGAGCGTTTGATACTCCCACTCGCTCTAAACTTAAAGCGCTTTGCTGCGCCACTTTTAGTTTTCATTTTGGGCATAACTACTCCTCATTTAACATGAAACCAGGTGTTTTCATCATTGAAAAACTTCCAAAACCTGGTGATCACTTATTTTTCACATAATTACAACAAGAAACTTTGTAAGCAACAAGTGCTGACTATGATGCCACTGATGAATCTTCCTCTGCCGCTTTTGATTTATCGGCTTTAACGTCTTTCTTTTTAGGCGATAACACCATAACCATCTGCCGCCCTTCCATTTTTGGAAATTGCTCCACTACTGCAAAAGATTCTAAATCATCCCTCACGCGTTCTAACAAACGCATACCAAATTCTTGATGTGCCATTTCACGTCCACGGAAACGCAATGTTACCTTAACTTTATCACCTTCATTGAGAAAATTAGTTAAGTTTCTTAATTTAATATTGTAATCACCTTCATCTGTATTAGGTCTGAATTTAATCTCTTTTATCTGAACTTGTTTCTGTTTTAATTTCGCATCATGTTTTTTCTTGCTTTCCTGATAGCGAAACTTACCATAATCCATCAAACGGCAAACAGGTGGCTGCGCTGTCGGTGCGATTTCAACCAGATCTACCCCTGCTTCGTCCGCTAAGGTTATTGCACCAGCAAGTGTAACGATACCAACTTGCTCTCCATTCACACCGATTAAACGTA
>CAMCBD010000096.1 GCA_945872825.1 Nitrosomonas ureae
GTCATGCAAATATATCACTTTTACAAAACTATACTTCCGTACTTTTGTGGCTTTGCCGAACCTTTAAAATGGGGCGCTAAAGAGTTTATTTTTAGATTAACTGTAACATATTGTTTTTCAGTGTTTGTGCGGCTGCTACATAATAGCGCGTAATTCGCCTCTGCCTTGGCAACACTTACTTTATAGTCGGCTTCTTTAGAGGGTTTGAATTTAGCTTCAAGCTCTGCTTTTGCTACTTTTTCTTTACCCTTAGCTTCGGCCATGCAGATATCTTCCGCATTGCCAGTCAGAGATTCGCATTGTGCTTTATCCAACTTATACTCGGCGACGATTTGTTTTTCCACTGCCTCGTGTTCATCTTTAGACATATTTTGCGCAATAGCACTTACGCTAAATGCAAGGCCGAGCACTACCAAGATCGAACTGATATTGAATTTATTCATATTAACTCCTTGAAAATTATTAAACAAATCAAGCCATAATGTACCTGATTTGTTTAATCATAGCGCCAAGATGCTATTGCGTCTGTGTGATACCGTACGAATAGTGGATTAAATCAATGATGCCCACTGATTGAGTTTGAACCACGCATAAGTTAAATAAGAATATGTGCAGTATTTTTTGAAATGGGAGTTATTTGACAGCTAAGTGCGACAGCGCACGGACACTAAGCTTATTGATTGCCAGTATAACAACATTGGTCATTTCGAAATTTTGCGATATTCGCTATGAATTGAGTGGCTCAACAGCAAGGTAGCGGCAGAACCATAGCAACAAGGCGGCGAGGAATTAAATCCGAAAGAGATAAAGCATGGACAAAGCACAAATTAAACAAGATAAATTAAATCAACTAGCGTGGTTAATGGATAGTTACTTTCGTATTCCAGGTACACAAATACGCTTTGGCCTTGATGGCCTAATTGGATTGATTCCCGGATTCGGAGATGCGTTAGGCGCAGTAATATCAAGTCACATCCTGACCCAAGCAGCTCAGATGGGTGTTCCGAAGTCTATTCTTCTGAAAATGGCATTCAATATTGGATTTGATGCAATTCTGGGCATTGTTCCTGTTATTGGAGATGTATCAGATATCGTCTGGAAGGCCAACCAACGGAATGTACAATTGCTAAATGATTACCTAAACCAACCGGAAGAAACTGTAATTCATAGTCGCTTATTTGTTGGAATTTTAGGTTTCTTAGCATTTGGCGTAGTAGTTTTGATTGGTATATTTAGCTTTCTGTTGATGCGTTGGCTTTGGTTGTCAGTCCAAGGAAGCTGAATTTACAAGATCATACAGCCCCCATTAGCTTGCCTCAGTAAAAACCTAATGTCATCTTGCCAAGAAAGCGGCATAAAAATAACTTTACCCAGTGTTGTTGTGAATAATGCATTCATTTTGTCATTGGTATTGGCATTGAAAAAAAATACTTCACACCAGTCATCTATTTGTATTAGAACATATTTCATGAGCTGACGCGCAGAGGAAATGAAGGCACTCGTCGAGCGATATTTGATGGTAGATCACAATCACAAGTGCTTAAACATACCGCAAAAATAGTGTATTTGACTATGCATAAGGCTTTACGTATATTGAACTGAGCAGAAAAGTGTTTATTCTTTTATGCTACGGCGAGGAGTATTTATGCATACGTGGGATAATGGGTTTCGTGGCAAACCGGGACAGGGCATGTCGCATACCTTAAGTTTCGGGGGAGCAACCAGTTTTTTTCGTGTGCCTTACCAGACGGATCTGACCGAGGTTGATGTGGCTGTAATCGGGGTGCCGTTAGATATTGCTACCACCAATCGGTCCGGTGCGCGACTGGGGCCTCGCGCCATCCGTACTGCGTCGTTGTCGCTGGCGTGGGAACGCCCGTGGCCATGGCAAACGGACCCGATGACTGCACTGCGTGTAATTGATTACGGTGACTGCGAGCCCGTTGATGGGGATTTGTTGAGCGTGTCCCATATCGAGAAACATATCGCCCATATTGTCAACTCAGGGGCAGCAGCGCTGGTGCTCGGCGGAGATCATTTTGTCGCTTACCCCAGCTTGCGGGCTCATGCCGCCGCGTATGGTCCTATTAGTCTGATTCATTTTGATGCCCATACCGATACATGGCCTTCCTCCGGCAATGGCATAAATCACGGCACCATGTTTCACCAGGCGGCGCTGGAAAAGATTATAGAACCCGCATCGTCCACACAAATTGGTATCCGGACCACTAATGAAGACACGATGGGTTTCCATATTGTTTCCGCAGCAGATGTGCATGAGATGTCCGGTCGCGACATAGCTCGGCAAATACGCGAGCGGGTGGGAAATTCGCCGGTGTATATCACCTTTGACATAGATTGCCTGGATCCGGCTTTCGCACCCGGCACTGGTACGCCGGTACCAGGTGGATTGTCAACCTTTCAGGCGTTGAACATTATTCGTGAACTTAAAGGCATCAATCTGGTGGGTATGGATGTTGTTGAGGTGGCACCTGCTTATGATCATGCTGAAATTACTGCACTTGCGGCCGCGCAGATTGCCATTGAGTTGTTATGTCTTTACGCTGAAAGTCACACACAGCGAAAAAAATCCCGATGATAAGTGCTGCAGTCACACAGCCTGACTGGTCCTGCGCCGATTCGCAGGCACTGTATGCTATGGAACAGTGGACAGATGGCTTTTATTCGGTGAATGAGCGAGGTCATGTCTCGGTTTGCCCTATAGAAGGCCAGGCACTGCACATAGATGTCATGGATGTGATTCGCGCGGCTCGCTCTGAAGGCGCTTCTCTGCCCATGCTGATTCGTTTTCAGGATGTGATCAGCTCGCGCGTACGACGCCTGAATCAAAAGTTTCAGATGGCGATTCAGGACAGTGGCTACGAAGGAACCTATCGCAGTATTTATCCGATTAAAGTTAATCAGTTACAGGAAGTGGTGGCGGAAATCCTGGAAGCCGGCAAAGAATTTAGTATTGGACTGGAATGTGGCTCCAAAGCCGAATTGTTGGCCGTGCTGCCACTGATTGCCGATGAGACACTGTTGCTTTGCAATGGCGTTAAGGACTGCACCATGCTGACCCTCATGTTAAATGCACAACAGCTGGGACAGCAAGTGGTGCCGATTATTGAAAAATATTCGGAATTTGAGCAGCTGATGAATCTGGCCGAAGCGCGCCAGATGAGACCCCGGTTAGGTGTGCGGTTGAAACTGAGCACGAAGGGATCGGGGCGTTGGTTTGAGTCCGGCGGGGCCAGTTCCAAGTTTGGGTTGACTATTCCGGAGCTGGTAAAATTAATACAGACACTGGAAAGCCGGGAAATGGCCGGGCAGCTGGAATTGTTGCATTTCCATCTGGGGAGTCAAATCGCTGATATTCAGGTGCTGCGGAGTGCAGTCAAAGAAATCATGCAGATTTATGCGGATTTGATGTTGCGAGGTCTGCAGATCAAATATCTGGATGTCGGTGGCGGACTCGGGGTGAATTACGGGGGTGACTATGACAATCCGGAATCATCCATTAATTACGGATTGCGTGAATATGCCAATGTAGTGGTGTATACGGTCAAAGAAATCTGTGATGAGCGACAAGTACCGATGCCGAATCTCCTGTCAGAAAGTGGCCGCGCCCTCACTGCGCATCATTCTGTGCTAGTGGTTCCTGTGTTGGGAGTGCACAGACCGGATAGTCCGCCAATGTCTGATCTGCCGGTTCATCTGCCTGCCACGGTGTTACGCATGGCGTCGGTATACAACGACGCACAATCGGCAGAGAAAAACAGTGTGTTACTGGAATGTTATCACGATGCGCAGGAAATCCGTCAGGAAACCGAGCAGATGGCGCGATTGGGCTATCTGTCTGTTGAACATATGGCGCAATCGGATAGTTTGTACTGGAGTATTTGTCGCGAAGTGCTGCACAAGTTAACTGCGGCTGACTCGACCCCGGTCTCAGCCGAGCAGATGGAGCTGGAAAAGCAGCTCACGGACATGTATCTGGGAGATTTCTCAGTTTTCCATTCAATTATCGACCACTGGGCCATCGGACAAATTTTCCCGGTAATGCCCCTGCATCGATTGCAAGAAAAACCTGTACGGCGCGGTCAGCTGGTCGATCTGACTTGTGATTCGGATGGTAAGGTGAGTCAGTATGTGTCATCGTCCGGCATCAGTGACTGCCTGCCCCTGCATGATTTTCGTCAGGATGAATCCTACTATCTGGGTATTTTTCTCGTCGGCGCTTATCAGGAGATACTGGGGGATGCGCACAATCTATTCGGACGTGTGGATGAAGTACATGTTTATGCGAAAGCAGAAGAAGCGAACGGTTTCTGGATAGAAGAATTGCTGAAGGGGATTAGTGTCAAGGAAATGCTGAGCCAAGTGCAATATTTTCCCAATGACCTGGGACGGCGCATGTCGGAATTTATTCGCCGGCAGATAAACGCGGGGCGTATCAAGCCTGCGGAAGGGACACGAATTCTTAACAATTATACCCAGCGTCTGGGAGATACTACATATTGTGATGTCGGCTCCAGTAAACCGTCATAGTAAGATGGAAAAATGTAACAGCATTCTTAATTGCAAACTAGGAGGCTGTCCAAGAATAGAGATCGTTGCGAGGAGAAGCCATTTTGAGACAGATTTTTCGATTATTTAGGGCGAATAGTTATTCTATTTAACGAAAATAATCGGAAAATCTGTCTCAAAATAGCTTTTCTGCAGTAGATCGCCCTATTCTCGGAAAGCTTCCTAGAGCCAACCCTGCGCTCGGTACCAGGCTATGGCATCTCGCGCGGCTTCACGTATTGGACGGGGATGCAATCCAAGTTCTCTCGAGCTAGCTGAGGAATCAAAAAACATATTACGACGGGTTAGACGTACCCCTGTTACCGTAGCGATCGGAATTTTTCCACTCACATGGTCAGCCCACAGTTCACTGAACCAAGCCACAAGCAAAGCAAGTGAATAAGGAACTTTCCAACGCGGTAAGGGCTGTTTCGTTTCCTCACTCAGAATATTCAACCAATCCGAAAGACGAAGATTCTCTCCTCCCAATAGATAACGAATTCCTGTTCTTCCCTTCTTCATCGCTAGGATCATACCTGTCGCTACATCCCTTGCATCAATGAGATTGAAATTGCATTCCAAATATCCAGGTAGCTCACCTCGACAAAAAGCTAACGACAAGCGAGTAGGTGGCGTTTGTAATCGATCTCCGGGACCTATGGGCAGGGTGGGGCTGACCACAATAATGGGGGCGCCTTCTTCCTTAACCATACGAAAAACTTCTTTCTCCGCAAGAAATTTGCTCAGGCAGTATGGTCCCACCATATCACTTGCTTTGAGGCGAAGTTTCTCAACGAAACGTTCTTCCGGATTATGAGATGACAGGATGCTCTCAGTACTTGTGTACAATATCCGTTTAGCGCCACTATCAAGGGCAGCACGCATGACATGGACGGTGCCAAGATGGTTAATCTTATCGAATTCCCGGCGGTCACGGCACCAAAGGTTAGGATCGGCAGCAAGGTGATAGACATACTCGCAATCTTGTGTGGCTTTCCGAACGGATGGTTCATCCCGAATGTCAGCACTCACCAGCTCAATTCGATCCAGTGGCAGATGGTTGACGGCGGCTCCTGGCCGTTCCAGCACACGAACGGATTCGTTCATATCCAGTAACTGCGTCACCAGGTGCGAACCAAGGAAACCAGCACCGCCAGTGACCAGGATCAAGATAAAACACCTTCTGGCAAATTATCTGCCAAATCCTGCAAATATTGATATTGGGGTTTCAGACCATCAGAAGTTATTTTTTCAATGAGCGCAAACGTGGCGCGATTCAAAGGACAGGAAAACTTCCCAGCAAGTCGAATAAGATGACCGGTATAGGCATCGATTTCTGTGCGAGCATGTTCGGCGTGAATATCAGGAGCCATTGAGCAATATGTCCCGCGTAACGATGGACGGAAAAACATAGCCATCAGTGCCGGTAACCAAGGTGTGCGTAGAATCAGGGATACTGTATCGGGATGAAACGGCCCGATATGCGCAAGCGGAATTTTCGCATGCTGGAGAATCGCATAATTTTCAAGAAGCAAGGCAAAAAAGAGCTTCTTTGCCAATTGGCCGGTCAATAATTCCCCATTATCCACGCCTGCCATCGCCGCCAGTGGTGAGATGGCCGCATTGTACATCAGCTTGGTTGCTTTATAAGGCCGGATATCCGGAACCAGTTCGACAGGAAACAACTGGGCTTTTCCCAATGCAATAGCCAGCGCCATTATTTCAGCCTGTTCATCGGCAGTGATCGATCGACGCGCCCCGATATGTAGGCTACCCGGTCGCGTGATTCGTGTTACGGGACGATCGCGTTGACATTCCGATACAAAAGAAGCAATACCCTCGCACACATGATCACGTTGCTCCAGTTCCGGATCAAAACCATTCTGAATCGGTACTAAGAATGCATCGTCCGGCAAACGGGCAAGTACTGCTGGATTATCATAAGTTTTGGTGCAAAGCAGAATAAAACCCTCATCCGGCGGAATCCAATCATCAAAAGCCACGATGGGTATCTGTTGCGTTTCCAATCCAACCACCGTTATGCCGTTTTTTCTACCTTGTACGATTTTGCCGGGATGATTGTCAATCAGGACCACGGAATAACCGCCTTGGGCCAAAGCCCATCCAAGCGCTGCGCCAATACCGCCTACACCCAAAATATGAATCGGTCTGTTGAGTAATTGGGGCATCTATCTATAAATCTGGGAAATTGATCGAATTAAACAGCAATGCGGGTTCCATAGAATTAACCGCGACCAAAATATAGTCATAGGCATATTCGATAAATACCTCACTGAGTTATTTATCGGTAGATTTCGCCATGTCTGACAGCGTAGTTAGTATCCGCTGCCGAAGACTCGGACTAGCGCCAAGCACTATTCCAGCGATCAATGCCGTCAGCACAAAGTCGCTGCTTTTAACATTAGACTTAGCAACAATATCGCCAATTACGGCTCCCAACTGAGCGGAGGGGTCATCAGCAGCTTGCTCAGGGGGATTACTGCTTTTAATCGTAACTGCTCGGCTTTGTTGGGCAATAACCATTAGCAAGATTGTCGCAAAGAACACCACAATACCCCCCACAATTACGCCTGCTTGCCAGGGCGGGAATGTCTCTACCAACGATAAGTACAAACCATAAAGCACGAAAACCATGCCAACTACCACGGCCATCACGACCAACCCCAATAGGGACATCACAATGGCTAATTTGACCGAACTCCGCCATAGTTTGGTATGTTCCGCAGCGACAATTTCTGCAAGCAATTTGGGCAGCACTTATGTCAACCGTTTAACGTTTATTACTCAATAGCATACCGATCACGAAACCGCTGCCGAAAGCGACAAGCGCACTGGTAAGCGGGCGCTCTTCGATATACTTCTCCACACTTTCTCCAGCCAGCTTAGTCTGGTCACGCACACGCTTTTCCGCATCATGAGCCAGATCAACAGCCTTGTCACCTTGCTTTCCTGCCAGATCCTTCACTGAAGTCACCAACGATCCAATGTCTGTCCGAAGACTGGTCAAATCCTTTTTTAACTGTTCTATCTCTTTACTAAATTCATCTGTTGTTGCCATGATTGTTCTCCGTTTAAACAAATAGATTCGATAATTTTTTAACTAAATAATAAGAAATCGAATAATTTTTCGCCAATTCTGATCACATGTTTTGCGCTCTGAACAGAATTTCTTCAAGCAGTATGAAACACTAAAATCGTACAAAATCATCCTACTTTCCATCACTGCCATCGATTCAATTGATACGCTCAGCGTTTCTCTTAGTTGTTAAGCACATAAATGATGATCAATACGAATACTGGCACCCCGAGCAACCATCCTAGAAAATATTTACCCATTTGAGTCTCCTTTGCAGAATTAGGATTACTAATTTGTTAATTCAATACGTTGCCGATTGAGTAATTGTGCGGCAATGTGTAAGATTTTCACGAACGTACCGCGGATATGAATCAGAGGGGGATCTAAAGCCCGATCTGATCGTATTATGCGAATCACTGAAGTGGTACCGCAAAACTGGACAGGTTGTTAAGCTCTGTTATGGACACTATAGAGGATCATAATCATGAGCAAGAAACGCACACAATATTCCAGTGAATTCAAAGCAAAAATAGCGCTGGCTGCGATACGGGGCGATGAAA
>CAMCBD010000097.1 GCA_945872825.1 Nitrosomonas ureae
TTCGCTGGTTAATGCACATTTTACCTTGTTATTTCAAATTTAGACATACTTCCATTCTTGTATGTTTCGACTAGCTAAGTAATATAGTTACGTCCTAGTGGCGTTTATATTTAGATACAATTATAAAATTTCAAACTGAGACACTACCATAAGCAGGGTAAAATTGATTTTTTTCGTATTGACCGATAATAAAAATTCCTTTTCATTGTGCTAGAACCAATCCTTGTTATGACCAATTTCCCCGATAAAAAGGGCGCGGTTGCATTGGCCGAAGCGTTGATCGATCAGCATTTGGCAGCTTGTGTCAATGTGTTGAGTCCTTGTACCTCGATTTATCGCTGGCAAGGTACAGTTGAATCGGCGGATGAAATACCCGTTTTGATCAAAACCTTGCGGCAACACTATGACCAGGTTGAACAGTTGATCAAGATGATGCATCCTTATGAACTTCCGGAAGTGATTATGGTTCCTATCCTAAACGGATTACCTGCTTATTTGCAGTGGATCGCCAATGAAACACGACCACTCGATTAATAATACTGAATACCGATGCGATTATTCCAATTTTTGTTACTCATAGTATGTCTGGCCAGTACGCCTATTTCTGCGCAGGAAAGCGGCTCCTTTAGCTTATTTTCAAAATTGCAGGAACTGGGTATCAATCTGGGACAAAGCAATCCGCAAGAACTGTTGCCACCCGATGAAGCATTCAAGATTTCGGTGGAAGTGCGCGATGGCAATACGCTGATTGCCAATTTGACGCCGGCAAAGGATTATTATCTGTATCGCGATAAAATTACATTTGAGCCGAAACAGCCCGGCACGGTGATTGAAAAAATAACCTTACCGCCCGGTAAAATGAAGGAAGACCAGACTTTTGGTCAGACAGAAGTTTATTACAGCCCCATTCAGGTTATCATCTCACTAAAACGCGAGGATCCCGTGAGCGAGCAACCGCTGACACTGGCGACTACTTATCAGGGTTGTAATGAGCCGGTCGGAGTGTGTTATGCGCCCATTCACAAAGCCATCGATCTGACATTACCGGCAGTGAAAGCGGCGATCGGCGCCGTTGCTGAAGCGGTGAGCGGCAAGGCGACGGCAGCAGGAATCGATGCGACTGCTGAGTTGTTTCAAATGCCGTCCCGAGCACCTGCCATCGAAACCGAAGCGTACAAAATTGATCAGATGTTTCAAACCGGCGATTTCTGGCTGATCTTAACCGGATTTTTCGGCATCGGTCTGCTGCTCGCGTTTACACCTTGCGTGTTTCCGATGTTCCCGATTTTATCGGGGATTATTGCCAATCGAGGCAAGCATGTGACCAAAGGCCATGGATTTATCTTAGCACTGGCTTATGTACTGGGTATGGCAATCACCTATGCTATCGCTGGTGTAGCTGCCGGGCTGTCGGGTGCGATGCTGTCCGCCGCGCTGCAAAATGCCTGGGTGTTGGGCACGTTTGCGGTGATATTTGTTTTGTTGTCGTTTTCCATGTTTGGTTTTTATGAATTGCAATTGCTCGGATCACTGCAAACCAAATTATCTGAGGAAGCCGGGCACCTGAAAGGCGGACATTTAACCGGTGTATTCGGCATGGGGGCGCTATCTGCATTGATAGTCGGACCGTGTGTCGCCGCGCCACTGGCGGGTGCTTTACTATATATCAGCCAAACCCGTGATGTGATTTTGGGCGGCTCAGCGTTGTTTGTCATGGCGTTAGGTATGGGCGTTCCGTTGCTGCTATTGGGCGCATCGGCAGGTGCGTTATTGCCGAGAGCCGGAGCATGGATGGAATCGATCAAGCAATTTTTTGGTGTGTTGTTGTTGGCAGTTGCTATTTGGCTGATTTCTCCCGTTATCAACGAAGTGGTTCATATGTCATTGTGGGCCGCATTGTTGATCATCTCGGCGATTTATCTGCATGCGATTGATCCATTGTCGGAAAGGGCTTCGGGTTTGCAGAAATTTCTCAAAGGTATCGGTGTCATTGCACTGTTGGTCGGCATCGCCTTATTGATTGGTATCTTGTCGGGCGGCCGGGATGTTTTGCAGCCGCTTTCAAAAATCAGTATGACAAGCGCGAGTACAATGAATAAGGGAGAGGCTGTGGCTTCCAATCATGCAACGCTACCTTTCCAGCGGGTAAAAACCATTAGTGAACTGGATGAGCAGATCCAGCAATCCAGGGATAAATACATTATGGTCAGGTTTCATGCGGATTGGTGCGTTTCATGTAAGGAAATGGATCGCTTTACCTTTTCCGATACCAAGGTGCAATCCCGCCTGAAGGATGTTGTTCTGCTTGAGATCGATGTGACCGATGGTACGCCGGATGATGCGGATTTACTCAAACGATTTAAATTGTTTGGACCACCGGGTATTTTGTTTATTGATCGTCAGGGAAATGACATTTCAGATATCAAAGTAATTGGTTTTCTGAATAAGAATGATTTTTTGACCGTGCTGAATGCGGTGCTGATCTAAAAAGAAATCCAACTAGAAAAGCGAATCATCTCGCACATCGCTTCATTTAAAGGAATCATGATGGCAAAATTGAGACAATTATTAATCTATTTAGCTTTGGCTGCATTGGCAATCACCACGGGCTTTATGTTGCGAGCCCAGCTCATGGGCGGCGGTTCGCAACCTGCTCTTTCCAGTGAAGCCAGCCAGCAAGGCGCAAAAGCAATTCTTACTGCCAATTTGCCGGATACTCAGGGAGAAAATCAGGCCATTTCGCAATGGCTGGGTAATGTAATCGTGGTGAATTTTTGGGCTACCTGGTGTACGCCCTGTCGCGAGGAAATTCCTGAATTTATTGCAGCGCAGGAAAAATTCCGTGATCAAGGTCTGGTCTTTGTAGGAATCGCTATTGATCAAGCGGATAAAGTAAAGGCCTATAGTGAAGAATTTGGTATCAATTATCCGGTATTGGTCGGCAGTTTTCATACCTGGGCGTTGGCTGAAGCAGCGGGTAACCGGCAATCCGCTTTACCTTACACCGTGGTTATTAATCGTTCCGGTGAAATTGTTGAAACCTATTTGGGTCGCGTTCATTTGAACAAACTGGAAAAATTAGTCATTCCGTTGCTAAAAGAAAATCCGCAAGCTCAGCAATCAAAGCAGGACAGTTGATGGTATCAGCTAAGTAGTCGGTCCTGCAAAGTGCTTGGAAACCGAATAAATGTTCGAATTCATGCGAATTAGCAAACGCTAAAATCCCTGAGAATTTATATGATTCCCATCAAAACCTGAGGGAATGAGGGGAAACTTAAATGCTGATTGATGACTTTTTCTATGCTCGTCTAGGCCAGATGATGGAGTTGCACCACCCCTTGGCGGTGTTGGCAAATCGACTGCCGTGGCCGCAGATCGAAGCAGCGCTTGCACCAGCTTTTGAGCGTAAGAACCGTCAAGGCGAAGTGGTGGAGATCAATGATCTGTTCGACACAACGTTGGTGATTGCTGGTGGGGGCATGAGTGTCGCAGGGCGGCCGCGTTTGCCGATTCGGTTGATGGCTTCGCTGATCCGAGAATGTGGTCTGGCAGTATTTCAGTGGACAGGCGTACTACACACCGAAGTTACCCTGTGACGCTACTCAGATAAGTCACTTCCGTACTGCCATTGGTGAATCCGGAGTTGAAAAGCTGTTGAAGGCAACGATTGACACTACCGTGCAGGCGACGGCAGAGCTGAAGTGTTCCGCATCGCTACAACATCTGAACACACTGCTGGAGCGAGCACAGCAAATTCACAAGCAGCAACCGAAAGACAAAAACAAACGCTACGCACTGCACATGCCCCGGAAGTCGAATGCATCGGCAAGGGCAAAGCGCGCAAGCCTTACGAATTCGGCGTTAAGGCCAGCATGCGATCACGCACAAGAACGGCCTGATGGCCGGTGCAAAAACCTTCCCCGGCAATCCCTACGATGGCCATATCCTTCATAAGCAACTCACACAGACACAGACTTTACTCGAGAACGCAGGATCAACGCCAAAGCAGGTCATTGTCGATCTCGGATTTCGGGGCGTGGATGCCGACAACTCGGACGTGAACATCATCCATCGTGGCAAGTATAAGTCGCTGACAATGCCGCAGCGATGCTGGCTCAAATGTCGGCAGGCCGTGGAGCCTGCGATTGGGCATTTAAAGCCGAATCACCGAATGGACCGCTGCTGGTTGCAGGGCAAATTGGGAAATGCGCTCCATGCTGTGCTGTGTGCGGCGGGATACAGCCTGCGCTGACTGATGAGGGCAGTACTCCGCTTGGGGCTAAAGGGTATTTTGTTGCGCTTTGTTATGCTTCGATTGACTAACTTCTTTCGGGAAAAAACGACCATATATCTGCAAAGCTTGCTTGTATACAAGACCACCATGGTTAAGTGAATTTTGCAGGGCCGACTCATTAATGCGTTTGTGTATGGCAATTTGAAATCAAGCACATACCATTAAAGCTTTTCATTGCTGGTCGCAGTTCATTTAGCACTTTCTGTGCTTGATCTTCTTTACAAGCGAGAATTATTACAACATTCTCATCGGCGATAAGAACATCATCTGGATTTCTTGTACCTTGTGAACCGAGGCCCCCTGCGTTTTTGAAAACTGTATATCCGCGTACTTCGGATCTTTCTAATAACTCCATTAGATGATTGAGATGTCCTGCTCCGATAACGATTTCGAATCTTTTCATTATTATTGAATCATTCATTTATTTTTCCCCAAAAAGCCAGATAACCACCAAATAATATTATGAGATGCTTTCTCGTATAGTCACCGACAGTCTCATTGATATCTACAACCCATTGTCTTTTCATGACAGCTCCATTCAGACACAAGAAAACGATGCCATCTTAATTCAGTTGATATTAAGTGTATATTAAGAAAACCATTAGATAAAACTGCTTTGCTGGGTAAATATGATCAGCGGTAATGTGTATGATAGTGTACGTAACCAGGGCCATCTACATTGACTCCATAACTCCCTTAAGTACGACAGCATGATTAATATCCTCACTTTTAGCCGCATATACCAAGGCTACATTCTTATGTTTTGTTAATAAGTTTGAAAGAATTGTTACAGCAGGATTTTGTGCAAGCTCTTCAACATAATGAGTGCGAAATTCAAGGAATTTTTTTGGATCATGTTTAAACCACATACGTAATCCCGGCGAAGGCGCAATCTCTTTTAGCCACAAATTAATTGCTGCCTGTTCTTTAGTCAATCCTCGAGGCCACAATCTATCCACCAAGATACTGTACTCATCTTTTGCAGCTTTTTCGTATACTCGTTTAATTTTGATAGTGCTCGTGGTATTTGTAGAATATGATATGGCAACGATTTCTGATAATTCTCAACTCATTCCCTCTCGTTTTTCGCGAAAGGAGCATTTTAGAACTGTATCGATGCTCTAATATTCACGATTTGACTTGGAGAAGTCGTTTGCTCTGGAGCCGGATGCGGCAGTTCCATACGTCCGGTTCTGAGAAGGTTCGGCCAGAGCAATTTGGTGTATGCTTTGTGAGCTCCATAATGCATTATCAGTAGACGCCGCTATAACTGCCGCTAAGTAGGATTATAATGACCGTGACTGTATAAAAAACAGTAATTGCATAAACTTCAAATAACTGAGGTTTTTTTAATAGGCCTTTGATCCTCATAAGTTTTACTCCTTGTAATCATTTGTATTGTTTTCCTTGACCGCATATTTTTGTTCAAATGCCCCCGCTGATGCTTTTTTGCTCTCTTGAAATGATTTACTTGATTACAAAAACGGAGGCACGATCCTTATTAGGTTTAACCCGAACTGTTATTCCGCACTACTTGGGAACGATTAAGGCTATTTGTTTCTAGCTTAGCAACCTGATGTATGCCTTGCAGGCCCCATACTGCATTATCATTAGGTAGCGCTATAACTGCCGCTAAATAGAACGTAATGGTATAAAGGATAGTGATTGCATAAACTACGAATAACTGGGGTGCTTTTAATAACTCTTTGGTTTCCATAAGTTTTACTCCATATAGTACATTTGTTGATTATTTGTGCAAGTAGTAAAGAGTGTGCGTCTGACTTGGAAAATAACCCTATTAATAATACGCTCTCTCAGGTTGACAATAAAACTCTTAATTGATCAACCAGAAGTACATCACTTTAAGTGAGTAAGAACGCGCTAATCAAGGCTCATATAAATATTAGTTGTTTAATTACAGTAATAACCATAATTTCTTTACGGCATCTAATATAAATGTCTCACCTTAGAAGAGATAATATAGATAGAATACATCAGTGAGAAGTACCAAAAAATGAAACACTTTGTTTCCTAATTAGATACAATAACGTTATGCAAGATCTTAATCTGTTCATAATCTTTGCACGGGTCGTGGAGGCAGGTAGTTTTGCGGAAGCGGCACGTCGCATGGATATCTCTCGCGCAGCGGTCAGTAAAGCAGTCGCTAAACTTGAGAAGGATCTTAGTACACGATTACTTCTCCGCAGCACTCGACATCTTAGTTTGACGGAGACTGGTATCGCGCTTTCAGAGCATGTGGCACGTATCCTGACAGAGGCTGAGCATGCCGAACAAGTAGTAAATAGCCTTCATGCTGAGCCGCGCGGAACACTGAAAGTGAGTGTGCCGAGCTCTTTTGGAACGCGCCATGTCGCTCCCGCACTCCCTTGTTTTCTTGCTCGTTACCCTAAAATAAAAGTTGATTTGACCATTACTGATCGTCCTGGCGACTTGATCGAAGAAGGATATGATGTACAAATTCGTGTGACAAACGAGCCTGATCCCAATCTAGTAGCTCGTAAGATTGCGCCTGTGCGCCGCATATTGTGTGCAACCCCGCAGTACTTTCAACAATGGGGTGTGCCACAAACACCAGAGGATCTGGTGAAACATAACTGTCTCGATTGCGCGCTCTCAGCCGAACAAAGTTACTGGCGCTTCACCGGACCCGGGGGAAAGATCAAGGTTCCAGTATCAGGAACCTTACGTATCAATGATAATGATGCACTTGCTCAGGCAGCTCTTCATGGATTAGGAATCGCTTTGTTGCCCACCTATACTATTGGCATGGAATTACAAAAAGGCCGGCTCCAGGCAGCGCTTCCGGAATACCTGTCGGTAGAACGTCATATTTATGCCTGCTATCTTCCAAGTAGACATTTGCCGAAAAAGATAAGCTCTTTTATTAATTTCTTGTCAGAACACGTCGGAGATTTGCCTTACTGGGACCAATCTTTAAAATAAGTCTGGCTTCAGACCTAATGCTTATAAAACGTAACAAAGTAGCCATAGTCATATTACCAAGCAGAATGTTTCTTAATAGTTTTCCTTAGTAAAGAACAATAGTTTCCCCAATATACATCACTGTATTGACTCGGATAGTATGCCTCCATATCGTTCTACTTGGAGTTATAATCATGAGCATAAAACTGAGAAAATATCTTGTAGTTTTACCTTTGCTTTCTCTATTGGTTGCGTGTGCGCAACTGGGTCATATAGAAGCACAAAATGATGATGGTAGAAAGCTGGCACAGAATGCAAAAACTTATAGCGATCATGATAAGTTGGCAAATTACTATGACGATGTAACCAAAGAAATGACCACAAAAGCTGCAGAAAAAAGGAAAGCTTTGCAACACTATGAAGATAAGAGTCAATACTATGGGAGAGGAGGACAGGATTTCCAATCACATGCTACGGCCAATTTACGTTATTATGAACAAGCCGCTAATGAAGCACAAAAACAGGCTCATTTTCATCGAAAGATAGCGGCAGAATTGTTGCAACGCGAATATGCCAAGCCAGCAGAAATTCCTGGTCAACAAGGCAACCGTACAATCAAGACTAAGAAAAGTTCGAACCCAAACAACTTGTAAAACGCCTTAAAATTTAATAAAGATATAGATCTTGGTTTTATAGGTAATAAGAATTCAGTAAGAATTATTTGATTCTCAGTACTACCTCTTCAAAGCGCCCTTGGTTTTCTGAGCCTGGGCGTTTTGCTTTTCCTGCGGTGACTCTAACAAGAAAAAGCATTTGTAGACCGCACAAGTGAAGTGGTACCGCAAAACTGGACAGGTTGTTAAGCTCTGTTATGGACACTATAGAGGATCATAATCATGAGCAAGAAACGCACACAATATTCCAGTGAATTCAAAGCAAAAATAGCGCTGGCTGCGATACGGGGCGATGAAACC
>CAMCBD010000098.1 GCA_945872825.1 Nitrosomonas ureae
ACTCAACGATTTGCCTTGTGACCATAGCGGCCACATCGTTTCCTGTTGATGATAAGTAAAACTTCGTTTTGAGGGTTGATAATTCATGAGCTCACTCCAAAATGTAAAATATACAATTTAAGTGTTGCTTTCACCCATTGAATCTCCAGAAAATGCTATTGAGCTGGTTATGGGTCTATGCGGCCTGTTTTCTCAACTCTGCCTAAACGGCTAGATACACCAATGGATGTGTTGCAATTCTTTAATGCAATTCGATAACGATAGGCTGGATAAAAATAGGAATTTTAGAGAGCGATTTAATGCAAAGTTTAAAAAATAAGCAAAATGCTTATATCAATAGAGTTGTTTTATGGGCATAATTTCCAGTGCTTCTTAAGAAAGGAGTGTTATTTATGGCTATGTAGTAATTAATTGTTGAAATTGTCTTGTTTTCTCAAAAAGCCCGCATTTCGATATCGAAATGCGGGCTTTTTGATTTACCGCTATATTCCTGCAACCTGGCATGCAGATGCTTTGAACGTTACCGATTATCTGCAAAACCATAAAATCAAGCGTGCAAGGTCGATTCATATTAGAATCGCGCTTCCTTCTGTTAAATTCTGAATCAAAAACATGCATCCAATGCTAACCATCGCGGTGAAAGCCGCGCGCCGTGCCGGTAGTATTATTAATCAGGCTTCACAAAATTTGGATTTACTCAATGTGTCGAAGAAATCGCACAGTGATTATGTCAGTGAAGTGGATGGCGCGGCTGAAGATGCCATTATCAAGGTCTTGTTAGCGGCTTATCCTGATCACGCAATTTTGGCGGAAGAAAGTGGTCGCCGGGGCGATGAAAAGAATTCAGAATATCAGTGGATTATTGATCCACTCGATGGTACGACCAATTTTCTACATGGATTTCCCAAATATTCGGTTTCCATTGCAGTGAAGCACAAGGGTGTGCTCAGCCATGCAGTGGTTTACGATCCAACCAATAATGAATTATTTACGGCTAGTCGAGGTGGCGGTGCCTTTCTGAATGATCGCCGGATTCGTGTCAGTAAACGTACCCGGCTTGAGGATTGTTTGATCGGTACGGGTATTCCGTTTCGAGACTTGACGCATCTGGATGCTTATATTGCCATGTTTAAGGATATTATTCCGCGCACTGCGGGGATTCGCCGCCCGGGTTCTGCTGCGCTGGATTTGGCCTATGTGGCGAACGGACGTTATGATGGTTTTTGGGAAATTGGCTTAGCGCCATGGGATATGGCCGCCGGTTGTCTGCTGATTACCGAAGCCGGTGGATTGGTCGGTGATTTGGAAGGCAATGAGACACAATTGGAAAGCGGACAAATTATTGCTGGCAATCCCAAAATATTCGGGCAATTGCTGCAGGTGATTGCGCCACACCTTACTTCGGCGTTGATTGAAGTGCAGCGGGCGGCAAGCTCTCAGTGATCGGATTCTTCCGGTTCTTCAAAAGGCAGATCCTGATTCTTGTCACTGGATTCAATCAAGGATTTCATCTCTTCTAGTGGCGGGAGTTCTTCTAGCGCACGCAGATTCAGATCATCCAGAAAATGCTGCGTAGTGGCGAACAATTCCGGCTTTCCGGGTACGTTACGGTGCCCGACAGCTTCAATCCAGCCGCGTGCAATGAGTGTTCTGAGCACCGAACTGGAAACGCCCACACCGCGGATTTCTTCAATATCCCCCCGTGTCACGGGCTGGCGATAGGCAATAATAGCGAGGGTTTCCAGGACCGCGCGCGAATAACGCGGTACCTTTTGCGGGGTTAATCGATCCAGATACGGTTGCATGTCCGCTTTGGTCTGAAACCGCCAGCCGCTAGCTACCGTGACCAGTTCAACGCCGCTGTCGCTCCATTTTTCGCGGATTTCTTCCAGTAATTTGGATAGCACGGCAGCGCTTAATTCATTATTGAATAACTTTCTTAATTCGCTGATGGGCAAAGGATCCTGTACCGCTAGCAATGCCGCTTCCAAAATCTGCCTGATTTTCGCAGGATTTGGTGAATCCAATGGGTCAGGCTGGTTAAGTGGCATCAATGGCGCAGACATAAATAATCCCGGAATCATTGGCCTGAGAAATTTCCAGCAACAATTCTTTGGCCAGCTCCAGGATTGCCAGAAAAGTAACGACAACTTCAGCGACAGTCGCTGCGGGGCTGAACAAGTCATAGAATTTAACCTGTTTGTGCCCGCGCAAATCGCGCAGCACCTGACTCATATAGGCACGCACGGAAAGGGTTTCTCGCTTGATTTGATGATGGCGGTTGACTTTGGCACGCGTTAGAATGGCGACCCAGGCATGGTACAAATCATCCGTGTGGATATTGGGTAATTGTGCGACGGCATTTTGTTCGATCCACACCTGAATGACGCTAAAGTCACGCTCAGCCTGCGGCAATTCATTGAGGCGTACTGCGGCTTTTTTCATTTGCTCGTATTCGAGTAAACGCCTTACCAGCTCGGCGCGCGGATCGTGCTCTTGTTCCGTTTCAGTCTTTGGATTGGGCAATAGCATGCATGATTTGATTTCAATCAGCAACGCGGTCATGAGCAGATATTCCGCTGCCAGTTCCAGTTGATCAACGCGCATCATTTCAACGTAGGCCATATATTGCAAAGTGAGCTCTGCCATCGGAATATCCAGAATTTCCAGATTATGTTTGCGGATCAGATATAACAGCAAGTCCAGCGGACCCTGGAAGGTGTCCAGGAAAATTTCGAGTGCGTCTGGGGGAATATACAAATCCTGCGGGATCTCCAGCAAGGGTTCGCCGCAGATTTTGGCTATCGGGTGCGTCGTATCAACAGAATCAATAACGGAATTCACTGCTACCCCTGTTACTCATTGGGTGATCAATTCAGTTGCCCGGCTGCGAGGTCTATCAGGAATAACTGAGTCCCATGGCTTCGCGGATGTCACGCATGGTTTCTTCCGCCAGTTTGTTGGCTTTCTCACAACCATCCGCAATGATGTTACGCACTAGTGTTGGATCTTCTTCGTACTTCATAATGCGTTCATACATCGGCGCTTGTTCGGCCAGAATCTTGTCAATGATGGGCGATTTGCAATCCAGGCAGCCAATTTCCGCGTTCTTGCAACCGCGCTGTACCCATTCGCGGGTGTTGTCGTCGGAATAAACCAAATGGAATTGCCATACCGGGCACTTGGTAGGATCACCCGGATCGCTGCGCCGCACCCGCGCCGGATCCGTCGGCATGGTGCGGACTTTTTTCCGGATGCTTTCCGGGTCTTCGCGCAAGCTGATGGTGTTGTTATAGGACTTGGACATTTTCTGGCCGTCCAGACCGGGCATTCTGGAGGCCTCGGTGAGCAGCGTTTCCGGCTCGGTCAAAATCATTTTGCCACCGCCTTCCAGATAGCCAAATAAGCGTTCCCGGTCGCCCAGGCTGAGATTCTGTTGCTCATTCAGTAACGATCTGGCTTCTTCCAACGCATGTTCATCGCCCTGCTCTTGATACAGATTGCGCAACTCGGTATACAGTTTTGATTTCTTTGAGCCCAGCTTCTTGACGGCTAATTCCGCTTTCTCTTCAAAGCCAAGTTCTTTGCCATAAATATGATTAAAGCGGCGCGAAATTTCGCGCGTAAATTCCAGGTGCGGTGCTTGATCTTCCCCGACAGGAACCCGGTTGGCACGGTAAATCAGGATGTCCGCGCTTTGCAGCAACGGATAGCCAAGAAAACCATAGGTGCTGAGATCTTTCTCTGACAATTTTTCCTGCTGGTCTTTATAAGTAGGCACGCGCTCCAGCCAGCCGAGCGGTGTTATCATCGACAACAATAAATACAATTCGGCGTGGGCCGGTACTTTGGATTGAATGAATAAGATCGCCTGCGAGGGATCAACGCCCGCAGCCAGCCAATCAATCACCATATCCCAGACATTTTGTTCGATAATTTCCGGCGTGTCGTAATGGGTGGTCAAAGCATGCCAATCCGCGACAAAAAACAGGCATTCATATTGCTGCTGCAACTTCACCCAATTTTTTAATACGCCATGATAATGTCCTAAATGCAGGCTACCGGTGGGGCGCATGCCTGATAAAACGCGATCAGCAAACATTTTGATATCCTAAATGTAAAATGTTGTTAGATATATAACCCAAAAATTGACACGATAATTATTTTAGTCCAGGTAATCATAGGTCCAATCACAGTACCCAGCACACCACTGAATAACAATCCCAATAATATTATAAAGCCGTAAGGTTCGATCCGGGAAAACGGGTAAGCTAAACGGTGTGGCAACAGGCTGATGGCCATGCGGCTGCCGTCCAAAGGCGGTAACGGCAGCAGGTTGAGCACCATCAGGATGACATTGATTTCGATCCCGGCAATTCCCATCAGCGCCAACGGTTTTGCGAAACTGCTTTCCGGCATGGTAATGGCTAATTTAATCATCAAAGCCCAAAAAAGCGCCATCAGCAGATTGGCACCGGGGCCGGCTGCAGCTACCCACAGCATGTCGCGTTTCGGCTGACGCAAGTTAGAAAAATTAACCGGCACCGGTTTGGCCCAGCCGAATAGAAATCCCGCACCGACCGTCATCTTGCTGAGAACGAATAATGTCAGCGGTACCAGAATCGTGCCGATGAGGTCAATATGCCGGATCGGATTGAGGCTGATGCGTCCCTCGTTAAAGGCAGTAAAGTCGCCAAAATGTTTGGCAATATAACCATGCGCCGCCTCGTGCATGGTGATGGCAAAAATGACCGGTAAGGCATAAATGGCGATGCCTTGAATAATTTCATCCATGACTGATTCCAAAGGGCTCGAGACTGCCTTTGCCTTGCCGGATCAATTCGGGCACGTCGGTGGTTAAATCAATCACGGTGGTCATTTCTATACCGCAGGAACCGGCATCCATGATCAATTCAACCTGATGCTCCAGGCGCTCTCGGATTTCTTCCGCATCATTCAGTGGAAACTCGTCTTCCGGTAATATCAAAGTAGAACTGAGTAATGGTTCGCCGAGTTCTTCCAGCAGCGCCAGAACGACCGGATGATCGGGAATGCGCAGGCCGATGGTATTGCGTTTCGGATGTTGCATGCGGCGTGGAACTTCACGCGTTGCCTGCAAAATAAACGTGTAGCTGCCGGGTGTCGTGGCTTTGAGTAACCGGTATTGGCTATTATCTACTTTTGCGTAAGTTGAAATTTCCGCCAGATCCCGGCACACCAGCGTGAAATGATGTCGCTCATCCACTTGCCGGATAGTGCGGATACGCGCCATCGCGTTTTTATCGCCGAGATGGCAACCCAGGGCATAGCAGGAATCCGTGGGGTAGACGATGATTCCGCCGCTGCGTACGATCGTTACGGCCTGTTTGATCAGACGTAAATGCGGTGTGTCGGTGTGAATAGAAAAAAATTGGGCCACAGTAAGGACTGTATCTGGATTAAATGAGTGTTAAATCAGTCTATCAAAAGATTATACAAGTTCAGTTGCTATTGTGTTTTTCCAGTGATGCCAAACGGGTGTGCATCCCTGCGGAAATTCGGGTAATTGTCCCAGATCGTGAAAGCTTTCGCCCGGACCATGAAAATCTGAGCCGCATGAGGCCATCAGATTCTTGTTTTGAGCATGTTGCGCAAAGTGACGAACCTGCTCAGGGGTGTGACTCGACGTGACCACCTCAATGGCCGATCCGCCTAGCGCACAAAATTCATCGAGTAAATCATTGAGTACATTTTTACCCAAATCATAGCGCCCCGGATGCGCGATGATTGCACACCCCCCACTGCCGCAGATCCAGCTTACCGCATCACTGAGTGCCGCCCATTCGTGCGGAGTATATCCCGGCTTGCCTTTAACCAGATATTTTTTAAATACGGATTTTACGTCTTTGGCATAACCTTGCTCAACCAGGAAACGGGCAAAATGCGTGCGCCCGATCAAGCGTCGCTCGCCCACGTAGGTATAAGCGCCTTCCAGGCTGCCGTGGATACCGATTTTTTCGAGTTCTGCAGCGATATTTGCGGCACGTTGCGAGCGGCCTGCGCGGATAGCGGTCAGACCTTCGATGAGTGGCGTATACTCTGGATCGATGTCCAGTCCGACGATATGCAAGGTGCGGCCGCGCCAACTGACGGATATTTCCACGCCGTTTATAAATGTGATATTTTTCGCGTCAGCTGTCTGGCGCGCTTCTACCAACCCGGCGATGTCGTCATGATCGGTCAAAGCCAGCGTTTCAACACCGCGTAACGCGGCACGCTCGACCAGTTGAGCGGGTGTTAATAAACCATCAGAAATTGTGGAATGACAATGCAGATCAATATTGAGCATGAAGATTCGTTGCGCGAAGCAGGACCTGCATCATAGCAAATAACCTGATTTAAGAGAAATAATTGAGCTGGATAATTAAAGAGATAGTTAGAACTATAAAGAAATGCATATTTCATAAGGAGCTCGAATGACCCTACCACTGACCGTTCGCGATCATATTTCGGCTGCGCCGCATCGCAGTTTGTTTCTGGCTGGCGCGCTGCAAGGCGTGCTGACACTGCTTTGGTGGGTATTTGATCTGACCGGGCGCTATGCCATAGTGGGATCCGTTACAGTTTGGAGCATTGCCCCGACTTGGGCGCATGCTTTCCTGATGGTCTATGGTTTTTTCCCGTTCTTTATTTTTGGTTTTTTGTTCACCACGTATCCCAGCTGGATGAATGGCGACAAAGTAAAGCCGAGTGAGTACATGGCTACCAGTTTATTAATGGCGCTCGGCGTTGTATTGTTTTATGTCGGACTATTGACGCACAAAGTGATCATCATTATGGGCGTAGAGCTCATGCTGGCCGGCTGGGGCGTCGCGGTTTATGTGTTATTCCGCATCCTGTTGGGCACCGCGCCTGCTCAGGACAAGCGCCATGCGCGCGTAACCAGTATTGCACTGCTCATGGGTTGGTTGGGTATGGCTGCGTATTTGTTCTGGCTGGTCACTGAAAGCCCGGCTGCACTGGATTTTGCGCGCCACGCGGGCATCTGGTTTTTTCTGTTGCCGATCGTGCTGACCGTTTCGCACCGCATGATTCCATTTTTCTCCAGCCGGGTATTGGATAACTACGTATTAATCAGACCCTACTGGATGCTCTGGTTAATGCTCGCCTGTGTTGTTGCGCATGGCGGCCTGCAATGGCTGGAAATGCCAGCCTATCTATGGATTGTTGATTTTCCGCTGGCGGGCTGTGCATTTTATTTATCGTACCGCTGGGGATTCTTGCGCAGCTTCCGCGTGAGTTTGCTGGCAGTATTGCATGTTTCATTCGCCTGGCTGGGTGTAGCTATGACGCTGTACGCGGTGCAAAGCCTGGTTGTTATGCTATCCGGAAGTATGCTGCTCGGCCTGGCGCCCTTGCACGCACTGGCGATTGGCTATTTTGCCAGCATGATTCTGGCCATGGCGTCACGCGTCACGCTCGGGCACTCGGGACGTCCACTGGAACTGGATCACATGACCTGGATTCTGTTCTTAAGTTTTCAGGCGGCCGCAGTACTGAGAATATTGGCGGATATCGTGCCGATGATCGCACTGATTTTGTATGTGGCTGCAGGACTTGCTTGGCTGGGCTGTTTTGTGCTTTGGGCGGCTAAGTATGCGCCGATTTATTGGCGACAAAGGGTGGATGGGAAGCCGGGGTAGTTAAGGAATCTCCAAATAACTGTCATTTCGAGCATGGCGAGAAATCTATTGTGTTGATTACCCAAGATTCCTCTCTGCGTTCGGAATGACATATGCGGATTATTCAGAATTGCCTTAACGTAAGGTGCTAATTTGTGGCTTGATATGTTGAAACCTAAATTGACGTATTATCTTAAGAAATAAGGGGAAATTATGAAGTTAGCAGTGATAGATGAAGTGGTCTCCTGCAACTGTCCAACCTGAGAGTAGAATTAAGCTCTGATATGGGTAGTTAATCAAGCTCAGGCAGCCTGATGAATTGCTTGATATTGATAATAAACCTCATTGGGAGTTTGGTTATCAAGACCTTGATGAAAGC
>CAMCBD010000099.1 GCA_945872825.1 Nitrosomonas ureae
CGGCGGCTTGCAAAGTTTAATGGTGTGTCAGTTAACTTTGAGTTGCATTTAAAAGAATCTGAATGGCGTTGGAAAAAACAACCTGATGAACTTGCTAGTGAACTATGGCAACTCATCAGATATTATTAACTCTCCTAGTCTAGAGCCAAGCATTTTATCAACGCCTTTTGCCGGTTTTAAAACAAACACTACGTGAAAGTAAGATTGCTCAAAATATTGCGGCTCTGGTGAGTTTAAATGAAGTCCAAACCACTGAAATTCTAAAAGCAGATCACAATCGCCTGACTAATTTATTGACTGATCTGGTAGATGAAGGGCTGTCGGCAACTTATTTTCGCACGCCTACGTGGACCGACGTGGTGACTGAAAGGATCGATAAGACGATTCATTTCAGTGAAAACAATGCTTTTAATGTCGCCGGTTTGCCTCTGGATAATTTTAGTATTCAATGGGAAGGTTTTATTTCGACCCCTGTTGCCGATGAATTTACATTGATTGTATCGGTGGCGGGCGCTGATGAGCAATTCAGCCTTTACTTAGATGGTGAATTGATTCTCCAGAAACCCGACGGTAACACTCAGCTTTCTTGGGAAGTTGCTCATGAACTCACACCCAACCGGCTTTATCAACTCAAACTCGAATATGCCGACCGCGCACGCGCTTCCAGTATTAAATTGAGTTGGCGTTCCTCAAAAACGGCGGAGGAAACGATTCCGGCAACGCTTTTGTTTTCTGAAAAGTTAGTTATTGCATTTTCAGCTACAGTTAGAAACCTGCATCGCGGGGCTACAGCTATCAACAAGTACCCGCTGAGTTCTGAAGAAGTCAAACACTTTGTTGCACATCGGACAACACTCGGCGCTCTTGATTTCCAGAACCTAACAGCCACACATTGGTTTACGCTGAATGGCTATGCAACCCTGAAACGACAAACTCCTGAAACCGATTGGCTGTTGATCTTTGCAACGGCCTATCACGCAGCGATGACTTTGGATGATGTCGTTGCTGTGGCGGCTGCAGAAACCTCATGGGGTTTATCGGATTTAGATTTTCTAATCAAGACTCAATTCAGTTTTACAACCAATGAATTGCAAGCTCCTGAGGCATGGTTAAGCCTTGCTGGTGTAATGGCAATGGTTCTTGAAACCGGTATTTCAGCTAGTCGTTTGGCTACTTGGGCTTCGCCAGAAACGGATTTTGATATTTTGAATGACATAGCAAAGGACATTCAAAATGCCATCCGAGCCAAGTACGATGATACGGATTGGACTGAGTTTGCGCCCACCATTACCAATCCCCTGCGTGAAAGGCAACGCGATGCGTTGGTCGGTTACCTTTTGGTCCAAGAAAAACTCCAGCAATGGGGTGTGCTTGATGCAGAAAGTTTGTACGAATATTTTTTGATCGATGTACAAATGGGGGCGTGTATGGACACCTCGCGTGTCCGTCAGGCAATGTCTTCTGTTCAGCTTTTTGTCACCCGTTGTTTACTGAATCTGGAGAGGCAGCTGCCCTCAAGAGGTGATTTTTGGGTTTCTCCGGATCAAATCAAGGCGCAAGAGTGGGAATGGATGAAACTTTATCGCGTCTGGGAAGCTAATCGTAAAGTGTTTATTCATCCTGAAAACTGGCTTGAGCCGGAATGGCGCGATGATAGAAGTCCGTTTTTTAAGGAATTGGAAGCTGAATTAACACAGAATGACATTTCCACGCTTACGGTCGAGACAGCTTTCAGAAATTATTTGCGGAAATTACAAGAAGTTTCGAATTTAGACATCGTGGGTGTTTATAACGACTCTCTTGCGAATACACTTCATGTCGTAGCCCGATCCTACGGCGCGACTTCCCAAGTCTACTATCGCAACCGCAATAAATACGGACGTTGGTCGGCGTGGGAAAATATGGGGTTGGATATTAAAGCCGCAGGTGAGGGCGAACAAAATGGTGTGCATGTCATGCCTATCCGCTGGAAGGGACGGCTGTTCTTATTCTGGTTGGAATTTACTGAAATCTCTAAGCCTGATGAGAGTGGCAGTGGCAGTTCTATAGAATCAACGGCGAAGAGCAGCTCTAACAGTTTAAAAGGAAAAAAAGCATGGCGAACCTTTATAGCATGGAGCGAATATCGAGAGGGTAAATGGCTTCCCAAACAAATGTCCAAAGTATTTGTTGAGACCTCTGGCACACAAAGTCTTAAAACCTTAAACGGACAACCTGCTTATTGTCGTCCAGTGATACGGATTCGTGATAATAAACTAATCGTGCAGCTGCCCGCTATCGGCGAGAGTAAATTAGATGCTGGCAATCCTGCCCGATTATTGACCATGTCTTTTATTTTGACAGACGTAGAAGCCGAGATTAAAACAGATTTTACTGAAATTATTGGCAACTTAAAACGCATACCGCACATTATCGAGGTATATAACGGTACAGAGTATCTGATAAATAATTTTATGAGGTCTGGACGTAACGACAATATGTTGTTACGCAAACGCGAATATTTAAAAGCTAAGCGGAAACATTTACTTGCATTTGAAAATCAACAGATGCCTTATGATTTTGAAGCAGATATTCCCACTCCTTTCTTCTATCAAGATGGTGAGCGAAATTTTTTCGTTCAACCACATCCTGGTTCTAGACTTTTTGATTACATCAAAAATATTGAACGGGCGCCTTACTTGCCCTATTTGGAAATGACGACCGCAGTAAAGGTAGGGCCTCGTGCGGTCAGTGAAACAAAATTGGCATCCCATTCCGCCACTATGAAAACCATGAGCTATACGGCATCAGGTAATAGCGGCGATATGGGAAGAATTGGCCTAATGTCCAAAACGGCCACTACTCTTTCTGTACTAACGCCTGTTCAGCAATCGATTGGAGCCTTGGCAGGAGCCACACTTGAAATCGGCAACAATTATTCTTACTTCGGCGGCTATTTCAACTGGGATACCACTTTAAAGTTTGAGAATTTTTATCACCCCTATACGGATGTTTATTTAGAAAGACTGAATCATGGGGGTATCAACGAATTATTATCAGCTGACACTGTTTTGCCGGATGATAAGGGCAACCGTTTTAAATCAATTTACCAGCCGGTTGCCAATCTCGTTGATAACAATACTCCGCCTGTAAAAGTTGAGTTTGATGAAAACAGCGCATACGGTTTGTACAATTGGGAGATTTTCTTTCACGCGCCGTTGTATATTGCCACACGTCTGAGTAAAAACGGTAAGTTTGCTGAAGCTATGCAATGGTTTCACTACATTTTTAATCCAATGACTACCGATAAGCCCGATGATAACAATACGCAATTTTGGCAAGTTCCGCCGTTTAAAATTGATGCGAAAGAAAATATTGAGCAATTTTTCCTACGACTAGCTAATAAAGAGGCGGCCAAAGTAGAGCTGGATAAAATAGCCGAGTGGCGTGAGTCTCCCTTTAAACCGCATTTAATTGCGCGGGGAAGGCCCGTTGCCTACATGAAAAATGTAGTGATGAAATACGTTGAGAATCTTATTGCCTGGGGCGATGATCTCTTCCGCAGAGACACGATGGAGGGTATCAACGAAGCCACACAACTCTATGTGATTGCCGCTCATATTCTAGGGCCGCGCCCACAATTCATCCCAAAGCGCGGTGAAATAAAAGCCGAGACATTTGCTACATTGCAACCGAAGTTGGATACTTTCGGCAATGCGCTTGTGCAGATGGAAAATCTGTTTCCGTACTCAAGCAGTATTCCAGCAAGCAGTACTCCATCTAATCCGAGTTTGTTGGGTGTGGGGACGGCCTTGTATTTTTGTATTCCTAACAATTCCAATTTATTAAAATATTGGGATACGGTCGGTGATCGTCTTTTTAAATTACGGCATTGCATGAATCTCGACGGCATTGAACGTAAATTGGCGCTGTTTGATCCTCCGATAGACCCAGCAGTTTTGATAGCTGCTACCGCGAAAGGATTAAGTCCCGGCAGCGTATTAAGCGATTTGTTTAGTCCAGCTCCGATGTATCGATTCGGCTTCTTACTGGATAAAGCGATTGAGCTGTGCAGCGAAGTTCGTACATTTGGCAATCAGTTATTATGTATTTTGGAGAAAAAGGATGCTGCAAACCTCAGTTTGATGCGAGCATCGCATGAAGCTAATTTGCTGAAAATGGTGGAAGATGTCAAAACTTGGCAGGTAATAGAAGCTAGAAATCACCGTGAAACACTCATAAAAACACGAGAAACAGCATTAACACGACTCAGACATAATCTGATGCTGATGGCTATTAAATCCGGCAGCGAAGGTGTTGATGTACCGCCGCCACCTCAAACGAATACTGCTAAAAAACCTAAGAAAGATGATGAGCTCGCTCGTGATATCGTTATTAATGGTATCGGCGCCATTGCCAGTGGTTCTGAAGACAAAGTGATAGAAGCTGCCGAATCCAGTTTGAAATTGATCGCCAAAGAAAAATTCGATCTGGACGTCGATGAAGTTATCAAAGATATTAAATTGGCTATTTCAGCGGGTGAGGCTATTGGCAAAGTGTTATCCATGATTCCTCAATTCAGTGTCGCGGCCAAACCATTTGGCGTTGGCGCAGGGACTTCATTGGGTGGTATTCAATTAAGTAAAGCGACTGAAATTTTTAGTAAAGTTCAGGATATAGTGGCTGCAGTAAAAGCTCTGGAAGGTAAAAAAGCTGCCCAGACTGCCAGTTTCGTCCGTCGCGAACAAGGTTGGGTGCAGGATGCCAAAATATCCGTAGCCGACATTTTTCAAATTGACCGTCAAATCGTAATTGCCGATGTGCGTATTGCCATGGCTGAAAAAGAATTAGCAATTCATCAGGAAGCGATCAAAAATTCCGAGGATATTGAAAGTTTCATGAAGACACAGTTTACCAACGGTAATCTGTATCAATTCATGAAAGAGCGTTTATTCACAGTTTATAAACAAACCTATCAATTGGCGTATGACTTGGCCAGAACAGCAGAGAAAGCATACCGGCAGGAATTAGGCATAGCCACATCCAATTTCGTGCAATACGGTTATTTTGATAGTGCGATGCAGGGCTTGACGGCTGGTGAACAATTGCATTTGAGTTTAAGACAAATGGAGAGGGCCTATTTAGATGCCAATAAACGCGAGTTTGAAATCACTAAAAATGTATCATTGGCAAAAATCGACCCAACTGCGCTCAATCGATTAAAAACAACAGGTATTACAGCATTCGATCTGCTCGAAGAAATATTTGACATGGATTATGCGGGTCATTATTTTAGGCGTATCAAATCGGTTAGCATTTCCATTCCCTGTCAGGCCGGACCTAATACCACCATCGCGGCGACCTTGCGTCTTTTAAAAAATAGCATTCGCATCAACACTTCAGGCACGACTTACGAACGTAATAATGAAGAAGGCGTGCCGATTGATGACGAGCGTTTTGTTGAAAGCATGGTGCCCTTTAAGGCTGTTGCTACCAGTCACGGACAAAATGATGCCGGGGTTTTTGAGCTTAATTTTAGAGATGCACGCTATTTGCCTTTTGAAGGTGCGGGCGTAATTAGCAATTGGAAACTGGAAATGCCAAGCCAACTACAATTGCGTCAATTTGACTACAATACTATTACCGATGCAGTATTACATATCAAATACACGGCCCGTGAAGATGTTGGGCTATTTAAAAACCGAGCAATTACCCACTTACTGGCGTTCTTGCAGAACCCTTAATTAACTTTTATATCTGAATCTCTTCGGGGTTAATTCCCCGTTGTTTGCGGCAGAGTGCTGATTACCGTTCGAATGATGGTGGTTTTTGTACCAATTCAAACGTGGTCATTTGTAAATTGCGTGCATGTTTCCCTTATTTCTAGAGTGTGGAGACGGTCATCAACGACTAATCACTGAATATCTCTGTTTTATTTTTGCATGCCTAGTTGGCTAATAATTTCTTTATTCATAACTTAACAAAGTAAACTGAAATGAATTTGCGTCGTTTAATTGCATCTTCACATTTTTAACCACTGTAGAAGCGTTGATCATGACGGATGGGATGTGCAATTGGCCATTCTCGCTCGAGAAAGTTGCGATATTCACAGGATTGCTTGGCAATGAAGTAACACTGGCGGGATCAAGCTCAAATACATAGGCTGGCTTATCTCCAATTAACAGTAATTTAACCGCTAATGCCTCACCCGTTCCAATATCTACAGCAAAAGTTAGCGCGCTCTCACTAAACACACCGGTTGCATCGGTTACCTCTACTTGGGTAATTTGGACGAGGTTGTCAGTAGAAATTGATGAGCCGCTAGTACCTATCGTTGGTGTAGCAGCCAGGCTGCCACCTAGGTTGGCTATTGGCAGTTTTCCAATGGCATCAATGACTTCCATTCCATCAAAAATAACGCGCCCGAATACCGTGAAGCCGCCATTCTGATTATCCAGATTCAGGGAATTATCTGCGAGATTGACAAACCATTGACTGGTTGCGCTGTTTGGATTGCCCGAAAGTTTCGCCATAGCAACGGTTCCGCGTGTATTGGAGATCTTGAATTCGTTGGTAATCGGAGTAAATGTATTCACGGGTGAGAGCTTTTTTCCATCGACACTATCAATGATCTTGAAGCCACCGCCTTGGACAACAAAGTCACGAACGCTACGGTGAAAGATTCCGTTCGTATAGGCGTCACTATTGATATAGTTGAGAAAGTTGGCTGTGGTGAGCGGTGTTTGAGTTTCAAAGAGCTCGATACAAAATTGACCCATATTGGTATTAAAACAAGCGATTGAGTTAGCCTGCGTATTGTTTGCCAAAAAAAATAAGCAGGCAAATAATGTTGTTTTATAAGATGTTGGAATAAGGCACATAGTGATTGGGCGTGTATTAGGAATAAAATTGGATTGTCTGATAGAACTTAAAGTGAAGCAATCGTTTTATTATTGATAAGCCTCAGTTTTGTATCAAAAAGATGCGATAGTATCGGAATTAACGTTTCTTTAACGCGATGCATAAAGTAAAAACAAATCAATGCACTCGCGCTGACTGCAAAGAAACATCAAACTGAAGCAAAGGTTTCCAGAAAAATAATATGATAGGGTTGTTTTTTATTCTGTAATTGCATTGATTGCAGGACTAATAGTTGCGCAGATAATAAAGGAAAAATTCTTAAAATAAGCACACCAAGTACCACCCATTCACAGGCCAATGGAATGAACTCCTCCCACTCAAGGGCATCGCAATGTGCCAGACTAAAGATTTTAGCAATCAAAGAGGGGGGGGGAAGGTTATGAATATAGCACGTATCGGAATTGATTTGGTGAAGCAGGTATTCCAGATTCATGGCGTGGACAGAACGGAGAAGGTACTGGTACGCAGGCAATTGCGCCGATCGCAGATGCTGGATTATTTCAGCCAACTGACGCCAGCCTGATTGGCATAGAAGCATGCGGGGGTGCGCATTACTGGGCGCGCGAACTGGGCAAGTTGGGTCATGAAGTTCGATTGATGGCGCCGCAGTTTGTGAAACCTTACGTCAAGAGCGGCAAGAACGACGTCAATGATGCGGAGGCGATCTGTGAAGCTGTTGGCCGGGCGAACATGCGTTTTGTTGCGATCAAGACGGCCGAGCAGCAGGTTATTCAGGCGGAACACCGCATCCGTGCCCGGCTGATCAAGTCACGCACGGCGTTAAGCAATGAGATACGGGGTTTACTGGCCGAGTTTGGTATTGTGGTAGAAACATCGATTGGGAGATTGCGAAAGGCGTTGCCTGAGTTATTGGAAGATAGTGAGAATGGGTTGCCGGGGAGTTG
>CAMCBD010000100.1 GCA_945872825.1 Nitrosomonas ureae
CCCTACTTCCTTCACTCAATTTAACTACACCTCTCAGGCTAGTCGACCTTGGGGTTTAAAGTCAAGTCATTTGTCATAAAATCCCCCTATCTCCCCAATCAACTTCACAACCCTAAAATACACTTTCCCCTTTAATCACAACGATTAATGGAAAATTCTAAAATCACATTCTAAATAAATTTAATGCTCCCGCCAAACTCAGTAGCTGAGTTTAAATTCAGCTAGACCTTACCCAGTCATGCAAAACATTGTTACAAGGTGTAGTTGCGTATTATGCTTAATAAACCCTCAGCAGTAAATGGTTTAGTCAAATAATCGTCGGACCCCGCCATTTTTCCGCGAGCTTTATCAAATAGACCATCCTTACTGGATAACATAATCACTGGAATCGATTGATAGATAGGATTTTTCTTTATTAGCATACAAGCTTGATATCCATCCAGACGCGGCATCGTTATGTCTACAAAAATAATATCAGGCTGGTTATCAACAATTTTAGACATTGCCTCAAACCCGTCTTCTGCCAGAATCACTTCACATCCTGAAGGCCGCAGAAATAATTCAGCGCTCCTTCGGATCGTATTGCTATCATCAATAATCATGACCTTGAAACCTTTCAATACACCGGTATTATCCATGTACGCCCCTTGTAATTCTTCAGGTTAGATATGAATTTCATTTTTTCCAGAACGCAGGTGTCAATATAACCAATACAGTAAAGAACTCTAGTCTCCCTAGCAACATGGCAAAACTACATATCCATATTTGAGAATCTGTTAGCGATGCATAGGTCGTTGCGGGGCCAATTTCACCAAGACCCGGCCCTAGATTATTAATACAAGCCACTGCTGCAGAAAAGGCTGTAATAACATCCAACCCACTAAATGTGAGCGCAAGGGTCATCAACACAATACTTGCAGCATAAATAAACAAAAATCCAAGTACTGCGAGAATAATGCGATTTGCCACCACACTTCTACCCACTTTGGCTGGAATAACCGCACTGGGATGCATGATCATAATCATTTCACGATACACCTGCTGATACAAAATTCGAGCTCGTATCATTTTAATACCACCGCCGGTAGAACCTGAAGAGGTACAAAATCCAGATAAAAATAACATCCATAATGGAACAAACATAGGCCATAAGCTGTAATCTGTATTGCTATATCCGGTAGTGGTTGCAACGGAAACGATATTGAAAGCAGCGTAGCGTAATGCTACCAGCGGATCCGTGTAAACATCAGCGAACCACAAATAGGACGCTAATCCAATACAACTGGATAAAACGATCATTACATACCAGCCAACTTCAGAATCGTAACGATAGGAAACCAAACTTTTCGCCCGCCAGGCCAGAAAATGTGTCGCAAAATTTATTCCTGCAATCAGCATAAATAGAATCGCGACCGATTCTATGAGTGGTGAATCCCAATAACCATAGCTCGCATCATGAGAAGAAAAACCACCTAAGCCCAGCGTCGTAAACGCATGCATCACGGCATCAAACCAATCCATACCCGCCCATCGGTACGCTATGATACATGCCAATGTTAGACTCGCATAAATTGTCCACAGCCCCTTGGCAGTCTCCGCGATACGTGGAGTGAGCTTGTTCTCCTTCATAGGTCCGGGTATCTCGGCATTGAGCAATTGCCGGCCCCCTACCCCCAATAATGGCAGAATCGCTACTGCCAGAACGATCAAACCCATCCCCCCGAGCCAAACCATTTCACCGCGCCATAAATTGATAGATGGGGGCAATGCATCCAAGCTCGACAACACAGTGCCGCCTGTTGCCGTTAATCCTGAAGCAGCTTCAAAATAGGCCATACTGAGGCTAAGATCAGGAAGGTAAAATAATAGCGGTAGCATAGCAAAGGCTGGCAACACTGACCAAACCAGCACCACAAGCAAAAAACCATCTCTTGTCTGTAATTCACGTTTATAGCGACGTGTCGCCAACCACATCAGCAAACCACAACCCATAGTAATCAAAATAGATTTTTCGAAGACAAATAGCGCGCCATCGTTGAGCCACAGTGCCAAACCCAGCGGGATCAGCATTGTGAGTCCGAATATCAGAACCATCTTACCCAGGACATTAACAACAACAAAAAGCCGACTCATGCTATCTCTTGTTTACAGAAAACCAACATTGACTTGAAACAATTTTTCCACTTCGCGGATCATCTTTCTATTGATCACAAATAAGATCACATGATCCTCTTGTTCGATGATCGTGTCATGATGTGCAATAATGACTCGTATATTGTTATCCGAATGATGCAACGCCTTTTCATGCTCCGCACCCAGATTCTCACCAAATGCCCCATCAGATTTAGGTAACCCTCTTACAATAGCGCCAATTGTGGCGCCTTTTGGGAGCTTTATCTCTTCCACTTTTCGTCCTACTACATGAGATGATCTGGCATCACCATGTACCACCAATTCCAGTGCCTCCGCTGCGCCACGGCGTAAGCTATGTACCGCAGCCACGTCGCCATGCCGCACATAAGCGAGTAATGAGCCAATCGTAACTTGCGCCGGTGAAATAGCAATATCAATGCGACTGCCTTGAACCAAGTCAACATAGGAACGACGATTAATCAGCGCAATGACCTTATGCGCTCCCATGCGTTTTGCCAACAACGCTGACATAATATTATTCTCTTCATCATTCGTCAGTGCACAAAACATATCCATCTCGGCAATATTCTCACTTTCCAGCAATGTTTCGTCTGTTGCGTCACCATGCAATACCAACGCACTACTCAGTTCCGCTGCCAAACGTTCACTCGCTTGATAATTATGTTCAATAATTTTGACCTGATAATCTTTTTCCAATGTTTCAGCGAGGCGTTTGCCTATTTTTCCACCCCCAGCAATCATCACATATTTAACGGGTTTATCCATTTTCCGTAACTCTCGCATCACGGTTCGGATATCTTCAGTGGCCGCAATAAAGAACACTTCATCTTCTGCTTCGATGACCGTGTCACCTTCGGGAATAATTGGCCGGTCTTTGCGGAAAATGGCTGCCACACGTGAATCCACATTAGGCACATGCTTGCGCAATTCCTGTAGTTGCTGCCCAACAAGCGATCCGCCTTGCAATGCACGCACAGCCACCAAACTCACCTTCCCTGATGCAAAATCAAGCACCTGCAAAGCTTCAGGAAACTCTATCAATTTTTCAATATATTCCGTCAGAATCTGCTCTGGAGAAATAGCAAAATCCACACAGAAATTCTCAGTAGAAAAAATATCCGGGTGCGCCAAATATTCAGTCGATCGAATACGTGCAATCTTAGTGGGTGTGTTAAACAAGGAAGCGGCAAGCTTACAAGCCACTAAGTTCGTTTCGTCGTGCTCGGTAACTGCCAGGATCATATCCGCATCATGAGCTCCGGCATTCTCTAATACAGATGGATGCGATGCATTGCCAACAACTGTCCGCAAATCCAAGCGCTCCTGTAATAATGCCAATCGCTTCGAATCAATATCGACCATCGTGATGTCATTCGCTTCACTGACCAAGCTTTCTGCAACCGATGAGCCCACCTGACCAGCCCCCAGAATAATGATTTTCAATTGAATTACCTATTCCTTCCGATTCGCGCGCACCCAATCGCGCCACTGGGTAAATAGTCCAGGATCCAATGCCGCAATCACTGACCGTTGCCAAGGCGAACCTGCCCAATAATCATCTTGGTCAAAACCGCACATTTTTCCGCCTGCCTCTTCAAGAATCAGCGAGCCTGCCGCATAATCCCAGGGCTTCTGCCCGCCGTGCAAATACAAATCAAAATAACCCGCGGCGGTATAACACCATTCGAGGGCACAAGCCCCATAATTTCGCTGTGACGCAAACGGCGGATAGGCAGCAACTTTTGCCGCAAATTTTCTATCCAGCCGCTTCAAATCCACATTTGCCATTGCACTCGATAACGTAGGCACATATTTCTTGATAGGCAATGCTGTTCCATTTAGAAAAGCACCGCCTCCCTTTGTCGCATAAAACATTTCGTCAGCTACCGGGTTATAAATTACCCCTAAAACACCCCTACCTTGTTCCATCAATGCCACCGAAATTGCAAAATAAGGCAATCCATTCAGAAAATTAGAGGTGCCATCAATCGGATCGATGCTCCACAGTCCGGCTTTACCCTGAATCCACTGTTCTTCCTGCTCCTGTTTTGACATTTCCTCGCCCATGGTAGCGGCCGGATAAATCTTCTGTAACTCGTAGAGCAAAGCATTCTGTGCGGCAACATCCGCCTCGGTAAAAAAACTGCCGTCCGACTTGATCTGCCGATCCACTTGTAAATAGCGCGGCATAATCACTTGCTGCGCAACCTCTCTGACTACTGCGATAACTTTCTCTAGCACGTTTACTCCGTACGCCACTTGATCGAACAGCCGATACTGGGGATTTGATTTTTCGGGCCATGACCTGTTTTGGCAACCTGTAGCATGGCTTCAAACAGATCGCGACACACATCAGCGGGAGCCGCTTCTTTCCGGGATGCATCCAGACGTCCGCGATATTGCAGCTCCAGTTGACTATTGAATCCGAAAAAATCGGGCGTGCACACTGCGCCATATCGCTTGGCAATTTCCTGGGTTTCATCCCAAACGTAAGGAAATGGATAATTTAATTTCTTGGCAACCAATGCCATATTCTCAAACGAATCTTCCGGATAATCGGCTGGATCATTCGACATGATCGCAATCGCATTCATACCATACGGCTTCAATTCGTTCACATCTCGAATAATGCGATCCTGTACGGCTTTTACATACGGGCAATGATTGCAGATAAACATCACCAGCAATCCGTTTTCCCCTTTCGCGGAAGCCAGGTTATACCGCTTACCATCAACACCTAACAAATCAAAATCAATCGCTTTCCAGCCAAAATCACACACTGGTGTTTCCAGACTTGCCATATATTTTCTCCTGCTTTCGATGATATTTCAGAAAATTTCTTTTCAGCGTAACGCTCAGACAATGCTGAATACTTATCGTGCTATATTAGCATGAGTCCATTATTGAAATTGTTACTTACCCAGACCCAATCCAATCATGCATGCTCGTTTCTATCACCCGGCGGAAATTTCCATTGGACAACTCATTGAGCTTTCCGTCGAGAACAAACATCATGCTGCGCGGGTGTTGCGGCTAAAAGAAGGGGATGCCATCACGTTATTTAATGGCCATGGCGGTGAATTTTCTGCACACATCGAAAATATCAGTAAATCAAATACCACGGTTTTGATTGACGCCTATCATGACATGGACTGTGAATCGCCCCTTAATATAACGCTCGCGCAAGCCATATGTGTTAATGAAAAAATGGATTGGATCATACAGAAAGCAGTGGAATTGGGTGTGACATGCATACAGCCGGTTTCGACTGTCCGCAGCATTGTGCATCTTTCCGACGAACGTTCTTCCAAGCGCCTGCAACATTGGCAGAAAATCATTATTTCAGCGTGTGAACAATGCGGCAGGAATCATTTGCCGCAGATATTGCCTTTGATTTCGCTACCGGAATGGCTAAGTCAAAAGAAAACCACGCAATCATCGCACGATCTAAATTTCATGCTTTCCACGACAGCAGTAGAAAGTTTAAGAAACATACCCCAACCAGTTGTCAGTGCGCACATAGCGCTGGTGATTGGACCTGAAGGGGGATTCACACAGGAAGAAGAAATAGCGATTTTACATACCGGCTTCATTCCGGTAAGGTTGGGAAAACGCATATTACGCACAGAAAGTGCCGCTTTAGCGGCTATTTCCGCATTGCAAACCCTATGGGGCGACTTCTGAGTGAATAGTCTGCTAATTAAAAAATGAGAATCTTGACGATCAATGAACTCCACCACTACTGATTTTGTTTCCTGGTTCCGCTCTGTTGCGCCTTATGTTAACGCATTCAGAGGCAAAACCTTCGTCATTGGTTTTAGTGGAGAAATGGTCACCGATACAAAATTTGTCAGCTTTATTCATGATATTAATTTACTTGCCAGCCTCGGCGTTAGATTGGTACTCGTCCATGGCGCACGCCCGCAAATTCAGTTGCGCTTGGATGAATCGCAATTGGAAACACAGTCGGTCATGGGCATGCGCGTTACCGATCCCGCCGCACTGCAATGTGTCAAAGAATCGGTTGGGCGTGTGCATCATGAAATTGCCGCATTGCTCTCGATGGGTTTACCCAATTCATCGATGGCCAATGCTTCTATCCATGTATCCAGTGGAAATTTTGTCACCGCTTGTCCTTATGGTGTCATTCAGGGTATCGATTTAATGCATACCGGAAAAGTGCGCAAAATTAATGCGCAAGCTATCCATGCCCGCTTGGAACAAAACGATGTCGTGCTGATTTCACCGCTGGGCTATTCACCGACTGGTGAGATCTTTAATCTCACGATGGAGAATGTGGCTACCGAAGTCGCTATCGCACTTAGTGCCGAAAAGTTGATTTTTCTTTTGGATACCCTGGATACTGTCGCAACTTCCGCCGAAAATCCTGAAGCTCTCTCGCGGGAACTCACTGTCGCAGAAAGCAAATTGTTACTCGAAAACAAAGTACCGGCAATCAGCGATTTACTCTCCGACGAAATCCATTCATCGCTACGCTGTGCAATCAAGGCCTGTGAAACGCATGTTACACGAACGCATCTAATCAGCCGCCACAGCGATGGCGCCATCTTACAAGAGCTTTTCACGCACGATGGCATCGGCTGGATGATCTCGCAGGAAACACTGCAAGCTCTCCGCAAAGCCAGAATAGAAGATGTCGGCGGCATCCTGCGACTGATTGAACCGCTGGAAACTGAAGGCATTCTGGTAAGACGTAATCGTGAACTGTTGGAAATTGAAATCGACCGTTTTACGGTTTTCGAACATGACGGCATCATCCTGGGCTGTGCTGCGCTGTATCCATTTCCCGAAGAACACGCCTGTGAACTCGCCTGCTTGGCAATCCACGCGGATTATCGTGACTTGGGGCACGGCAATCGCCTACTCAAACATATCGAAAACCAAACCATTACCCAGGGTATCCGCAAACTGTTTGTGCTCACAACGCATGCCACGCATTGGTTCATTGAACACGGTTTTACCGAAGCCACGCCTGCTGAATTGCCCAAGGCCAAACAGAATTTATACAATTATCAGCGTCGCTCGAAGGTATTGATCAAGCATCTATGATCACCTCGATCAGTAGTACTGGTGCACTGAACTCGGCGAAACTTTCACTCTTATAAAGAGTGATGAGGCAATTTCATCATGCGCTACAAAGGCAGAATGTTGTAATGCCTAAGGAATTAACATGAGATCCTCAGCTCCCCTTTAAAGTATGCGCGATTTATCGAAGCGATTTGAGCCACTTCAGTAACGTCGCATACAATACATCACGACTGATTGGTTTGGGAATATGGTCGTTCATCCCGGCCTCCAGGCAAAGTCGCCGATCAGTATCGAAGGCATTGGCGGTTATGGCCAGAATAGGTGTTTTGTGCGGTTAAGCGAATCATCCCGGATCGCCTTAGTTGTGAGAATCACTAGTGTTGTTTACAGATTGAAGAAAAAGTTTCTCAATTTTTCATACGGAGTCATATTACTAATTCCGGTATGAGGTTTCACAGTATTATAGAAGTTAACGAATGTGGCGAGGCTGAGTTCACGATCTTTTCGTG
>CAMCBD010000101.1 GCA_945872825.1 Nitrosomonas ureae
CCTCAACCCAATTTCTCGCTGCAAGTTCCAAGGGATTAAAACCCGCTGCAACCATCTGCTGTGGCGTCTTGCCCGCCCAGTATAAAATGTGGTCGTTCCACCAAGCGACACGCAGTAAAGAATAAGCAACCGCACGACCATCCCTGACTAGATGGATATACTTTGCATCTGGAAATATTTGTTTGAGAATTGGTATGCGGCGATTGTTCGCAGTACGTTTGGTCAACAATACTTGGCCATGGGACATCTGGCGAATACGCTCAAATCTGTTTTGCAAACACCCAGATGATTGCGACTGCGGACAATAGTCAACAGCGGGTGTTCTCGGAATTCCACAACTGGCATATACCGATTCAGCCTCAGATGGAGTCGGCACAATAGAATGCAGCCATTTGCGCCGTTCATTGAAGTAAGCATTACCTTGTTCCTTGAACCATGACTTGCGCTTGAACTCAGGAAACTGGTTGAGAATATGATGCAAGTAAGCCAAAGAAGGCCACTTGGGAAAGCGCATTTGGTAATTGCTCAAATAAGATACACTAGGATGAATGGATAGTGTCTTATAGAGTAATGTAGTACCGGAACGCCCAGCTCCAAGAAGAAATACGACCCTGTTTATTCTATTCATAATCCCCCTGAGCCTTGCACCTTAGATCTTTAAACACAGTCTCGCAAACAAGCAGCAGATAGCAACCGTCAGCCACTAACTGCGTACTTGCACACTATATCATTAACAAAATTATTGCGACCATACCTAAAAATTCACAGCTTCTCGGCTTCCCTCCAACCTCTTTGGCCATTGGAGTGACCTAACAGAAGAATTTAGGTTAATGGTTGAGAAAGGGGAACATCAGTCGGAAGGAATCGGCGTAATCGAAGCACTATGCGACACTTTGTTCCATCATTATCAAATCAATGAAGAAGGGCTTGTCACCCAAGCCAATCTGATTGTTTCAACCACCAGCAATAATCAGGCAATGAATGAATCGGTGCGTTCAGTTGCCAATCAGTACTTGGATGGTCATGAGATTACCGAAGCATTATTGAATCACTTAGAAGTCACAGTATGGGCTTATGATCTCTGTCTTTCGTGTGCGATGCATGCGTTGGGTAAAATACCGCTGCAGGTGACGTTGCAGGATGTCAATGAAAAGTGGTTGATCAATTGACTAAAAGCATGAATGGTGAAATTCACCGGTAGCCAGCAGACAAGCCTTATTTACGCGTCCACCAGAGTATCAGCGACAACACGATAGATATCAACAAACCAGTCATCAATGGAAAATGAAAACTGAAATTTTCGCGTTCGATATGAATATCGCCGGGCAAACGTCCTAATGGCAATTGCGCTAGCCAGGGCCATAGCAAGCCGAGCACGAGCAATAAGATTCCTAAGATAATGAGTAACTGTTGCATCGCATTCTATCCAGTCAACATACGAAACATATCATTTGGGCTAATTCTATTTTGGAAATATCAATTTATCAGTTTCAAAACCCAGCTCTACGGCCCGTCGCACAAACCGGTCAAGCAATGCATCGCTGACCGCTGGGGTTCTTGCCAGCAGCCACAAGTACGATTTGTCGTAGCTGGTCACAAAGGTGTATTGTAGGCCTCCTTGTCCAGTTCAAACACGATGTAAGCGCCATAAAACGGGCCGAAGAAGGAAACTTTCAAATAGCCTTCCTGCGGATCTCTGACAAAATAAGCTTTGCCCTCGGCTTCTTTCCACTTTTTTTCTGTCGCCGAGAAACCTTTATTGATGACTCTGACACCGCCATCGTCGCGCAGAAAATATTCCGCCGTCACGTTGTCTAGTCCGCGTTCAGACGAGTGATCGAGCCGGGCGATTTCGTACCATTTTTCCAGATACTTATTAAGCTCAAAGCCATCAATCGGCGCGACATTCTGCGGAATCGATAAGCACCCGCTGAGCACAGCGCTAAGAAAAATAATGGATAGCAACCGCATTTCTAAATACCCATGAAGTCGTTAATAATGGGTAATCAGTATACCCTTCGCATCCCAAGTATAAAATGTTGAGGGCCTGTCCTGGGTCGATTTAACGGGACACCGCCCTCATGACGAAGTGATCGGTGTTTTCGAATTTGGTGTACGGTGCCGCGAGAAGCGAACTCACACTATCGTGTCAGAAGTAAACCGTGTAACTCAGTACGCCGCGGAAGCGATTCAGAGTGATAGTCCGCTTCAGAAGCCAGAAAAATTAACAACTATGCTTAAAACCGCAGGGGGCCACCGGCGCCGCTACTTCGCCACACCGCCCAGAAGCCCCAATCCCACCAGCAGCATTGCATACGTTTCAGGCTCCGGGATCGCCGCGACATCGCCGGGGTGAACTGCCCAAGCATAAAACTCTTGATCAAACTGGAGATAGCTGAGCTGGTAACCACCGTCGGTAACGAAGTACCACCCAGGGTAGACCGGAGAACTCGGTCTGTCCGCCGTACCGGACCAGTAAACGTCGGACTGCAGATTCGTAAACAGCGCGAGGTTAGCAGTATTTGTCCCTGACAATACGCTGCTGCCCCTAGTGGCTCCCAGGTTGTTGTAAAACATATGGCCCATTTCGCTGCTGGTGCAGGGACTGCCACGACATGGTCCGGTATGATCCTGGTTCAGTGCCGTCGGCAACCGCCAATTGTCGTGGCCGCCATAGCTGAGACCAGCGGCCCAGGTGTTGGCCGCAACAAAGGTCATCTGGCCATCGCTATCATAGCCACTGGTCTGGGCGTAGTTGGCGTCTGCCAGCCACGTGATGTTCAGCACATCGTCGTAAATCAGGCCGTCACCCCGATCATGCAGCGCCGCATGCACTGCACCGCTACTCAATAATCCCGCCGCCGCCAGCGCCAAGGTCACTTTCTTAAAGTCAGTCATGTTGTTCCCCCATTAATTGAGAGTTGAAAATTGCAGTCTACCCCCCAACGCAAAGTCAATAGCCAACCTCTTGCAATCGTATATCAACTACAAGATCTTGGAATTGCTGTGCAAATTGCTGACTGCGTTCACCAAATCATGACCCTGGAAAATAATCGCATCTCTACGCACTCATGATGGATTTAGCGCCGGATAATCGGTATATCCTTCTGCGCTCCAGGTATAAAACGTAGCCGGATTGGGTTGATTAAGCGGTGCGCCCGTTTTGATCCGCGCCGGCAAATCGGGGTTTGCCAAAAAGCTGGTACCGAAGGCCACCGCGTCAATTTTTCCTGCGGCGACATCCTTGCTTGCTTCATCGCCGGTGTAACCCATATTGCCGATCAGCGCACCTTTATAATGCCGACGAATCGGCGTCATCACGTCGCCGCTTTGCTGCTGAAAAAAATCACCGCGCATCACATGCAGATAGGCAAGGTGGTAGTCGTTGAGCCGAGTGGCAAACCAGGTGAATAGCCCAACCGGATCGCTATCGATCATGCTGTTGTAGCTGTTCAACGGTGAGATGCGTAAACCGACTCGATCACTCCCCCAAACGGAACTGACCGCTTCGAGCACTTCCAATGTCAAACGTGCACGATTTCCGAACGAGCCGCCGTAAGGACCCGTGCGTTGGTTTGAGCCGTCGCGTAGAAACTCATCTAACAAGTAGCCATTCGCACCATGTATTTCAATGCCATCAAATCCCGCAGCTTTGGCATTTTCCGCAGCTTTCTTGAATCCAGCGACTATGCTCGGCAATTCATCGTCACACAATTCTCGTGGAATAACATAAGGCTTTTTCCCCTCTGCCGTCCGTACTTCATCATTGGTAATGGCAATCGGACTGGGCGCAACAGGCTGCGCGCCACGGTTGAGAAGCGGATGACATGCTCTGCCGCCATGCCAGATCTGCAGAAAAATTCTGCCATCGGCTGCATGCACTGCATCGGTAACCCGCTGCCAGCCAGCAATCTGCTCTGCAGAATAGATGCCTGGTTCCTTCCAAAAGGCTGAATTTCCTTCGGTCGCCATCGTGGCTTCCGCAATAATTAATCCGGCGCTTGCCCGCTGTGCGTAATATTCCGCCATCAAAGCATTCGGAATATGCTCATCCCCTGCCCGGCAACGGGTCAACGGCGCCATGAAAATGCGATTTGGCACAATCCAGTACACCCAGTTTTAACGGTGTAAACAGCGTATCCATCCGGTTAAATATCCAAAGTGTCAGTACTGTCCATTTTAGCGCAAATAAATGAATTGAATTTTTTTCCTCGATTTTTGCTCTTTTCTCAGATAAATAATTTCCTTATTTTTCATAAGGAAAGAAAAATTTTCGCTTATCTGCAACAGAAATGTGAATTAAATGTGAAATATGTGTGAACTTCTTGTGAAGAAATGTATCATAGAGATACAAAGCTATTTTAAATAACTTTTATAACCCTCAATTAAGGAGATTTTCATGAAAACAAGTCATATTTTTGTTCTGTCAGCTTTAGTTATTACCGGTGCTTACTTTGGCGCTTTGTCATTGTTTGAATTACCAGAAACTACAACGGAATGGGTTCTTTCAGACATTATTCTTGGAGCGATACTTTATGTGAACTACTTGGTGATTGCTATGGCACATGGCTCATCAAAAACCAGAAAGCACTACTCTGAAGAAAAAGTTACTGCATAATATTTTCTAGTTTAGATAGGGTTAATGCGAATATTTCAATCGCATTAACCCTATTTTTATTCGCATAAACGTTTTATAAACGTTTGAATCGCTCTGTAGGATGATCAAGCCAATGAATCAATCCTAGTGTATTCAGCCGAATATCCGAGCTCAGAAGCTCATCGATCTCTGCTTGCGGTAACCGGCAACCATGTTCCGATAATCGTTGTAACAATAACTTACTCAAAGCATCTGAAATAATAGATTGCCGATTGGCTTCATCATGCTTTGCCGCCTGAGCAATTTCCACATGCGCATCAATCAAGTAGTGCATCGATTCTGCATGATGCGCTAAATTACTAATCTGACTATAGTGTGTCAGATAAGCATAGCGCGGTTGATAGCCCATAATGCGATCAATTGAAGCATGGGCTGCTTCAGGGTCAAATTGCACCGGTGAAGTGGTCGGAAATACAAATTCCAACCCATTGACATCGAATTCCCGGTACGAAACACCGAACGTATCACCTGTGAAAAAAGACTGACTGCGTTCATCATAGATACAATTATGGTGACGTGCATGACCAGGCGTATCGAGAAAGAGCAATGCGCGGCCATTGAGATCAATTCGGCTTTCATCGGGCGCTTCAATAATCCGATTAACGTCAATCGGATCAATCTCACCATATACACGCCTAAATTCCGCTTCCCCATAGACTCCCATTGCGCCAGCGACCAGCCGCGCAGGATTTGCCATATGACTCGCGCCGCGTGGATGAACAACCAATTTGGCGTTCGGGAACAGACGCATGCATTCACTGGCACCACCGGCATGATCAAGATGAATATGCGTCAATATGATGTAAGCAACAGCTTCAATGGCAATATTTTTGTGCTTGAGTGATTCGATCACACCAGGAATAGAAAAGGAGGTGCCGGTATCAACCAGTGCTGCGGCACCTTTTTCAACGATTAGATGAATGGCTGCCCGTTTGGGACGGTGAAATTGTGCATCAATGGAACTGATGCCGTATTCATAATCAATAACAAGTGGTAATGACATATTCATCTGGATTTATTCATAGGTTTCCAATACGACTGATACTACTCAACGTTATTTGGAAGGATGTTTTAATTGTTCAAGGATGGCCGGATTTTCCAAAGTAGAAATATCCTGGGTTATTTCCTCACCTTTGGCAAGCGTGCGTAATAATCGTCGCATGATTTTGCCAGATCGCGTCTTGGGCAGATTTTCTCCAAAGCGGATTTCGTCCGGTTTGGCGATCGGACCAATCTCCTGTGCTACCCAGTCACACAACGTTTTAGTAATTTGAATGACTTCTTCGCCATGCGGGTGCTTCCCCTTTAGCACAACAAAAGCAATCACCGATTCACCTTTAATTTCATGCGGCTTGCCGACAACCGCGGCTTCTGCAACCAAGGGATTGGCAACCAAAGCAGATTCAATTTCCATCGTTCCTAACCGGTGTCCGGAAACATTCAAAACATCATCAATCCGTCCCATAATCCAGAAATAACCCTCCGTATCACGGTATGCCGAATCTCCCGCCAGGTAATATTTTCCCTGACCCATATCTTCCGGGAAATAAGTTTTCTTGAAGCGTTCTGGATCACCCCAGAGCGTGCGGATTTGTGAAGGGAAAGGCTTTTTAATCACCAAAAAACCGCCTTTGCCATTTTCTACATCATGACCTGCTTCATCGACGATCGCCGCGAAAATTCCCGGTAATGGAAAAGTACAGGAACCCGGTTTCAGCGCAACCGCGCCCGGCATCGGCGCAATCATATGGCAACCGGTTTCTGTCTGCCACCAGGTATCCACAATGGGGCAGCGTGATTGACCTATTTTTTCATAGAACCACATCCAGGCTTCAGGATTAATCGGCTCACCAACTGAACCCAGAAGGCGTAACGAGGATAAGTCATATTGCGCGGGCAAGTCCGCCCCCAGTTTAATTAGCGAACGAATTGCAGTCGGTGCAGTATAGAATGTAGTAACGCGATGTTTCTGAATGATTTCCCAGAATCGACCGGCATGCGGATAAGTCGGGATTCCCTCAAATATCACCTGAGTAGCACCCATAGCCAGAGGCCCATAGGTGACGTAACTATGGCCAGTAATCCAGCCAACATCGGCAGTACACCAGAATATGTCGGATGGTTTGTAATCAAAGACCCATTGCATACTCAGCTTGGTACCGAGTAAATAACCGGCGCTGGAATGCTGGACTCCCTTGGGTTTACCCGTTGACCCTGAAGTATACAACGTAAAGAGTGGATGCTCTGCATTAACCCATTCCGGCTCGCACTGGGTACTGGCGCCTTGCGTGATTTCGTGCCACCAGGCATCGCGTGCTGAATTAAAGGGGATTTCGCTACCAGTACGTTGATAAACCACAACCAGTTTCACCGATGTCGTGTCACTCATGCTCAAAGCTTCATCAACGGTTACCTTGAGCGGATTGCGTTTACCACCGCGCACCTGCTCATCGGCCGTAATGACGGCTACTGCACCGGCATCGAGAATGCGCTCATGCAAACTTTTAGCAGAAAAACCACCAAATACTACTGAATGAATTGCACCAATGCGCGCACAGGCTTGCATGGCGACAACTGCTTCAATCCGCATGGGCATATAAATAATGACACGATCGCCTTTTTGGATATTTTGTGATTTCAGTGCATTGGCAAGCTGACATACACGCTGATGGAGATCACGATAGGTCGATTGGATGACTTCACCATCATCGGCTTCAAAAATAATAGCGACCTTATCCGCTTGTGTTGCCAGGTGCCGATCCAGGCAGTTATACGAGACATTTAATTCACCATCATTAAACCATTGATAGAACGGCAGAGTGAAGTGGTCTCCTGCAACTGTCCAACCTGAGAGTAGAATTAAGCTCTGATATGGGTAGTTAATCAAGCTCAGGCAGCCTGATGAATTGCTTGATATTGATAATAAACCTCATTGGGAGTTTGGTTATCAAGACCTTGATGAAAG
>CAMCBD010000102.1 GCA_945872825.1 Nitrosomonas ureae
GCTTTCATCAAGGTCTTGATAACCAAACTCCCAATGAGGTTTATTATCAATATCAAGCAATTCATCAGGCTGCCTGAGCTTGATTAACTACCCATATCAGAGCTTAATTCTACTCTCAGGTTGGACAGTTGCAGGAGACCACTTCAGTAATATCCCAGTGTGCTGATGATCTTTCTAAAGCCTTGAGGGAAGAGTATAGAGTTGATGCAAATGGACGTCGTTACAGAGCAAAGCATGCCGTAAGAATAAATTCCGGAGGCATCCAGCTTTCATTCTGGGCAGATATTGATACAGCTCCAAGAGTTCATATGGAAAAGGCATTTTTCCAGCGACGTCGTAATATTGTTGGCGGTTGCTATCAACTTAAAACAGATGTTGATTACTTTAATGGAAAATATTCTTCTAATGAGCCAATTAATTTGGTTCTTGATTTCACAATGGACGTAAAAGAAATTGAAGTGATGAACGGTTTTGTCAAAGAGGAAACTATCTAATTTTCTGTTTTTTATCTTTATCGAAGAATTAATTATTATGATTTTTTCCAACGAGCATGTGCTGCTACTCTAGCTATTTCCGAACGCTCTTCAGGTGTTAGTTTTACTGCTCTAGCTTTACCACCTTTAAGACCACCAAGCCGCCCTGATTCAATTGCGGCTTTTTTCTTTTCGTCTATCTCTGGTTCAGGCTCAATCACACCAATAGCTTCATCTACAATGCGCTTGGCTAGCTGATTTAAGTCTAAATTTTTAGGTCGCTTACTCATGCTGCTATGATAGCATTGATGTAAACAAGTTCAAGATGCTATAAATTCAAACTGAGACACTACCCTTTTCTTGCAGCGATATCTGTCTCAACACCAGCCGCATCAATGGCTTCTAACGTATATTGAATGCTGGCCTGTATCGCTGGCAATGCCATTACAACATTCTCAGTCTTTGGATGCTCTAGTAATAGCCAAAAATCGTTAATGGTAGGGTCAGTTTCTCTCAATTCCCTTGTTTTAACGCGCTCTGCCGGGGTAAATAGCAGCATAAAGTATGTGACACTTACCGCAGGCGGCGTAAACGTGGGGACCGACTCATACAGAGTGCCGTCAGGATCAACAAAGCGCTGATCACCGCATTCCCAAATACCGTTTTGATAAATCGGGTTTTGGCTGACGTTATGGGTAACGTTTGATTCGATATGTGTAATTTGTGGCATGTTTATTTAACTCCCCTACTTTATACAAAAGTGACTGATCCGCCAGCTACCATCACGCCCTTGCCGCCAAGAATCGTACCCGATGACATATCAAATGCTTTATTTCTAGCACCACCAATTGGATTGATCTTGTAGGTGCCGGGTTTCGTCTGTACAGCCACCGTGACATTTTTCGTTGCACTATCCGCTGATACACCTAGTATCGCTGTGTTTGCCCATTTCCCCACGCACAGATTGGTTCCTGCAGTGGTAGTGTAGTCATACATCGCAATAAATGCTCGATCTCCACCAGATATCAACGCTGGAAATTTACCGCTTGTCGTGGGAGCTGTGCCGAAAGTAGTTCCGGCAGCATTTACCAGCGCCCCTGAAGTCACATCAACAATCCACATCGTGGGCGCATCGGCTCCGGATGTTACGCCTGACATAGAAGCCGCTACGATAAATCCATTCAAATAGAATGCGTCAAGATAAAAATCATATTGCGTAACAGTCGTGGTAATAACTGTGGTTATGTATCCCGTGCCGGTCACAGGCAATTTCGTTAGCACGCATTTAGAGTCAGAACTTCTGTGCCATATCAGGTAAAAAGCAATCCCATCCCAAAGCAACTTAATCTTGTTACTTGCATTTCCTGCGGTGCTTGCGATGCTTAAACCAGTGCCTTGAACCGCCCCGGCATTATCAAGAACCCATGCTTTTTGATCCGTTCCATTTGCTCGGGCTACTGCGAAATAACCAATTCCAGTTGCAATTTCCGGAAAATATGCGCAGCTAACCGTGCTAAGTTGCGTTGCAGCAAGCACTTGCACCCCTGCTGCTGTCCATATACTGTAATAAAGCCCGATACTGGATACAGTATTCGTACTGGATATCGCAAAAGCCAGATTGCCGTTGGATAATTGCACCATCGCATGATATTGCGCCTCGGTTGTGCCTGTTCTTGTCCAAACCGTGGTCGCGGCAAGAACTGCGGTACCGGAGTTGTCGAATGTAACCAGTTTCGACAAAAGCGGCGATGCTTCATCCTGGTAGATCACGGCAAAACCGCCGCCACTCAGTGCAACCGCGTCATAATACGGTGAGCTTGTTGGTACAGAGGCAATTACAGTAAGCGCTTTGATCTCATTCAGGTAAGTATCATAGATAGCAATTTTTATGTTCCATGGCGACCCATGCATACAAAATATTGCAGCAATATTGCCGTTGCTCAGTTTTAGCAACTTGTATTGACCGGCCTCTGTAACCGTAGAATCCACATTGATGGTTTTCAGGATAGTTCCATCTGCAGTAAACTGAGTCAATCTAGCCCCGCCGATTCCTGACAGATAGCTGGATAGCGTCAAAATGCTGCCGTCTACGAGTTGCAAAACAGCCAATCGTGAACCGGGAGCTGTGGCTTGTGTATTAATCGCGGTTTGCGCAACGATACGGCCAGTTGCTGCATCAGTTTGCGGAGTTCCATGAGTCAGTCCTTTAACCGCCGCATAATCTGTTACATCCACTGGTAAGCCCTTGCCAGATAACCCGCACAGATACAGCAGATCATCTTTTGATACGACATCACCAACACTAATCAGGCTTGATTCTGATACGGCGCGTAATTCGCCAGTGCCGCCACCCCCGAAAGTCTCTCTCATTATTGATCCTCTTCAAAACATGAAACTCTAGCAATCACATCGGCAGTGCTTGGTCTGATAATGATTCGCTCACCAGGTCCAACAATGAACGTTCTAATATATCCACCGCCGTTAGCTGGCATTAAATAATTCGGTTCCACAAGCTTCGATCTTGTGCCTGATGCAGAAGTAGACACATAAACTTTAATAACAGCGTCGCTCAATCCGTCATTGCAAGCATCGATAGTTGATGTTCTGACCTTACCAACAGGGGTAGCACCCGTGTCATTGTCAGTATCTATGGTTAATAGATTTTGAAAAACTACTCCAGATGGCATGAGATTTGATTCCTATTAATTAATTTGCGAAAAGTAATAACGCCTTGCGCGTGTGTTCTTGAAAAATGCAGCAAGTTTGGAATCGGTTACCACAGTATCAGGGATTTGAGTTAGCGGCTGCTTCCCGCTACCATCTAATGTACCAACTCCATTAACTGCAGCTTTCTGAGTAAGCGGTATGTAATCTTCCAGCGCATCCAATACATATTCGTGCGTAGCCATTACGATGGATGGATCAACAACCAATGTGATCGTCGCCGCATTGGAGGTTTCTACAATCAATCGGTAAATACTATCCCTGGTCATACCTTCGGCAAGAATTGGCTTGAACTCGGGTGCTGTTACACCGATAAATATCGGATTCCCATCAGCATCGTCTATGCGAAATTCTCTCACCCAGAAGTTTCCCACCTCTGGCGGCACAACCAATTCAACGATATACCAGGCAGTATTATCGGGATCTTGGGTTATTGAGTTTATGTTCGCCCTGTAGACTTCATGAACCAGTGCTGTTGATGCTGGTGTGTGAGCAGGCAGAGACCCGTTGCCATCGCCTAACGCCACTTGAGCTAGATCAACCGCCGTGGCATGGGCGACCGCATAAGCCATGGCAGATGCGCCAGCATTAGTCAGTAGTGTGTAATAGACGCTACTCATGATGTTTTTGGATAAATAGTGTTAGTTGAAATTCCGATCATTGCAGCACCTATTCGCGTTATGTTTTTCCATTCAGTAGGCTGTGATGCAGCCGGGTAAACAACCGTTGTACTCCCGGATAACAGTGTGGCTCCGATGTAGTTGGTTTTCCGCCACGTTGTCAGCATCGCAAAATAAAGAATTAAGCGTGCTGGTATTATAGAACTCAGTATGGGTGCCATTTTGTCGATGTTTTCCCAAGTTGTTCTGGATGAATCGATGGCAATACGCACCCGGCTTGTGGAGAATTTTGTCGAATCAGATCCTTTTAAAGGTGAAAGCTCGTTTGGGTACGTTCCAGACTTTGCTTGCGCCATTTGCTCGATGGCGTAGCCGTTTGGAAATAACAATTGCAGATAGGTGGCCAGAAAATGGAACCCGCGCCCATTCTTATTGCGTGATTTCCATGCTTTGTACAGGTAGCGGGTGGCGGTTTCTTCCCTATCACCATCAATTAATGCAAGACCGTCAACGTTTACCAGCTTGCGGATCAAATCCATTGACCCAAGGTGCCCTACTCCCAAAACATTCAAGTCGAATGCGCTTTGCGCCATCATGGACTCAAACAGATCGATGAACAGATTGCGTAGATCGTTTTCAACATCATCAATGGCAAAGCTGTTTTTGAGCGGTGTCAGTTCGGGTAATTGCGCATTCGGGAAGTCCATCTACCCACCCCAGGAAGGCGGCAAGACATTTTCTGATGTAACCGTAACCGTCAAACTATCTGCAGAAACATAGCGCCACAATTCTGGCCGGTAATCACCAACAGGATTGGCGATGGTCACCTTGATGTCAGCGTTTGCATCGGATAGCGCGGCAATTTTTTCTTTGAGTAACGCATAAACCCTTTTGTACAGCGGTTTATTGGCGCTTCGCTTTGATCCCGGCTGATCTTGCCCGTATTCAGCCAGTATCGTCTCGATTATCTGCGATCTCACATCACCGGCAATGTAGGCGGTGGAAATGGTAGCAGTTATGGTCATGGCTATTTCAGAGCGCACCGGTGTGACAAACTTAACGCGGTAACTGTTATCCGCATTCAATAGGGTTGTGCGGATGCCTTTCTGGGTGGCGGTCAAGTCTATTTCGGCGATAAAATTGGGTGATACCGGCGTATTGGGATCTGGTTCTGTCAAAACCTCTTCAGTGCCATCCGCAGACAAGCAGGACACAAATAATGTATTAATGTTGTCAACATCAGCCCCGCGAGCAACCTCTTCGATGGCTTCGTTCCAGATCGATAAAAACTTGGTATTGCTGTACGCGCGGCGCACCACGAAATCGAATTCACCCAGGAAAACGGCATTATGGTCGTATACAGATGGGTATTTAACCAGATCACGCAATGTAGTCATGTCAGGCGGATTTAAGCCTTTGTCTAATAACGAAGCCAGAGACAAGTCAACGTAGGATTCATTGGGTGATTGCAGGTATTCAAAGGAGAATGGGGATGCGGCTGCCGGGGAAATTTCACCTGCGGTGCGTGAAATGGTAAGCGTGATCACCTGTCCGTCGACCGGCTGAACGCCAACAATGTCATCCTGGCCGAAGCGCACATAAATACGCTGCCTGTCATCAGCTTCGACGTGAAAAACGCGCTCATCAGGCCATGTATTGACATATCTTTCACGGTATTCATATTCACCCAGAGAATCACTAACCGATATGCCGCTCAAGTAAGAGTCATCCGTGGGTGCCGGTATCTCAATGGGATAGAAAGGTGCGCTACCGGATACCGTGTGATTGATCGATTCCCGCTTTACTTGCACTGCATCGAATGTTCCGGTGGAATTTGCCGCAATAACAGCCGATGTTTCGATAATGTACGACAATCCTGCTGAATCAATGATTGTTCTGCCGGTATCGACAGTAAAAGCGGCATTGTTGCCATTTTTAGCGGTTATTCTGACCCTTCCAGGGCTTGCTTTGCGGATTACGCCACGCATGGCAGCATCGGCCAGCACGGTAGCATCGCGCACTTTCTCGAAAGGCTCTGTCATTGCGGTTTCGATCTGGGCTGAAAACATCGCCAGCATGGTGGCCATGGCATCCAGACTTTGCAGAATACGGGGATCGCCTGCTTGATATAACGGCGCGACGGCTGGATAGGCCGCGACAGAATCTACTATTGCTTGCTGAAAATCTTTTTTGGTCAGCATTTCATCGCACCTCTGGAACGGTGATTGCCTGCCCCGCCACTTCAATTACCAGGTCGAGCCTATCGGGTGGAGTCTGTACGCTGTAGAGATTGATCGCACCACTTGGCAGAACTTGGAGCACCGGCACATCTATGCGCAGCTTTTGCAGCAATGCTTCTGGCGTTCCGTCAGCTTGCGGTCTATGCAAGAGTGCTTTTATGTCTTGGCCGTAAGATGAGCCAAGATAGCCATTCAAAGGCGTGCGCGTCCAATGCGCAACCATATCTTGTATGTCAATGCCGTTAATAGTAGCCATGCACCAATCGTAATGGTTTGCACATGGCTTTAAAGATGGTTTTTCCTGAATACAGCTCAAGCCAACAATAAATAGTGTTATTGAACTACCTCTTGGATAAAACCTTATACACGCCTGCGGCAGAAACACCGAACACTACGTGAGCAATCACTGTAATCCAATCCCGTGTTTCAACAAACCATGGGAAAATGATGACAAAACCGTACATGTTAATGGTAAATAGCACCAATCCATATAACCCACCCGAGATCAGTGATTTTTTTATGTCAAGGCTATGAATCAAATTGGAAAGTACTATAGCGTAGATGATTGAAAGACCAAAGTGGATCCATGTCGCAATAAACATAACCTGCCAATCCAGTGTTGCTGGAGGTGACAAAACCCCCTGACCCAATACGATCGCTGCAGCAAAACGTGCATCCCGGTAGAGAATCGAAGGCAGCGCATCCCAGAATGACCACCAGAGCAATATCTGTGCAATGGTCGAAAATACCCCCGCAGCTATTCCAGCATAAAATGCAGCTACCCAGAATTTAGATGGATGAGCTAGCATGAAAGATTAATCAGCTGGATATTATTTAACATTCTGTTGTTCCAAGACTATTTGTTTATCAAACCCCAAGGCACGGTGGAGAATTATTAGGTACTCCTTTCTTTTCAAAACATTCTCCAATAGTAATTGTGCGCAGAGCAAGAGCATGAATAGAATGGGTAGTGTCTCAGTTTGAATTTCTTATACTTTGCATTTCTCCGATGTGTCGATTTTAGTGTGGTCATCAGTGCTAGTTTTGTCGTCCGGCACTGTATCAGTGGTGGTCATGTCGGCAAAAGCAACCCCCCGTCTTCCTTTACTGCACCGTTCATGGCAATAATGATAGCTTCAAAGAAACACGAAGCAGCACTGACAAAGGTGTGGAATTCTCCATTCTCCCAGCAGGGATCAATATTGGCAGGTAGGGAGTCTAGAAATTTATGATCATAATCATAGAGTTTTTCGAACTTTTGTGGCATGAGCAGGGCATCCATTTCATGGCCTTTATTCTAATATTTACAATGCAAAGGTCTGTTTAGTTATTGCCAAGTGTAATGTGCAGAGAGTCCGATGAAATTAACGATTTGACTCGTATCCTGTATTAATCGAGTGCCGTCGGTATAGGTCCAATGATTCCATGTCCATTCATTGGTTTTGAAGCGGTTAAGGATATAATCCAGATGCAGACTGAGGTTTTTCCGCAAGGTGTACCTTGCAAATAATCTCAAATTGCTTAGTTCAGTTGAGATATT
>CAMCBD010000103.1 GCA_945872825.1 Nitrosomonas ureae
TTTTAGTCCAGCCGCACCACCTGTTTCATAAAGTCGAATTATCTTCTTCACAGCCGTGTCGCTAAGGTCCGTTACTTGCGCTATTTGCACAGGAGTCCCGCCTCGCTTGTGAAAACGAATCACTTGTCGCCGAAGTTCATGCAGCGCTTCATCTTTTAAAGTTCTTGCATCTATCTTTTCCATCCTTTTAGGGCATGAAAAGTCACCAAAAGTTAAAACTATTTATTGGCCGAATCTATAGGATGCAGAACACAACAAGCATTTGGTATTTCTAGCCAACAGTTTCGACTTACCTGTGCTGACCATCGCCCAGCTTCATTGTTATCGCTGGCAAATCGAGCTATTCTTCAAATGGATCAAACTGCATCTCCGCATCAAGCGGTTCTGCGGAGTTACTGAGAACATAGTTAATACGCAGATTGAGATCGCCATCACAGTTTATGTCTTGGTTGCCATCGTAAAGAACAGCCCAATATTGAGACTTTACTTTACACAATTCTACGGATCTTGAGTCTGGTTGTTTTCAATAAAAAACTTACTGATCAATTGGTTAAAGATGCTGTGGTGCGAATGAATACACTCAAAAATTATAATCAACTGGATTTATTCAACTAAATTGCCGGATACTTATATGTCAATATATGTAGTTTCAGTAGTTTTGATGATGGCGTTGTTTATTAGAATTCTGCTAAAATAAGAGATTCTATAAAAGTGTCAAGCAAGGAAAAGTTGTCATGGCTTATGTAGTAACTGAAAATTGTATTAAATGTAAATATACAGATTGCGTGGATGTATGTCCGGTAGATTGTTTCCGTGAAGGCCCCAATTGTTTAGTCATTGATCCCGATGAGTGTATTGATTGCACATTATGTGTTGCAGAATGCCCGGTGGAAGCAATTTATGCTGAAGATGATGTGCCCGATCAGCAGCTTAATTTTATCAAGCTGAATGCTGAGTTGTCTAAAAAATGGCGACCAATCATTGAGAAAAAAGATGCGCCCTCTGATGCGGATGATTGGGCAAGTGTGACGGATAAACTAAAATATTTGCAACGCTAATAAGAAATTGCGGTAATTCAGATGCCGCATGTTTGACTCTTCACTATTCCCGCAAATCCCCTTTAGTGAGGTTTTTGAGCGTATAAATGCCGGTACTACGGTTGTAACACCGAACCGAAGGCTTGCATTGGCGCTTAAAGAAGAATTCAATCAAGATCAAATCAGCCTAAAATTGGCGGTTTGGTACTCAGCTGATGTACTGCCATTTATAGCCTTAATTGAGCGTATTTACCTCGATGCGCTGTATGCCAAGCAAACATCCACCTTGCCGTTGTTGCTGTCCGCAGCACAGGAGCAAGCTCTGTGGGAATCGATTATTCAATCTTCCGCAGCGGGAAAAACACTACTGAGGATTTCACAGACTGCGCAATGCGTGCAGGAAGCATGGCAACTGGCACATGCATGGCAGCTTATCTCAAAACTGAAAGATTTTTATCCGAATGAAGATGGTAAAGCGTTTCTGGATTGGACAAAATCCTATCAGGAAAAAACAGTACGTAACCGGCAAACAGACCAGGCACGTATTTGTGATCTGATCACAGAGCAATACGAATACCTGGATATAAAAAAGCCATCCGCTCTGGTTTGTTATGGTTTTGATGTTTTTACGCCGCAGCAAATTACTTTCTTAAAGAAACTGATTGCCACAGGGTGCGAGGTCGTAATTGCCAATTCGGCAACTAAGCATTCATCTGCATTGGATGGTGCTCGGCGCATTGAGTATATGAGCAGTCGTGAAGAGATTTTTCAGGCAGCAGTGTGGGCGCGTTCCAAAATAGAAGCAGCGGATCATACAGTTCGTGTCGGCATCGTGGTACCTGCACTGTCCAGTCTCCGCAGCACACTGATTCGTATTTTTGACGCGGTGATGTATCCGGATATAAGCTTTGCATTACCGGGTGCTACGCGGCCAGTTGCGCCATTTAATGTTTCGTTGGGTTTGGCGCTAACGTCTTATCCACTGATTGATGCAGCTCTTACAAGCCTGGAATTGTTGGACCAGGAAATGGAATTTAGCCGTGTAAGTCATTGGCTACGGTCTCCATTTCTTGCGGGCGGAGAAACGGAAATGACGCAGCGCGCATTGTTGGATGCACGCATACGCCGATATGCCGAGCCTTTGATCACTCTGAATCGATTGATAACACTCGTGCAGCAAGCTGATGGTCAAGCAAATTGCCCGATTCTAATACAACGCTTATCAGCATTAATCACATTCCGTCAAACAAAACTCCCCAGATCAGAGAGTCATGCCGTTCTTGCCAAAATTATTTCTGAAGTACTGCAGATTTCCGGTTTTCCTGGAGAGCGTAGCCTGGATTCCATTGAATACCAAACATTAAAAAAATGGCAAGCGTTAGTCGCGGATTTTGCGACACTGGATCATGTCAGCACAGACGCCAGTTATTGTGAAGCGATCAATCGCCTGAGGCGCATGGCAAACGATACATTGTTTCAATCCGAAACACCCGAAGTGCCCATTCAGATCCTCGGGGTGTTGGAAGCGGCAGGGATGGTGTTTGATCACCTCTGGGTAATGGGTTTGTCGGATGAGCAATGGCCTATGCGTGCCAACCCCAATCCATTTCTGCCACTTGAATTGCAGCGCCGGGAAAAATTGCCCTTGGGGTCTACTTTGGAATCACTGGCTTACTGCCGAAGATTGATGGATGGCTGGTTATCCAGCGCGGCAGAAGTGATCCTAAGTTACCCCAAATATAATGACGATCGTGACGGACATGAATTAAAGCTTAGTCCACTGATTAAATCGGTACCGGAAACTAAACCAGATTTTCCTGTTGTTTCACAGCATCGCGATCTCATTATCCAATCCTGCGAGCTAGAACAGATAGAAGACAGTCAAGTGCTGCCCTTGGAGCAAGGAATTGCCAATCAAGGCATCAAGGGCGGTACGGCCGTGATCAAGGATTATGCTGCATGTCCATTTCGCGCCTGGGCTAAGCACCGATTGCTAATAGAAAGCCTGAATGCGCCACACACCGGTTTAAATGCGATGGAACGGGGTTCATTGGTGCATCAGGTATTGGCACAATTATGGAATCAACTGAAAACCAAAGATGCGCTCGATACCATTAGTGATCTTAACCTTGAAGAGTTACTGACAAGCGCCGCCGACAACGCAATTTTACAGATGCAGCAGTATAGACCGATTGCACTTTCTGGGCGATTTGCGCAGATTGAACAATGGCGTCTTGTGCGCTTGGTACGTGAATGGTTGGATGAAGAGAAGAAGCGGGGGCATTTTACCGTCATTGCAACCGAAGAGAAGCGCACCATCCAGATAGGCGATCTGATATTGAATGCGCGTCTGGATCGAGTCGATGAGTTGGAGGACGGGCAGCATATCGTGATTGATTACAAAACCCGGAAACAATCCGTTCAGACTATGCTCGGAGAGCGTCCGGATGAGCCGCAACTTCCATTGTATCTGGTAATGACCGAAGCACAGCAGCACGCTGCAGGCGCTGCATTTGCTGCTGTTAAGCGAGGAGAAATGGGGTTTGCAGCGATTGTACGAGATCCGGATTTGTTGCCGGACCCGGGCGTGAAAGTATTTTCGCAATTAAATGCTTGTAAACAATTCGACTCCTGGGAGGATTTGATTGTGACATGGCGGCAACATTTGACGGATCTTGCAGAAGGTTTCTGCAGTGGTGACGCCAGAGTAAACCCCAAGAATTTTCCGGCAACTTGTGAGCATTGCGATATGCAGCCGTTTTGCCGAATTCATGAGCGGATTGGCGAGAAGCGCATGGAACAGGATAATGAAAATGGCTGATGCTGCAAGCATACCTGACGCAGATGAACGCTACCGCGCATTGGATCCTGCGCAATCATTTATCGTGCAGGCACCGGCAGGCTCGGGAAAAACTGCGCTTCTGATTCAGCGCTATCTCCGATTGTTGGCCTGTGTTGATGCGCCGGAAGAAATTGTAGCGATTACGTTTACCAGAAAAGCCGCAGCAGAAATGCGTGCACGCGTTCTGGCAGCACTCGAAGTTGAGAAGAAATCTACTGATGCCGAAACTGCCTATGAAAAGCTGAATCGTGAGCTGTCGGCTGCTGTTTTGCAACGAGATCGTCAGGCTGGCTGGCATATCGCCGAGAATCCGGAGCGGCTCCGGATACAAACGATTGATTCATTATGTGCTTCATTGACACGGCAAATGCCGATGCTGTCAAAATTCGGCGCACAGCCGGAAACAATCGAAGATGCTTCCGATTTTTATCTCGAAGCAGCGCGCGCTACGTTGGAGCTGGTAGAGCAAAAACATAAGATTGCTCTTGATGTGGGGCGGTTACTCGAACATCTGGATAACGATATGGCGCGCATTGAAGCATTGCTCGCTGAAATGTTGTCGCGGCGCGATCATTGGTTGCGCCATATCCATGGCAGAACCAGAGAGGAGCTGGAAACATCACTGCAAAATTTACGCCGTAATGCATTGCGCCATGTTTTCCGGCTATTTCCAAAGGCAATGCACAATGAATTGCTGGAATTGCTGCGTTATGCTGCCACGAATCTACTTTCCTCTGAAACCAAGCCATCGAAGATTAGTTTCTGTGATCGACTAGAAACATTATCGACGGCGGATGTTGAGCACTGGTGCGGTATTGCTGAATTATTGCTGACCAAAGAGGGTGACTGGAGAAAAAGAATTTCTATCAACGAAGGATTTCCACCTGGTAACACCAAGACTGAAAAAGACAAAGCGAGAGCGTGGAAGAATCGAAGAGAAATTCTGATTGAGTCACTTAATCCAGAGGATGCATTCCGGCAGGCGCTTCACGATATGCGCCAACTTCCGCCGCCTTGTTATTCCGATAAACAATGGGAAATATTAGGGGCAATAACCGGACTGTTGCCATATGCCGTTGCACAACTCAATATTATTTTTCAAGCTAGCGGTTATGTGGATTTCTCAGAAGTAGCGCAGCGTGCATTGCTCGCACTTGGTGATTCTGAATCGCCGACAGATCTGGCATTGGCATTGGATTATCGTATTAAGCATTTGATGATTGATGAATTTCAGGACACTTCAATCAGTCAATTTAAGTTGATTGAGAAGCTTATTGCCAGTTGGGGAGCTGGGGATGGGCGCAGTCTTTTTGCGGTGGGTGATCCCATGCAATCCATTTACCGGTTTCGTGAAGCAGAAGTGGGACTTTTTTTACAAGCGCGAAATTCAGGGATTGGTCAGCTGGTTTTACAGCCGATCACACTCAGAGCTAATTTCCGTTCACAGCAAGGCATTATTGATTGGATTAATACTGCTTTTGCACAAATCATGCCTGATCGCGAAGATATTGCAACAGGTGCAGTGGCTTATAGCACTTCGATTGCGACACATTCTCGATTGCCTGGTACTGCAGTAAAGCTATATCCATTTTTTGAAAGAAGTCATGTTGCAGAAGCCCAGCAAGTTGTAGAAATTATCACGCAAACGCGGAGTGATAATCCAACCGGAACGATAGCAATTTTAGTGCGTAATCGTAGTCATTTACGTGAAATTGTCGAGCAAATAAAAAAATCCGGTTTGCGGTTCCGCGCTATTGATATCGAATTGTTGTATCACAAGTCTGTGGTACAAGATTTGCTAACGCTTACGCGCGCACTCATAAATCCGGCCGATCGCCTTGCCTGGTTTGCAGTGTTAAGGGCACCCTGGTGTGGCCTTTTGCTCATGGATATTGCCGCGTTAGCGAGTATTAGAAAGGATGAAAATGCTCACGGTGTGATTATCAAAGAAATGACTGTGTGGAAATTGATGTGCGATGAAAATCACTGGTATTGCATTTCGACCGATGCAATGATGCGCATACGTCGGGTACGGGAGATATTGAAACCTTGTATGGATCATCGGCAGCGCCAATCATTACGTATGACGGTTGAAGCACTTTGGCAAGCGCTAGGCGGTCCAGGCTGCATAAATCCAGTTGAAAAAAATGGGGATTGCACGGCAAATAATCTGGATGATGCCATGATTTATTTGGATTATCTTGAGGAACATGAAGAAGCTGGTGCTATTCAAGATTTGGCAAGCTTTGAAAAGGGACTAAATGTGTTGTATGCCTCGCCAGATCTGGATGCTGATGACACCTTGCAGATCATGACGATCCATAAAGCCAAAGGACTTGAATTTGATACGGTGATCGTACCTGGGCTTGGTCGAGCGCCGCGTAATAATGATAAGCGGTTGCTGAAATGGACCGAACAACCGCATAACGAAGTTATGGATGTAAGGGGAGTGTCGGTTTCAGATTTATTACTTGCACCGATTCAGGAAACAGGGGCAGAAGTTGATTCAATCTACTTATGGATGGAAAAACTGGATCGAGACAAGGAACAACTTGAAAACGATCGCTTGCTTTATGTTGCTGCGACACGTGCAAAAAATTCTTTGCATTTATTGGGCCATGTCAGCTTGGCTCCAAATACTGATGGAAAAACAGTGCTCAGGAGACCAGTTGCCGGGGCATTGCTAAACAGGTTATGGTTAACTGTGCAATCCATTTATATTAATGCAATAGAAAAAAATACTGCATCTGGGTACAGTCAGTTGATCGATAGAGATAGCGAAATAAATATCAGCGGTATAGAGAATCAAAGTATCTATCGATTGAGGTCGGAATGGGTTTTGCCGGACGCTCCAAAATCAGTAACTTGGCAAGAGTCATATGGTGGTAAACAAATACAAGTAGAAATAGAATTTTCATGGGCAAGTGAAATGGCTCGTCATGTGGGGAATGTAGTGCATCGATGGTTGCAGAAAATTGCAGAGGACGAAATGCATGGCTGGGATACTGTACGTATACAAATGCTGAAAGATCAGTTTAAACAGAATTTGTTAGCAGACGGTATGAGTGGGAATAATAAGGAGATCGGTTATGCAGTCGAACGCATCATGCTAGCATTGACGTACGCAATTAACGATAAGCGCGGGCAATGGATCCTGGGTTCTCAGCAATCTGCACAAAATGAATTAAAGATCACTGGTATCGATGATAATGTGCCAATGACTTGGGCGATCGACAGAACTTTCTGTGATTCCAATGGAATCCGATGGATAATAGATTATAAAACAAGTAGTCACGAGGGCTCGGATATTCAAGACTTCTTAGACCGGGAACAGATGCGCTATCAGAATCAACTCAATCGTTATGCAAAAGTCATGCAACAGATAGATTCACGTCCAATAAGATTAGGGATTTATTTTCCATTAATAGGTGGTTGGCGTGAATGGTAAAAATTGTGTAAAGCTCGGGATATTATTTTCAATCGATAGGAGAAAATTTTATAAAATATTTGAGGAAGATCTTTATCCAATTAATCGTTGTGATTAAAGGGGAAAGTGTATTTTAGGGTTGTGAAGTTGATTGGGGAGATAGGGGGATTTTATGACAAATGACTTGACTTTAAACCCCAAGGTCGACTAGC
>CAMCBD010000104.1 GCA_945872825.1 Nitrosomonas ureae
ATGGTTTCATCGCCCCGTATCGCAGCCAGCGCTATTTTTGCTTTGAATTCACTGGAATATTGTGTGCGTTTCTTGCTCATGATTATGATCCTCTATAGTGTCCATAACAGAGCTTAACAACCTGTCCAGTTTTGCGGTACCACTTCAGGCTGATTGAAATTGAGTCAGAGGCAAAAAAAGGATCCACCTTCAGATTAACCATCCCGCTTAGGTCAGTCAATCGAAAGGAAAATCCAGCCTCTCGAACTATCACAACTTTGCAAACGTTTGGTCATCGCTATCATGTATTGGTGGCGGAAGACAATCCAGTAAATCAATTAGTATTGGAGCAAATTTTATATAAATTCGAGTTAAATGTGACCAAAGCCACCAATGGCAAAGAAGCTTTTGATTTAGCACTGAAAAATAAGTTTTATCTTATCCTGATGGACATGCAAATGCCCGAAATGGATGGTATGCAGTCTACTCGAATGTTAAGAGAGCATGGCGTGCTGGTCCCAATAATAGCTTTTACTGCGAATGCTTATCAAGATGATAGAAATGCATGCCTCGAATCGGGTATGAATGATTTTGTTACCAAACCAGTAGATCTCGATGCGCTCAATACAGTTCTAAAGAAATACCTTAAGGCTTAGTACTTTCTGCTTTATTCCAGTTATATTGCCTCTTCTTAACAGATCATACCGAAATACAGTCACTCCAGATCTTCTGATAGTTAATGGAAAGTAGCTTTAGAACATCCAATTGATAGCGGTTTATCTAGCGCATCAATCTAACTTGATCAACCATACAACTGCCGCTTCAATCCGCAACGATTCAATATAGTCGCGCTAATTTCCTCAATAGAAATGCGTGTTGTGTCCAGATAGGGAATATTGAATAGATGGAATAGCGATTCCTGCCATTGAATTTCCCGCTGACATTGCACAAGCGAAGCATACTGACTATCCGGACGGCGTTCCTGCCGGATGAAATGCAGTTGTGCGGCACTGAGTGTCAATCCAAATAACTTGCTTCTGACATTTTCCAATACCTTCGGTAATTGCAGAACAGGCATATCTTCTTCCGTCAGCGGATAATTCGCCGCAGCGATACCGTATTGCAATCCCAAATACAGGCAGGTGGGCGTTTTACCGGAACGCGAGAGACCGGTCAGAATGATGTCCGCTTCTGCAAAATTCTTGGGATTGACGCCATCATCATGCGCCAATACGTAATTGATGGCGGCGATCCGTTTGAAATACGACAAATGATGTTGTAGGCCATGAGAGCGCCCAGCCATACGGGCAAATGGCTGGTCTAATTCTTCTTCAATGGAACGGATAAATGTTTCAAAGAAATCGAATAGGCGACAGTTCGCTTGTTTGATGACTTCCAGAATTTCCGGTTTCAGCAAAGTACTAAACACCAACGGCCGATGTCCGTCACACTCGGCAGCGTGATTAATCTGAGCTAACACGGCTGCGGCTTTATCAATATCGTCGAAAAAAGGTACGTTGATCGTCTCCCATTCAATACCATCAAACTGAGTCAACAAACTGTGCCCGAGTGTTTCCGCGGTGATGCCGGTGCGATCGGATAAATAAAAAACCGTACGTTTTTGCTTGGTCATTTTTTGTTCATGCTGGCGAGATGAAGCCACGTTTCCGTGACTGAATCCGGGTTGAGCGATAAGCTGCTGATTCCCTGCTCATAAAGCCAGGCGGCAAAATCCGGGTAATCCGAAGGTCCTTGCCCGCAGATTCCAATATATTTCCCTTGCTTGTGGCAAGCATCAATGGCCATTTTCAGTAATTTCTTGACGGCGGGATTGCGTTCATCGAATACATGGGAAACCAAACTGGAATCGCGATCAATACCGAGCGTGAGCTGTGTCATATCATTGGAGCCGATGGAGAAGCCATCGAAATACTGTAGAAATTCTTCCGCAAGTAACGCATTGGAAGGAATTTCGCACATCATGATCAAGCGTAAACCATTCTGACCGCGTACCAGCCCTTGCGATGCGAGTAACGCGGCCACTTGTTCCGCTTCTTCGAGTGTCCGGCAGAAGGGGATCATGATCTCAACATTGGTGAGTCCCATGTCGTCGCGCACTTTGCGTAAAGCGCTGCATTCGAGCTCAAAGCAATCCTGAAAAGCTGCTGCAAGATAGCGTGATGCGCCCCGAAAACCAATCATTGGGTTTTCCTCCTGGGGTTCATAGCGGCTGCCCGCAATCAGATTCGCATACTCATTGGACTTAAAATCGGATGTGCGCACGATCACAGGATGCGGATAGAAAGCGGCGGCTAACGTGGCAATACCCTCGACCAATCTTTCCACATAAAAGCGAACGGGATTTTCATAACCCGCGATACGGCTGCTAATTTCAGCTTTCAGTGCCTCGGGTAACTGATCAAACTCCAAAAGCGCTTTGGGATGAATGCCAATCATGTTGTTAATGATAAATTCCAGCCGGGCCAACCCGACGCCTTGATTGGGAATGCGGGAAAATGTAAAAGCATGCGACGGATTGCCAATATTCATCATGATTTTTACCGGCAACTCTGGCAATTGACCGGTATCCGCCGTGGTATGCTCGAATGGTAATAGTCCTGCATACACATAACCGGCATCGCCTTCGGCACAAGAAACCGTGATTTGCGCACCCTCCGCGATATGTGCTGTCGCATCGCCACAACCGACCACGGCTGGAATTCCCATTTCCCGTGCAATAATGGCCGCATGACAAGTACGTCCACCGCGATTGGTAACAATCGCAGAAGCCCGCTTCATGATCGGCTCCCAGTCCGGATCGGTCATTTCGGTAACCAACACATCACCGGATTGCACTGCATGCATCTGCTCGATACCCATGATCAGGCGGGCTGTTCCCTGACCAATTTTATGTCCAATCGCCCGGCCTTCTGCGAGCACTTCTCCTTTGTTATTGAGTTTAAAGCGTTCTATGACTTGGTTAGTGCGGCTTTCAACGGTTTCAGGACGAGCCTGTACGATGTACAGCTGCCCATCTAATCCATCCAGCGCCCATTCAATGTCCATTGGGCGACCATAGTGCTGTTCAATAATCAGGGCTTGTCGCGCCAATGCTTCCACTTGGTTATCCGATAACGAAAAACGCATGCGGCGCTCAGTTTCTACCTCGCGCGTAAGCGTGAGTGCATCGTTAGCGCTTTTTTTATCGCCATAAATCATTTCGATGGCTTTAGTGCCTAGCCGCCGCGACAAAATGGCTGGCTTCCCGGCGGACAGCCCGCGCTTGTACACATAGAATTCATCCGGATTAACGGTGCCCTGCACAATGGTTTCGCCTAAACCATACGCAGCGGTGATAAAAATCGCTTCGCGGAAACCGGATTCAGTATCCAGCGTGAACATCACGCCGCTGGCGCCTAAGTCGCTGCGCACCATTTTTTGAATCCCGGCGGACAGATACACCTTATCGTGCGGAAAATGTTGATGAACGCGATAAGCGATGGCGCGGTCGTTATACAGTGACGCGAACACCACTTTGATCGCTGCAATAATCTGATCCAGCCCGTGGACATTCAATAACGTTTCCTGCTGACCGGCGAACGAAGCATCGGTCAAATCCTCAGCCGTTGCTGATGAACGCACCGCAAAGGAAACCGCATCATCCCCGCTGCCTGCTGCCAGTTTCTCGTAGGCTTCCGACACCGCGTGCAAAATAGTATCCGGTAGCGTAGCACTCAGCATCCAATCGCGAATGGTCTTACCGGCGGTGGTCAGTGCATTGATATCGTCAATATCCAATCCAGCCAATACATGATTGATACGATCAACGAGCCCATTGGCAATCAAAAACTCCCGATAAGCCTTTGTCGTGGTCGCAAAACCTGCCGGTACGTTCACACCTGCCTGTGAAAGATGGCTAATCATTTCTCCCAGCGAGGCATTCTTACCGCCAACCAAGCCCACATCTTTCATCGTTAATTGATCAAACCAGGCGATATAGTGTGTCATTGTAAAACTCCTATCAGCAAATCATTAGTCAGTAATTTTTTGGTTCTGCTGATGTTAGGCATCGGACTCTATGTCGTTTCATTTTTTAACAGCGGGCAATGCCCGGAAATCGCATGGCGGCATGATAAATCTTCCAGGTAATCGGATGCCTGCCGCAAATACTCCAAGAACGTCTGCGCCACAATTGACAACTGCTTTCCGGATGGATAAGCAAAATACCAATGACGTTCAATTGGAAATCCTTCAACATCAAGTATCGCAAGCTGCCCCATCGGCGCGTCAAGCGCCAGAGTATGTCGTGACAAGACGGCGATACCCAATCTACCAACAATAGCTTGCTTAATCGCCTCATTGCTGCCCAATTCCATTCGGACTTTCAATTTATGACTACGTTCCCAAAAAAAACGTTCTGTCGCCATCCTCGTTCCTGAGCCCGGTTCACGCATAATAAAGGGCTCATCACTGATGCGATCAACGGTAATTCTTTTTTCATTCGCAAGCGGGTGATCTGCCGCAGCAAGAACAACCAATGGATTGTCCAGAAATACTTCCGCTACGGCATCAATGGCATCCGGAACTTGCCCCAAGATATATAGATCGTCTTGATTACTGCTTAATCTTTCCAGAACACGCTCACGATTCGTCACTATCAGTGCGACGTCTATGCCGGGGTATTCCTGGCAAAACATGCCCAATAAACGTGGCGTAAAATATTTCGCGGTAGTAACCACCGCAAGCCGCAGTTTTCCTGATTTCAAGCCTTTCATATCCGATGCGATCATTTCAAAACGGGAAAAATGTTCAAAAATACCCAGGCAGGTTTGATATAGTTCTTTTCCTGCATCGGTCAGATAGATTTTTTTACCGATTTGTTCAAACAAAGGTAGCCCAATCTCATCCGTCAGTTTCTTGATTTGCATCGATACCGTCGGCTGTGTCAAGAATAACTCTTCGGCTGCACGAGTAAAGCTTTTCAAGCGGGCAATCGCTTCAAAAACTTCAAGTTGCCGCAACGTGCTGTGACGCATGAGTCCCTCCTTTTATTATCGGCCTATAAAAATATATCATAGATATAAATCTATCACAACCATATAAATATTTGATTGTTATTTATGGTTTAAAAAAACTACCATACTTTCACCCGCTGATGTCTACTTCCTAACTAAAGTTTATAGCGTTGGCTTTTCAATCACTTGGAGAAAATTATGGCTTCAGAAACCATGAAAGAAGGTAAAGAACGTTACAAATCCGGTGTCATTCCGTACAAAAAAATGGGCTACTGGGAACCTAGCTATGTACCCAAAGATACGGACGTCGTTGCGATGTTTCGCATCACGCCTCAGCCAGGAGTAGATCATGAAGAAGCAGCGGCAGCGGTCGCAGGAGAATCCTCTACGGCAACATGGACCGTGGTATGGACTGACCGACTGACTGCATGTGAACTCTATCGCGCTAAAGCATATAAGTCTGAGCTGGTTCCAAATACAGGCACGGGTACTAAAAACGAAGCGCAATACTTTGCCTATATCGCCTATGATATCGATTTATTCGAAGAAGGTTCGATCGCAAACTTGACCGCTTCCATTATCGGTAACGTATTTGGCTTCAAAGCAGTCAAGGCACTGCGTCTGGAAGACATGCGTATTCCCGTTGCTTACCTGAAAACTTTCCAAGGCCCAGCAACAGGTATCGTGGTAGAACGTGAACGTTTAGATAAGTTTGGTCGTCCGTTACTGGGTGCAACAACCAAACCCAAACTGGGTCTTTCCGGACGTAACTACGGACGCGTTGTATACGAAGGCCTTAAAGGCGGCCTGGATTTCATGAAAGACGATGAGAATATTAACTCACAACCTTTTATGCACTGGCGTGATCGTTTCCTGTATTGCATGGAAGCAGTCAATAAAGCTTCTGCAGCTACGGGGGAAGTCAAAGGGCATTATTTGAATGTGACGGCTGGCACGATGGAAGACATGTATGAAAGAGCGGAGTTTGCAAAATCTCTGGGCTCAGTCATCGTCATGATCGATCTGGTGATCGGTTATACCGCGATTCAGTCGATGGCAAAGTGGGCACGTAGAAACGACATGATATTGCATCTGCATCGTGCGGGTAATTCGACCTATTCACGCCAGAAAAATCACGGCATGAATTTCCGTGTGATTTGTAAATGGATGCGTATGGCGGGTGTCGATCATATTCATGCAGGCACGGTGGTTGGTAAGCTTGAAGGCGATCCGCTTATGATCAAGGGCTTTTACGACACCTTGCGCGACACACATACTGAAAAGAATCTAGAACACGGACTGTTCTTTGATCAAGACTGGGCGTCACTTAATAAAGTCATGCCTGTCGCTTCAGGTGGTATTCATGCAGGCCAGATGCATCAGTTGCTCGATTATCTCGGCGAAGATGTGATATTGCAGTTCGGTGGCGGTACGATCGGCCATCCTCAAGGGATCCAGGCAGGCGCAACAGCAAACCGTGTCGCACTCGAAGCTATGGTTCTGGCGCGTAATGAAGGCCGGGATTACGTTAAAGAAGGTCCGCAAATTCTTGAAGATGCTGCCAAGTGGTGCACGCCGCTCAAACAAGCGCTGGAAACGTGGAAAGATATCACCTTTAACTACGATTCTACGGATACCGCTGACTTTGTGCCATCCACGACTGCTAACGTTTAATCATTTTAGGAGAAATAATTATGATGACCAATCCAGGTAATATCGTCACACAGGGGCAATTTTCTTTCCTGCCCCCGTTGACCGACAAGCAAATTTCAACACAACTCAAGTATGCGTTGAATAATGGCTGGGCAATCGGAATTGAATACACGGATGACCCGCATCCACGGAATACCTATTGGGAAATGTTTGGCAATCCAATGTTTGATTTGAAGGATCCTGCGGGAATTTTGCTGGAAATCAATAGTTGTCGTAAAACTTTTCCAAACCACTATATCCGCGTGACTGCATTTAACTCGACACGCGGCGTGGAAAGTCCGACCATGTCTTATATTGTCAATCGGCCAAAGAAAGAACCAGGTTTTGGTTTAGTACGTCAAGAAGGTGCAGGACGGAGCATTAGTTATACTATTCACTCCTATGCAACTGACAAACCGGAAGCTGAGCGCTACTAGCAGCAGGCAATCTCTCTCTTCCTTAAGAAGAGAGAGATGGTTAACAACGCAAGCACAGTCGCTTAAGAAGTTTCTTTGCATTCAACAAATAGTCCTAATAATTAAATTGGCTCTAGACTAGGAGATACAATCTGTTAGTCTAGTAAGATGTTAAGAAACAGTAAATTAAGCGATTATTACATTAGAAAAATAATTCAATGCTTTTGCATTGATATACCCGCCAGCAAAGCAGCTCTGCTGTTAGGTAAAAATCG
>CAMCBD010000105.1 GCA_945872825.1 Nitrosomonas ureae
CGCTTTCATCAAGGTCTTGATAACCAAACTCCCAATGAGGTTTATTATCAATATCAAGCAATTCATCAGGCTGCCTGAGCTTGATTAACTACCCATATCAGAGCTTAATTCTACTCTCAGGTTGGACAGTTGCAGGAGACCACTTCATTTCTTGAGCAGAATGTTCGTGTTATGCGTGCCCAAAGTGAAGAAAATCGCCAGCGGCAATTGCTGGCTGAGAATTTTGTCAGTCAGCGTGCCTATGATGTGGCAAAAGCAGATCTGGCTATTGCAGGAGCTGCTTTGCAAGCTGCGAAAGTGCGTGTACAGCAAGCGGAACTCAACCTTTCCTATACCACGGTCAAAGCGCCAGTGAATGGGATGACGGGATGCTCTCTTTTTTCCGAAGGTGCGCTGGTATCCGCCAATAACAGTGTATTGACAACATTGACCCAACTCTCTCCGATATGGGTACGGTTTAGTTTTTCGGATAATGAAGTGGCGCAATTCGGCGGACATTTAAATGAAAAAAATGTCCGCAGTGTCAGCATGATTTTGCCAGATGGGTCCGAGTATCAGCAGGAAGGTAAACTCAATTTTTCCGCCAGTAAAATAGATCCACTACTCGGTACACAACAATTGCGAGCAACCTTTGAAAATAGCAGTCAACGCATTTTGCCCGGTCAATTCGTTCGTGTGCGGGTTACCGCAGGAGAATCCAGAACTGTTTATAGGGTGCCCCAGGTTGCGGTTCTGACTTCGGATCTGGGGCGATATGTTTATGTCATTAATGAGAACAATGCAGTGGTACAGCGCCCTGTCATTGCAGGTGATTGGATTGGAAAGGATTGGATCATTTTGGATGGATTGAACGCAGGGGATAGAGTGGTTATAGACAATATGATCAAACTAACGCCCAGCAAAGTGGTTGATCCGCAATTGCGGGATATTTACCTTCTGCACAATCCGATGCGGCATCTACAAATTAAATAGCAACTGCACACATGGCCAGATTCTTTATTACCCGACCGATTTTTGCTTCGGTTTTGTCGATCATTATTGTTCTGGCAGGATTGGCTGCGGCTACGCAATTACCGATCGAACAGTATCCAAGGATCACGCCGCCAACGGTGATTGTGACCGCAACATTTCCGGGCGCAAGTGCCGAGACAATGATAAAAACTGTGGCTGCGCCGATCGAGGAGAAACTCAGCGCAATTGAAGGTTTGTTGTATTTTAATTCCAGCGCTGATTCAAGCGGCCGCCTGACGATTACCATTACTTTTGAAATTGGAACCGATATTGACAGGGCTACTTTTAATGTCAGCAATGAAGTCAATACCGCCTTGGCACGTTTGCCCGATGAAGTGAGGCGCACCGGCATTACGATTCAGAAACGCTCCAACGATCTGCTACTGGTTTTTGCGATGACTTCCAAAGATCCGAAGCACACACCGCTATTTTTGAGCAATTTCATTACAATCAATATCTTGGATGATATGAGACGTGCCAGCGGTGTTGGCGAAGCCCGGGTTTTTGGCGCACAGGATTATTCCATGCGGATTTGGTTGCGACCTGATCGGATGGCACAGTTAGGTATTACAACCACTGACATTGCGAGCGCCATCCGGGCACAGAATGCGCAGCAAGCTATCGGGAAAATAGGCCAGGAACCGGCCTTGGCGGATCAACAATTGGTTTATACCGTGACCGCGAAAGGGCGATTATTAGAGCCGGAACAATTTGAGGATATTATTCTGCGCTCGGATGGGCCGCGCGGTGTGCTCTATCTGAAAGATGTGGCGCGAATTGAGCTGGGCGCGCAAGATTATGCAACGCGTACCTTACTCAACGGCGAGCCTGGATTAGGGATTGGTATTTTTCTGCGTTCGGGTGCCAATGCGCTGGATACTGCGGCAGCCGTTAAAGCCAAGATGAATGAGCTGAAACAATATTTTCCAGAAGGCATGGAATACGTTATTTCTTATGATACCAGCGTGTTTGTTAAAGAATCGATCTGGGAAGTGGTAAAAACTCTGGGGGAGGCGATGCTGCTGGTGGTTCTGGTGGTTTATTTGTTTCTGCAGAGTTGGCGTGCCACACTAATTCCGATCATTGCCATCCCGATTTCCTTGATCGGCACCTTTGCAGGGTTATGGCTACTGGGCTACTCAATCAATACGTTGACGTTGTTTGCGATGGTGCTTTCGATCGGCATAGTGGTCGATGACGCGATTGTCGTGCTGGAAAATATTGAACGCTTGATGTCACAGGAAAAGTTGTCGCCGATTGATGCGGCCATCAAAGCGATGCAGCAGGTATCCAGTGCCGTGGTGGCGATGACAATGGTTTTGGTGGCGGTTTTTATCCCTGTTGCTTTTCTCGGCGGTATCGCCGGGGAGCTGTACCAGCAGTTTGCCGTGACAGTGGCTGTCGCCGGTGTTATTTCCGGTATTGTCGCTTTAACGCTGACGCCTACATTGTGTGCGGTCTTACTCCGGCCCACACACCGTCAATTTGTTTTTTTTACCTGGTTTAATGCTCACTTTGAGCGTGCACGCAAATTCTATGTGGGTATGGTTGGTTTGAGTTTGCGGCATGTGGCCAGAAGCGCGCTGATATTTCTGGTGATGGTTGCTGGTCTGGTTTATTTGGTAAAAAATATTCCGGAAAGCTTTGTTCCGCCGGAAGACCCAGGTTATGTGATTGCGGCGGTGATCTTGCCAGATGGTGCAACACTGGCGAGAACAGTCAGCACGGCGGATACCATCAATACCGAGATGGCAAAGGAATCTGCCGTGGCTTTTCAGTTCGCGGTTAATGGATTGGATTTTATTGGCGGCGGCAATAAAACCAATGTTTCGACCATGTTCATCCGTTTAAAGGATTGGTCAGAACGCTCCACAACCGCTACGGATATTGTGAAAAAATTGTTTCTGATCGGCGCGCAACAACCGGATGGTTTGGCGATAGCCTTTAATCCGCCGGCGATACGTGGTTTGGGTAGTACGGGCGGCTTTGAACTATTTGTTCAAAGCCGTGCAAATTCAGAGACAGCGCAATTGGCCAGTGTGGTGAATGAGCTGGTACAAACCCTGAAACAGGAACCCAAGCTGGCGACTGTGAATACTTTCTTGCGAACATCGGTGCCGCAATATTTCGTTGAAGTGAATGAAGCCAAAGCCATCGCGCAGGGCGTTTCCATTTCAGATATCTACGCCGCGCTTCAAAGCACCATGGGATCATTTTATGTGAATGATTTTAATCGTTCCGGACGGACCTATCGCGTGCAGTTGCAAGCTGAAGCGGCTTATCGCATGAAAGCGGAGGATCTCGGAAAAGTTTATGTGCGTTCAGAATCCGGCTCAATGATTCCTTTATCTGCACTGAGCACAGTAAAGCATATCGTGGGTGCAGAGCAATTGGAGCGATTCAACGGTCTACTGTCGGCAAAAATAATGGGAAGCGGTGCGAGTGGGGTCAGTTCCGGGGATGCGATTGCACTGGTTGAAAGTATTGCAGCCAGAACATTGCCAGAGGGTTATCAGATCGCCTGGACTGGTGCCGCATTTCAGGAAAAGAAAATGGGTTCGGCGGCAATTTTTGCGTTTAGTTTGGCCGTGGTGATGGTTTTCTTGATTCTGGCGGCGCAATTTGAAACCTGGGCACTGCCATTGGCTGTCATTATGGCGATTCCATTCGCGATGGTGGGTGCGTTGATAGCGATTTTGTTACGCGATATGCCGAATGACATTTATTTTCAAATTGGGATGGTGACATTAATCGGGTTGACAGCAAAAAATGCAATTTTACTGGTCGAATTTGCCAACCAGAGGATGAAAGAAGGTGTTGCGATTAAACAAGCAGCCATTCAATCCGCTCAGCTACGTTTCCGGCCCATTGTAATGACTTCCATGGCTTTTATATTAGGGGTTGTTCCTTTGGTGCTTGCGACGGGTGCTGGCTCAGCAGCTCGGCAATCGATGGGAACAGGCGTCTTTGGCGGGATGATTATGGCGACTCTGATTGCGACGATATTTGTGCCGTTATTTTTTTCCTGGTTTGTGAGCAAACAGCCTCCTAAGTAGCCTAAAGCTGAGCAAAACACAATGCAAAAACCCGCGTTATCCTTCAAGCCTGTTAAAAAGACTCAGAATTGACTGACAAGGCGTGACTAACCAGTGAGTGTATCTGCGTACTTACTGCTGCTACAATCACGGGTATGAATTTAAGCAAAACGAAAATACTCCAACCCGCTCAGAAAAAACTGGGGAATATCAATATAATCCTGGTGGGTATGATGGGTGCCGGCAAAACGACCATAGGTAAAGCACTGGCTAATTCTCTGGGTAAGGAATTTATCGACTCAGACCATGAGATACAGGACCGTACCGGCGTAAAAATTCCGGTGATATTTGAGATTGAAGGTGAAGCTGGCTTTCGTAAACGTGAATCTGAAGTGTTGGCTGAGCTGGTTAAGAAGAATAATATCGTATTGGCTACCGGTGGTGGCGCAGTGCTGAGCCGGGAGAATCGTCAGATACTGCAGCGCGGCGGGATCGTTATTTATCTCCGGGCATCGGTTAATGATTTGTATCGCCGCACCCGGTATGATAAAAACCGGCCATTACTTCAGACACAAAATTTGTTTGCAAGATTGAATGAACTCTATGCGCAGCGGGATGCACTGTATCGTGAAACAGCTCATGTCATCATCGATAGCGGGAAGCAAGGTGTCCGTTTTTTAGTACAAAAACTCATTAATAAGTTAATATCCATTGATTTCAACAATATAATGCAAAATAATAACAAAAATGCCATGCAAACTATCACGGTAGATTTTACGCCTACGTCAGAAAAGCGTAGCTACCCCATCCATATCGGTCACGGAATCCTGCAACAGATTGACTTGATCGTGTCTTGCCTGCCGCAAAAAAGAGTCGCTATCGTCAGCAACACAACGATTGCACCGCTATATTTGGATAATTTGCGCATAGCATTGGAGAAGCAGGGGGTTATTTCTGTTTCGATCATCCTGCCGGATGGCGAAGCCCATAAAAATTGGGAAACTTTAAATTTAATTTTTGATGCGCTCCTCAAAAATCACTGTGAACGAAATACTACCATTCTGGCGCTGGGTGGTGGTGTGATCGGTGATTTGACCGGATTTGCTGCGGCGACTTATTTACGGGGCGTGCCATTTATTCAGATTCCCACGACACTGCTGGCGCAGGTTGATTCCTCGGTAGGGGGTAAAACCGGTATTAATCACCCCTTAGGTAAAAACATGATCGGCGCTTTTTATCAGCCGCGTATGGTACTGGCGGACAGCGCAACATTGAATACGTTACCGGATAGAGAGTTACGCGCGGGTCTTGCTGAAATTATCAAGTATGGCTTGATTCGTGATCCAGCCTTCTTTGATTGGCTGGAGCGAAATATGCATCGCTTGTTAGCACGAGATCCGGTGACGTTGAATGAAGCGATCCAACGCAGTTGTGAGAACAAAGCTGAAATAGTCGCTGCAGATGAAAAGGAAGAAGGGGTACGGGCTTTGCTGAATCTGGGTCATACATTTGGACATGCCATAGAAAATGGGATGGGGTACGGTGTCTGGTTACATGGTGAAGCGGTGGCGGCCGGCATCGTGCTGGCAGCTGATCTATCCCGGCGCATGAAGCTCATCAGCGAAGCGGATGTTAGCCGTATCCGCAAGATTTTTTTACAGGCTGGATTGCCGGTTGAAGCACCCAGAATGCCGCCGGAAAAATATTTGCAATTGATGATGCTGGACAAAAAAGTGGATGCAGGCAGAGCACGTTTTATTGTTCTCAATCGCATCGGTGAAGCAGTAATGCGGGCGGATATTTCCCCGGCCATACTGAATGAAACGATTTTGGCTTGTATGAGTGATGAATAAGCTGACTGCTTATGCGGTATCTTCTGAGAATTCACGAGGACGCATGATTCCTGAAGAGCCACCTGCCGGGCGGAGTGAATTTCAGCGTGACCGGGATCGAATCATACACTCCACAGCCTTTCGCCGCCTGGAGTATAAAACCCAGGTTTTTGTCAATCATGAAGGAGACTTGTTTCGTACACGCTTGACGCATAGCCTGGAAGTTGCGCAGATAGGGCGTTCGATTGCAAGAAACTTGGGATTGAATGAAGATTTGGTTGAGGCGATTTCACTTGCTCATGATCTGGGGCACACTCCATTTGGGCATGCTGGTCAGGATGTGTTGAATGATTGCATGCGGGATTATGGTGGTTTTGAACATAATCTCCAATCTTTGCGGGTTGTGGATGTTCTTGAAGAACGTTATGCCGCTTTTGATGGTCTGAATCTTTGCTATGAAACACGGGAAGGAATACTCAAGCATGTGGCGAGAAAAAACATTCCCAAACTTGGTTTATTAGGAGAGCGTTTTTTGCAGCATAAAAATCCTTCTCTGGAAGCGCAGTTAGCCAATTTTTCTGACGAAATTGCCTATAATAATCACGATGTGGATGATGGATTGCGTTCGGGGTTAATCACGTTGAGTCAATTGGAAGAAGTATCTATTTTTTCGCGTCATCTGACACAAGTGAAAGATAAATATCCGGTACTATCGGAACGTCGCATGGTTTATGAAACAGTGCGTAGCATGATCAATACATTGGTAACCGATCTTATTCAGCAAAGTACCCGCAATATCAAAGACGCAGGTATCGATACGCTGGTTGCAGTGCATGCAGCGCCGCCGCTAATCGGCTTCAGCCAGCAGATCAAGAAGGAACAGCAAGAATTGAAAAAATTTTTGTTCGATAACCTTTACCGGCATTTTCGTGTGGTACGTATGAATAACAGAGCGCGTCATACGATTGAGAAGTTATTTGTAGCTTTTAGCTCGGAGATATTGTTGTTGCCTGTCAAATACCAGAAAAAATTTGAGCAGGAAGGACACCAGGCGATTGCTGACTATATTGCTGGAATGACGGATCGGTATGCGATTAAAGAGTATCAGCGCTTATTTTCTATTGCAGAAAATTAATTATGAACAAAGTTTCAATTGAAGAAACACTGAAGTGGTCTCCTGCAACTGTCCAACCTGAGAGTAGAATTAAGCTCTGATATGGGTAGTTAATCAAGCTCAGGCAGCCTGATGAATTGCTTGATATTGATAATAAACCTCATTGGGAGTTTGGTTATCAAGACCTTGATGAAA
>CAMCBD010000106.1 GCA_945872825.1 Nitrosomonas ureae
AGGCCGATGCCTTACGTAATATCTCGTTGGCTCGCTTTAATTCCAGATTCTCTCGTTCCAATTCCTTGAGTCTCTCACGATCCGCAGTCGACATGCTGCCTCGAATTCCCTGATCGATTTCCGATCGGCGAACCCAAATACGTAACGTCTCCGCTGTGCAGCCAATCTTTGATGCGATCGACTTGATCGCTGACCATTGCGATTCATGCTCCTTTTGCTGCTCGAATACCAATCTTACCGCTCGTTCTCGTACTTCCGGTGAATAACTGATTTGATTCTTCATCTCTTCCTCCTCTCAAATCATTTTATCTCTGGAAAACCCGGGGCGATTCACTCAGAACCGGCGATCTTTCTCGGATTAATTGTGACCGGAATTGGGATTGGATCTGTATCAGTACTTGCCGCTGTTGGTGGCGGTTTCCTCGCCGTTACCTACCTGGGTATAAGAATGTGAACATAAAAAGAGCCTTGGCACTTTAGCTGCGATTGGATCTCCCATTGCCATCACGGGTACTGTTGGCTACATGAATAGCGGCTGATCTATAACATTGAGCAATCCCTATACCCTTGGATTCATTTATGTACCAGAATTTTTGCAATATCGATTGCTAGCTCTATTGCGGTTTCCTATGGCGCTCGCTGCTTTCATAGTTTGCTTGAAGCTTATTTGAAAAGATATTCGCCTTAATCTCGCTGATTTTGAGTATAAAGGTGCTAATCCAGTTTGTTCAATTTTGGGCGAAGAGCATGCGTATTCTTTGGGAGTATTTTAATTTGATGTGACCACCCTTGTGACGGGAATTCGATAGACACAATTCCTCTAAAATGCCGAAAGATTCCAACCTCATGTATTACGCACAGATTTTGCACGGAGAAGAAAAAATTTCAGAATTTCTACAACCATCTGTTTTGTTTGGCGTCCCCAACGAGATTCGAACTCGTGTTACCGCCGTGAAAGGGCGATGTCCTAGGCCTCTAGACGATGGGGACAAAGTTTTATGTCGCTATAGCGTCGTTCTATTAAGATGAACTGGTGGAGATAAGCGGGATCGAACCGCTGACCTCTTGCATGCCATGCAAGCGCTCTCCCAGCTGAGCTATACCCCCTGATCAAAGGAAGAGGGATTATACTGATGCCTTGAATCATTGTAAAGAAAAGATCAATCAGTAAAGCTGCTTAGACGGCTGTTCATACGGGTGAGTGTTTCTTCACGGCCAAGCAATTCCAAGACCGCATCAATGGAGGGCGTGTGTACTTCACCGGTCACCATAACCCTCAATGGCATAGCAATTTTAGGTAATTTGACATCGTGACTCTTGGCTGCTGTTTTAATTTCATGATGGATTGATTCGCGGGTCCATTCTATATGGCTAAATTTTTCTATCAGACTGGCTAGGATAGGTTTTGCTTCTGCGGTTAGATATTGCGCTTTCAATTCATCGGTGGGTTCCAGCGGGCGATAGAAGTAAACTGCTGCATCCGCCAGTTCTTCGATGGTATTCACTCTTTCCTTCAGTAAATCCACAATAAGCGCTAAATCGGGACCACCGGCAATGTGGCATTCATCTTTTGCCAGGAAAGGAATGGCCAATTCAGCCAAGCGCATGTTATCGGTTTTCTTGAGATATTGCTGGTTGATCCAATGCAGTTTCTCCGGATTGAATTTGGCCGGGGAGCGGCTGATTGCCGATAAATCAAACCACTCAACCAATTGCTCGCGGCTGAATATTTCTTCATCGCCATGCGACCATCCGAGTCGTGCTAGATAGTTCAATAGGGCTTCCGGTAAATAACCGTCTTCACGGTATTGAATAACAGAGACAGCGCCATGCCGTTTGGATAATCGCTCGCCATTGGCACCCAATATCATGGGGACATGCGCATATTCTGGCAGCGGTGCATTCAATGCTTTGAGAATGTTAATTTGACGCGGCGTGTTGTTAACGTGATCATCGCCACGGATGACATGGCTGATATTCATATCCAGATCGTCAATTACCACACTGAAATTGTAAGTCGGCACGCCATCACCGCGTAACAACACTAAGTCATCCAATTCACTATTGGCGACAGTGATGCGTCCCTTAATTTGATCATTAATTGTGACATGCCCTTGCGATGGGTTTTTGAATCGAAGTACTGGTTTGACACCGGCGGGCGGCGTTTTTTTTGAATCGCGCCAACGGCCATCGTAGCGTGGTTTTAGGCCGGCAGCCAATTGCTGTTCACGCATTTCTTCCAATTCTTCTTTGGTTGCGTAGCAATAATAGGCTTGGTTATTCTGTAACAATTGTTCGGCAATTTCATGATAACGCGCTAATCGCTGCATCTGATAGAACGGTCCTTCATCATAATCCAGTCCTAACCACGCCATGCCATCCAGAATTGCCTGGATCGATTGTTGAGTCGAACGTTCCAGGTCAGTGTCTTCAATGCGCAGAATAAATTTACCGCCATGTTTGCGTGCATAGGCCCAGGAAAAAAGTGCGGTGCGCGCGCCACCAATGTGGAGATAACCGGTCGGACTGGGTGCAAAGCGTGTACGTACCATCATAATTGTTGTGTCTACTGTTATGCTAATTATCTAAAATAGATAGTGTACGCGATTCTGCCAAAGCAGTGTTTCTTTTGCCCGGACTTTTGCCGCTAAGATGCACGTTGATAATAGCTTGTAGGCTAAAGCCGATTATAATGTTTCAATTTAATCCAGGTGATTTCCTTGCCTGTATGCAGTGATATATTTGATAAATGACTGACTTAATTCATGATCTGATTCTTAAAGCGGCTGACCGTACACCCGATGCTGAAGCATTGTTGTACCAAGATCAAATAATGGGTTATGCCAGTCTGGCTGAAGAGATTGAGGCAAAATCCAGTGGTTTGCGTGCGCTTGGTTTAAGCCGCAGTGAACGTGTCGCCGTTTATCTTGAGAAGCGCTTAGAGACAGTGGTAGCATTATTTGCTACTTCTGCGGCAGGTGGTGTACTTGTCCCAGTAAATCCAGTATTAAAGCCTGAGCAGGTAGCTTACATTCTGACCGATTGTAATGTGCGAATACTGGTTACTTCATTGGAACGCTTGAAATTACTGCAAGCAGTTTTGCCGTCTTGTCATGATCTGCATGCGGTTGTTGTGGTAGATGCTAAGGATGGACCCCCAGTTATTGCCGGTCTTTTCGTTATGAGTTGGGAAGCATTGCATGCTGCAAACCGGATTTGCGCTGCATTACCCACAATCGATAGTGATATGGCGGCGATTCTCTATACTTCTGGCAGTACCGGCAAACCAAAGGGGGTCGTACTTTCACATCGTAACCTGGTAGCTGGTGCAAAAAGTGTAACGCAGTATTTAGGAAATCAACACGATGACCGGATTCTAACCGTGTTGCCGCTGAGTTTCGATTATGGATTGAGTCAGCTCACTACTGCGTTTTATGTCGGTGCGGCAAATGTTTTGATGAATTATCTGTTGCCGCGTGACATTGTTCATATTATCAAAGAACAGCAGATCACTGGCCTTGCGACGGTTCCACCGCTATGGATTCAACTGGCTCAGTTGGATTGGGGGCAAGTGTCTTCATTGCGTTATATGACTAGTTCAGGTGGTGCCATGCCGCGCTCGACATTGGAACGATTACGTAAAGCTTTGCCGGTTACGCAAATATTCTTGATGTATGGCTTTACTGAAGCCTTCCGCTCAACTTATCTGGCGCCGGAGGAGCTAGATCGGCGTCCAGACTCTATCGGAAAAGCGATACCAAATGTTGAAGTACTGGTGTTGCGCGAAGATGGATCACACTGTGTGTCGGGTGAGCCTGGAGAATTGGTGCATCGGGGTGTCTCGGTCGCGATGGGTTATTGGAATGATATGGGAAAAACAGCGATGTGTTTTAAACCGGTTAAACCGTACGAACCTGGTTTACCGCTTGCAGAAATTGCCGCTTGGTCGGGTGACACCGTGCAGATGGATGAGGAAGGATTTCTATATTTCATTGAGCGTCGCGATGAGATGATTAAAACCTCGGGTTACCGGGTCAGTCCGACAGAAGTGGAGGAGATCGTCTATGCTACGGAATGTGTAGCAGAAGCCGTCGCCATCGGTGTTCCGCATCCGGTTCTGGGGCAGGCGATTGTGGTGATTGTGACGGCACGGAAAGATATTCAGCTGGATGCTGATAATTTGTTGGCCGCATGTAAACAGCGGTTGCCTGCTTATATGCTACCAAGTCATATTGAAGTGCGTGAAGTGAACCTGCCGCGTAATCCGAATGGCAAAGTAGACCGTAAATTACTTTTCCAGGAAATGCAGCATCTATTTGCGAGAATTGATCAGTGAGCAATTTACCTCTAGAGCACGCGCCACTTGTGCAATTTTCCGTGCGGAATGATTGTCTGCAAATAGGCGGTATTGCACTGACTCGATTGGCGCAACGTGTTGGATCGACACCATTCTATGCGTATGATCGGCAAAGAATTACAGAACGAATTGCTTTGTTGCGTCAGCATTTTCCAGAAGAAATTTTGCTGCATTACGCGATGAAAGCTAATCCTATGCCTGCGGTGGTGCAGCATTTGGCGGGGTTAGTCGATGGAATGGATGTCGCCTCAGTCGGGGAAATGAGAATTGCATTGGATACAATTTTGTCTCCTGAGAAAATCAGTTTCGCCGGGCCAGGGAAAAAAGAACATGAACTGAGCAGCGCTATTGCTGCCGGTGTCGTTCTCAATCTGGAATCCGAGCAAGAAATGGAATTGGTTGCTCAATCGGGAGAGTATTTAGGCATCGTTCCAAACGTAGCCATTCGAGTGAATCCGGATTTTGAGCTCAAATCTTCCGGAATGAAGATGGGCGGCGGATCCAAACCATTTGGCGTAGACGCTGAACGTGTGCCTGATATGCTGATCCGGTTGGGTTTGCTCGGATTAAATTTTGTTGGTTTTCATTTATTCAGCGGCTCACAGAATCTGAATGCAACAGCGATTCAGGAAATGCACACAAAAACTTTCCAGCTGGGTATTCGGCTTGCAGAGAATGCACCATCGTCCGTACGGTTGTTTAATATCGGTGGTGGCTTTGGTGTTCCATATTTTCCCGGGGATCGTGCGCTGAATATTGCTGCCATCGGTGAAAATTTGCAGCGTCTGATCCCGGAAGTAAAACGGCAATTGCCCGATGCCCGGATCGCAATTGAATTAGGCCGGTATATGGTGGCGGAAGCGGGAATTTATGTCTGCCGGGTTTTGGAACGGAAGGTATCGCGCGGGCAGATCTTTCTCGTGACTGATGGTGGGCTGCATCATCATTTGGCTGCTTCCGGTAATTTTGGTCAGGTAATTCGAAAAAACTATCCTGTCATCATCGGAAATAAAGTTCAGGGTGCTGACAGGGAAGTTGTTTCAGTCGTGGGGCCGCTTTGCACACCATTGGATCTGTTGGTCGATCAAATGCAAATGGCCAAAGCATCGGTTGGTGATCTGGTTGTTATATTGCAGTCGGGTGCCTATGGCTTGACCGCCAGTCCGACAGCATTTCTGGGACATCCTGCAGCGATTGAAGTATTGATTTAAATTTTGATCAAATTTGATACGGATTGTTTCATTCGTCTTATGAGCAAGATCAATTAATGCCGTATGAGCACATCAAATTTCATAGCACGGCACCGGTATGTTGTTTATTGTGCACAGGCTTGCCTCTTTATGGTAATTCTTCTGCTAAATAATAAAGATCAGTTGAATATTCGTTTTAAATATACTTAAATGATTGCTGCAATTAGCATATATTACTTATTGAATGAGAAAGTATTTGCTTGATGCAATTGAAAATAGAAAATGCACTGTAGTTTCCACGCTTATTCGACTATGACGTTGCGCGAATGCGGTTTACTATTTCTACTCATTTTATAGACTAGACAAATTTACTATTACTAATTCTTAATTGAATGACTAAGAATTAGTCTGAATAATTTTTGAATGTGGATATAGCCGACTACTTATAACTCAACTGGGTGATTCTATGAGTGATATGTATGATAATTTTCAGAAGTATTTTGAAATTGTAGAAGCTAATACAAATGAATTGCTTGAGATTGTTTATCGACTCCGTTATCAGGTATTTTGTGTAGAGCACGACTTTCTCGATGCTTCACTTTACCCAGATAAACTGGAAAAAGACAATTACGACAATCATTCTTCTCATGTTCTTTTACGATTTCGCTCATCAGGAGATTTTATTGGCTCAGTCCGTTTAATATTATTTGACCCGTTGCAGCCTGAAAAGTTATTTCCAGTCGAGTTATATACGCAACTTGATCCAACGCTTTGTAATATCAAAGCCTTGCCACGTCAGCACATTGCTGAGATTTCCCGTTCTGTTGTTGTGAAACAGTTTGATCGGCGTAGAGGAGAACGTCGTGAATCTAGAGCAGAGGTGACCGATGAGAGTATTGCCGAAAGAAACCGGCGAGCTTCGGATAGACGTTCTACACCACACTTAAGTTTAATGCTAATGGCTGCTGTCATGCGTATGTCAATCAAACATAATATCAGAGGCTCTAGACTAGGAGAGTTAATAATATCTGATGAGTTGCCATAGTTCACTAGCAAGTTCATCAGGTTGTTTTTTCCAACGCCATTCAGATTCTTTTAAATGCAACTCAAAGTTAACTGACACACCATTAAACTTTGCAAGCCGCCGCTTGGTAAAACTCCAAAACGATTCAATACCGTTAATGTGGCAATGCCCATCCCGAGCAAATTCATTATCACCATGAGATACACGAAAATGCTTGGAATATCCTACATCTACCAAGCCATTGTAACCACGCCAGCCATCACTGTAAATGACACTTTCGATTGATACTTTGCCCAGTATTACCGCTTGTAAAGTCAATCGCTTACAGTCTGGCACTATTTCGGTATATACCCTGCCATTTCGCTCAAACACACCAAATACAGGTTGCTTTAATGTACCGCGGCCGCGTTTGAGCTTACCATGATAACCACGATGCCGCTTCGCACCAAAATAGCTTTCATCAACTTCCACTCTGCCTAACAATTTGTTTTTAAGGGCAGTCTGATGACGACAAATTACTTGCCTGAAAATGCCATACCAACGATTGATCGTGTTACGATTTTTACCTAACAGCAGAGCTGCTTTGCTGGCGGGTATATCAATGCAAAAG
>CAMCBD010000107.1 GCA_945872825.1 Nitrosomonas ureae
GGTTTCATCGCCCCGTATCGCAGCCAGCGCTATTTTTGCTTTGAATTCACTGGAATATTGTGTGCGTTTCTTGCTCATGATTATGATCCTCTATAGTGTCCATAACAGAGCTTAACAACCTGTCCAGTTTTGCGGTACCACTTCAGAGTCCATTTTTAAGTCGACTTTTTATGATAACACCTTAGAAATTATTTTCTCCGCAATTCTCAGTAACTCCTAAGAATTATTAGAGATCTTTGTAAAGTATGGCTTTTCATTTGCAATGAAAGCAAGGCTACAGAATCAGAATGATTTCCGCTGTGACAAAAATCACAACCTTTACTAACCTTCAATATTGGATAACACATCAGGGATCAGGTACAGAATCGCGAAACAAAATAAGTGGCGTGGCAAGTTGGGACCATGTCCCGGACTACGAATTTTTTCAGTCACGAACATTCACCCCTACCCTACTTGTGCAAAAATATCGAAATTGCACCGAGCGTAGATGCGGAGCAATGCTTTTGTTAGCGCCAACCTTGTTTGTAATCTTCACGTGATTGTAATTCGAGACCTCGAGAGAGTACTACTGGCAAAACCAACGATTATTTGATTCCGTATTGTGCGCGATAGCGCTCTACGGCGGGGAGATGCTGTTCGAGTTCTCGATGATTCCGTAAATACTCCACCAAATCATCCAGATTAATAATCGAGGTCACCGAGAGGTCATGCATTTTCTTCACTTCCTGCACCGCTGATAGTTCCCCAATCCCCCGTTCCATACGATCAAGCGCGATCACGACACCGCCGGGTATTGCAGCCGAGGCTTTAATCAGCTCAACCGATTCGCGCACTGAAGTGCCCGCAGAAATCACATCATCAACAATCAACACCCGTCCTTTCAGCGGCGCACCGACCAATACGCCGCCTTCGCCGTGATCTTTCGCTTCTTTGCGATTAAAACAGAACGGGTAGTTGTGGCCCATTTCTGCCAGCGCGATAGCGATCGTACTGACCAGCGGAATACCTTTGTACGCGGGACCGAACAGCATATCAAACGGAAGCTGGGCAGCGACAATCGCTTTGGCGTAAAATTGCCCGAGCTTACGCAGTGAATCGCCATCGTTAAATAAGCCGGCATTAAAAAAATAAGGGGACATGCGCCCTGCTTTGGTTTTAAATTCACCAAAGCACAACACATTGCGCTCAATGGCAAACTGAATAAATGCCTGCCGAAAATCGGACATAAACTTGATTAATCCAAAAATAAAGATATGCAAATTATAACGCTTAACCTGAACGGCGTTCGCGCGGCAGCAAAAAAAGGCTTTTTTGAATGGCTGGCCGCACAATCGGCGGATATTGTGTGTGTGCAGGAATTAAAAGCACAATTGCCCGATCTTTCTGGCGATATGCTGTCGCCCGACAGTTATCACGGTTACTTTCATTGTGCGGCGCAAAAAGGCTATAGCGGTGTCGGCATTTATTGCCGCAAGCAACCGGATAACGTCATTGAAGGTGTCGGAATCCCTGAAATTGATGCGGAAGGCCGCTTTATTCAGGCGGATTTTGGCAATTTGAGCATCATTTCACTCTACCTGCCATCCGGGTCCAGCGGCGAACACCGTCAGGTCGCGAAATTCTTTTTTATGGAAAAATTCTTTCCGGTACTAAAAGCACTGATCGCCAGTGGCCGGGAAATTATTTTATGCGGTGACTGGAATATCGCGCGCAAGGAAATTGATCTGAAAAACTGGCGTTCCAATCAGAAAAATTCCGGTTTCCTACCCGAGGAGCGTGCTTGGTTGTCGAATGTTTTAGATGACATTGGTTTTGTCGACGTGTTCCGGCAGCTTAATCCGGAACCCGAGCAATACACCTGGTGGTCCAATCGCGGACAAGCCTGGGCTAAAAATGTGGGGTGGCGGATCGATTATCAGATCGCCACACCGGCGATTGCGCAAAAAGCGCGCAATGTTTCCATTTTTAAAACGGAACGTTTCTCCGATCATGCGCCATTGATCATTGATTACGATCACACCTTATGAAATCCACCGGATTTTCCAGTTGGTTGCAGGCGCTACGCGTTTATACGCATCCGCGCGTGCTGGGCATGCTGTCACTGGGATTTTCTGCCGGGCTTCCGTTGTTGCTGATACTCGGCACGCTGTCATTCTGGCTGCGCGAAGCAGGCATTGATCGCACCACGATTGGGCATCTCAGCTGGATTGGCCTAGCGTACAGTTTTAAATGGCTGTGGTCGCCGTTGGTCGACCGGTTATCGCTGCCACTATTGACGCAACTGCTGGGACGGCGCCGTGCTTGGTTGCTACTGTCACAAATTATCATTACCGTGGCATTGGTGGGGATGGCCAGCACAGACCCCATTGTGAATCTGACTCAGATGGTATTTTTCGCGCTCGCGGTGGCCTTTGCTTCCGCCACACAGGATATTGCACTCGATGCCTACCGTATCGAAGCCGTTGCGGTCGAGTTGCAAGGGGCTATGGCTGCGACTTACCAAGTCGGTTATCGTGTCGCCATGATCCTGGCCTCAGCCGGTGTACTGTGGATCGCTGCGGCAATAGATCTCTCTGCGGATGCCTACGACCATGCACCGTGGCGCTTCGCTTATCTGGTGATGGCGGCCAGCATGGCGGTCGGCATCGTTACAACGCTGATCATTCGCGAACCGGATGTTCCGTACAGCAAACTCATTTCAGAAAACGAAGAAATCGCACAACAAGCCATTGCACACTGGAACCTCCCTCCGCGCATCAGGGCCACGCTGATATGGCTGTATGGCGCACTGATCGCCCCTTTCCGCGACTTTATTGTGCGCCATGGCCGGCAAGCCTTGCTGATCTTAGGCTTGATTGCCATTTATCGCATATCCGATGTGGTAATGGGTGTAATGAGCAATCCCTTCTATGTGGATATGGGTTACAGCAAAGATGAAGTCGCCACGATTTCAAAAGTGTATGGCGTGATCATGACTATCGCCGGCGCAGTGATTGGCGGTGTGCTGACTATAAAAATCGGTATTATGCGCACGCTGTTCTTAGGTGCGGTGCTATCCGCTGCAACCAACTTGTTGTTTGTCTGGCTAGCAGGACGCGGTCACGATGTGAGCGGATTGATTTTTACCATCTCAGCGGATAATTTGTCTGCCGGTATTGCTTCCTGCGCTTTCATTGCTTACTTGTCGGGTTTAACCAATTCCGCCTACTCGGCCACCCAATATGCCTTATTCAGCTCGGTGATGCTGTTGCTACCTAAATTCATCGCCGGTTTCAGCGGACAATTTGTTGATGCTTACGGTTATGAGAATTTCTTTATCGCCACGGCGCTGTTGGGCCTACCTGTTTTGGTACTAGTCTGGCTTGCCGGGCAAGCAAAATTTGCAACTTCTGCCAAGTAATCAGCCATGCAACAGAATTTAGAAAAAACAGGCCCAGAAGCAGAATACCAAGCGCTGATGCAAGCGGGCGAATTAAAACCGGATAACGATCAAGTCAAAGCAATTGCTGCACTAGAGCGATTACACCGCGAGCTCATCGATTACCCGGCAATCGGAAATAAACGTGATGGGCTCTCGCTCAAGAATTGGTTTCCTGCCGGTATCTTTCGTTGGCCGGGTAGTAACAAACCTACCCCAAAAGGTATCTATCTCTATGGCGGTGTCGGTCGCGGCAAATCTATGTTGATGGATCTGTTTTATTCTGTCACACCCATAACATCAAAGCGACGGGTGCATTTTCATGAATTCATGTTGGACATCCATGCCCGGCTTAAGGAATGGCATGATCTTTCCGTGCGGGAACGCGCACAACACGGTAGCCGTGCTAATGACGATGACCCAATGCCATCCATCGCACGGCAAATAGCCAGTGAAGCAACGCTGTTATGCTTTGACGAATTACAAGTCACTGACATTGCCAATGCCATGGTGCTGACACGATTGTTCAAGGAACTGTTCGCCCGAGGTGTGATTGTGGTCGCCACATCCAACCGCCCCCCCGAGGATCTTTACAAGAATGGCTTGAATCGCCAGAGATTCCTGCCTTTCATTGCGCAAATCAAGGAAAAACTTGAAATCATTCCACTTGAAGGCCCAGTAGATTATCGCTACAACCGTTTGAAAGGCGCAGAAACTTATTATTTCCCGATTAATGCAGAAACCACAGCCCAATTATCAGCGACTTTTTTCCGTCTGACCGACCGCCGTATTGAAGACCGGGCGAAAGTTCCCAGCGAAGTGTTGAATGTGCAAGGACGCACACTGTTTGTTCCCAAATCGGCACGCGGGGTTGCTGTTTTTTCGTTTAAGCGCCTGTGCGCGAATCCATTGGGGCCAGCAGACTATCTCGCTATCGCCAGAACCTATCATACCGTCATCATGGTAGCGATCCCGCAATTCAGCAGAGAGAACAGCGATGAGGCCAAGCGCTTTGTGAATTTTATCGATGCGCTCTACGAACATGGTGTCAAATTCCTCTGCTCGGCCGCTGCGCCACTCCAATCACTGTATATCGGAGGCGATGTCAGTTTTGAATTTGAACGTACGATTTCCCGCTTGATGGAAATGCAATCGGAAAGCTATCTGGCAAGCGGTCATGGCAAAACTATTGCAGCTTAGGAGAGCCTTTTAGACAGAGTATTCTTAACAAATCATCAATAAGAACAGGAACCCAGCAACACACATCGTTTTTTATCGATGTATTCCGCGAACCTGGCATCAATTTTTTGTGCTCTACCAATGCACAATCTCAATCTCTGCGTGCCTATCTGTTGCATTTAAATTTCACACATAATTAACATTTTTAATGTTATCCTTAAATCAGGATAAGTATTATCGCTTATTCTTAGTTACATCACTTAATTACTTCAGAAATCATATCCTATTCTTTTAGAAGATTAAGTTTGTACAAATAGGTAGTCTTTTAAAAGCATATTTTCTGTCTGTGGAACTGCAATTTAATTCCAGATAAAAATTGTAGACTAGGTATGTGGCTTGTAGCTGATTGAGTTTCAACGTAACGCTGAATATATCCATTAACATCATTTGATATTATTACAAAGGAGATTGTCATGAAATATTCACTAATTGCAGTTGCAGTTGTACTGTTAGCCATCATGTTGACCGGGTGTAAAGGCGAGGGCAAACCAGGCCAATACCCACCAAGTCTATATCAAGAAAGAGAAGGCGCATTAACTGATGCTGAACTCGAAAAAAATAAAAAAGAAGCTGCAGGGAAAGACGGTAAATAAGTGTTTATGCTGTTGATTCTTTAAATATTTCATAGAGAGTCGATTCAGAAGCATCAGCAACAAACAAACAAGCTAGAGAAGCAATTAATTAAGCATTTTGTTGTGCATAAGCAAAAACTATAATGAGCAAATGAAATGTTACAGCTTGTTCTCCAAACGGCCCTGGTGAAATATCAGGGCCGTTTTTTTGAAACCCCCAGTATTTAAGCAAATAACCCGTAAATCCTATCGCAAGTGATACAGTGACAATCACATTGCGCAGCTAGTAATCTCAGTTCTTCTATTTTTTCTTAAAAAAAGCGACTCCGGCATTACTACCAGAATCGCAATGGTCTTTACAGCTTTTCTTGGAGGGCTTTCTTCTTAATAGCCACCACGACGGGGCTCTGCTGTATCTTCAGCAGGACGAACTTCTTCATCTTCCTCTGTTTTAAGTTCCTCTTCTGATTTCGCAAGTGGTGTTGCAGAATCTTCGGCAGGATCAGTTTTTTCAACTTTCTCTGCTGTCAATCCCTCATCGGATTTAGCATGCGGCACAGCAGGATCATCGGCGGGATAAACTTTCGCTGCGGTCTCTGCAGCTTGTTCTTTCGCTGTTGTCAGTTCGCTGTCTGACAACAGTCCTTCCCGCTCTTGATACAGACTTGGGGGATACTGACCTGGTTTACCTTCGCCTTTACAGGCAATCAACATTACGGTGATAAGTACAGCAGTAAGAAGCGGATAGTTCATTATAATCTCCTTAAATCGAAAAAAAGCTATCATTGAATACCAATATCGCATTGAACCTAATTCACCTACATAAATACACATTTATGATTTCTATCTGAAAAACCATATAACACTGAAGATTTAACTTACCGGAAGAAAAAATCAACAACTTGGATACTATTCTTTTTTTGGAAAAACACAAATAAATAGCTTACTTATCCCAGATCAATCTCAATACATAAAAATACAGGCGATGCCAAGGAGGCAATTTATCCGGCATTTCCTTTTGTATCGCATTGCTCACAAGCCATCACCTGGAATCCCGCACTGTGTTGTGACAATAATCACATACACAACAAAACAATTACTGGATACTATTCCTAACGTACTGCAGAACACTCTCTCCCTCCTACTTCTGCTACGTTTTCCAACTTTTTACGATAAAGTTTGGGATCCCTCCTGGTCAAATGGACTTAACGGTTCATTTGACCTTTTTTATCAGAAACGCATGTGAATTTTGTTTTAAGTGCCCGTGGCATCGCAAAGCAGAAGAGATAGTTAACAAATTTCAATAGCCCACTTTTGTCATTCCGAACAAAGTGAGGAATCTTTGGGAATCAACAGTACAGATTTCTCGCCATGCTCGAAATGACAATTCTTCAGAAGCTTTGAGGTTCCCTCTGTTTTTCGTCTTCCAACAGGCGAACAGTTTTATGCTACCAGTTCTTCCTGCTGTTGAGTGATCAGCCAGTCCTTTAGAAATCGCATTGGTGATTTATAGCCTAACGTTGAATGCTGCCGTTTCCGGTTGTAGAGTACCTCGATGTACTCGAAGCTCATGGCAGCCATCTCTGTACGTGTTTCATAACGCAGTTCATGCACTCGCTCGTTCTTGAAGCTGTTGAACCAACTTTCGGTTGGGGCATTGACGCTCCTATGTCAAGTAATTGTGGCTGCGTCTGACAAGTCAGCAAGAATAATCGGATATAGCTCACGAACAATATAACGCTTCAGGCAGCGTTGAATTTCTTTATTTGACATTCCTTGTGCTGTACGCTGCATCACATAGGTTTGAGTTCTAGGCTCACTGCGCATGCGCACCATCGCGATA
>CAMCBD010000108.1 GCA_945872825.1 Nitrosomonas ureae
CGCTTTCATCAAGGTCTTGATAACCAAACTCCCAATGAGGTTTATTATCAATATCAAGCAATTCATCAGGCTGCCTGAGCTTGATTAACTACCCATATCAGAGCTTAATTCTACTCTCAGGTTGGACAGTTGCAGGAGACCACTTCAGCATGCTGATCGCAATACTTCTTCTCCTAGCTGTTCCATCAATCCAACACTTTCTGCCAAGGGTAGAAAATCACCCGGGGACAGGAATCCGCGTGTAGGATGCGGCCAGCGCACCAAAGCTTCCATGCGCACGATGCGCCGTTGATGAACATCGACGATAGGCTGGTATAAAACCTGTAAATGGCCTTCGTTCAAAGCGGTGCGTAATTCTTTCTCAAATTCAAGCCGGTCGCGCGTCCAAGCGACAGAGGATTCTGCCGAATAAAATCCGAAACTATTACCGCCTTCATTTTTTACCCGATGCATTGCGGTGCTTGCACGTTCTAAAACGGCCTCGCTGTTTTCACCATCTTCCGGGAAGAAACCGATTCCGATGCTGACAGTTACAAAAACTTCTTGGCCGCGTAAGCTAAATTTCTGTTTGATTGACTCGAGAATTTTTTGCGCCATTTGCGGCGTAGTATCTTCTTTACGCAAGTTATCAAATAACAAAACAAACTCATCACCGCCCCAGCACGCAACAATATTTCCCTGATGAGCCGCATTAGTAAGTCGCAGTGAGACCATTTTCAATAATTCATCGCCTGCGCGGTGGCCTAATGCATCATTAATTTTTTTAAAATTATCCAGAGTGACAAAAAATGCCGTAATAATTTTGCCGTGTTTTTGTAATGTTGATATCAGTTCTTCAAAGCGCGTCAGCAACAATGCCCGGTTGGGGAGTTTGGTCAATGTGTCGTAACTTGCCTGATAGGCAACTTGTTTAGTCAGTTCAACGGTATCGGTGATATCTGCGATGGCAATGACAAACCCCATTAACACTGCTTGCTCGTCACGCAATACATGCCGGGTAATTCGCACTGCGCGCTTTTCACCACTGGTAGTTTTCAAATAGCATTGGCTTGTATTGACGTTGAATGCAGGCACAGGCAATTCTGAGCCTTCTGATTCATTATAGGTGCCATCCTGAATCTTGCTGAGATCAAGTATCGTGGAGAGAAGGGTGCCTTGTATTTGATTGAGGGTCACGCCAAAAATTCGTTCCGCCCCTTTGTTCATATAAATGACATGATCGTGGGCATCTGTTGTAATGACACCGTCTCCTACCGATTCCAGAGCTGCATTGGCACCCGCTTTGGCAACAAACAACGATTGCATGAATTCGTTGATACGCCGCCAATTCGATAATGGATAAATCGCTATTGTTCCGATTAAAGCAGCGCTTGGAGGTAACCAAACAAGTAGAAGTCGCAGTGATAGCCAAACAAAAAATAAACCGCAACCCAACAGAATCAGTAGAAACGGTATCGTGATGTTGCGCTGCAGAGTGCTGACAGCGAGTAATGCAATCAGAACCCAAACTATGGAAATCAAACTGATTGCATAATTGGCTACAGGATGGACAGCGCGATTATGCAACAACATATTGAGGACGTTGGCATGCCATTCAACACCGCTCATGGGCTGCCGGTTGAGCGGAGAAACGGGTGTGGCAAAGCGTGTTCCCATGCCGACTGCCGTCATTCCGACAAGAATGATTTTATCTTTCAAGCTGGCAAGCACCTGATCATCAAACAAAACCTGCGCATAGGACACGTGCTGAAAACTACCCGGTTGTCCGGCGTAAGGAATCAGCGCCTCGTTTGAACGCACCCAACGTCCGGGGGTGTTTATAGGCGCTTCATTTAAGTCATCAATCCAATCCGCTATGTTTTTGTTGACCTGTGTTGCCAATGCAAGTCCGAATGCAGGCCACCGGGGTTCTTCAACACCGGCTTTGAGAAAAACCCGCTGGGCTATGCCATCACTATCCAGCTCAATATCAACATGACCGAGCCGCGCGTTTTCACGAAAGAAGGGGAGTGGTTCAACAAGATAGATGCGCTCAACGTTACCATCCGCAACTGGTGCGACCGGTAAGATAACAGCGCCATGCGCGGCAATGGCAGTAGCCAGCAATTGATCGGAAAATGGATCATTTTGCGGTTCTGAAAACAGAAGATCAAGCCCAATGAAATTACTGCCGGTCTTTTGCAGCCGATTGATTAGTTCAGCATGCAGGCTTCTTGACCAAGGCCAGCGTCCCAATGTTTGTAGGCTTTTTTCATCAATCGCAACGATAACGATATTGTTGTCAGGCAGGGATTGCTGAATGGTGGAAATTTTGTCATAAAAAACAGCATCAATGCGCTCCAGAACGGAGAAAAATGACAACAATCCTACTCCGGCCAGTAGCAGGATCGTACGTAAAATGAATGCGGCGTGCGGGAAATACGTATGCCATCCGGTCATAGAAGAAGGTCAATTAATGGCATCAATGGTAATAACTTCCAGTAAGGATTGGCATAAGGGATATCAATTGCTTGCGGTTGTCCCCATGGTCCTTCGAAGCCGTCCGATTCGATCGTTTTGGTACGCAGGAAATATTTTCCACCATCGGGACGCTTAACGGTGAGTTGCGTCGCGGCCGTATTCTCGTCGTGTAAAATTTGCTTGAATTCTTTATCGCGCGCCAGTTGGAAATGAAAGCGCTGTCCTTCAGCACCAGCTCGCCACGCAAATGTCATTTGAGATTTATCGAATTTAGTTTCTTCCATTGCTGGCCCTGGAAATGGCATCCGGAATGGCATGGCATCAGTAAACGGTCCAGTGCCCTCAGTTGCGGAAACCGATGCAATGCGCCAGAAATAATGTCCTGGCGATAAGGGATCGCTCAACCGGAATTTATTATCCGTTACTTTGGCATCATGAACGATCGTCGTTGAAAACTTGGAATCCTGGCTGATCATGACAATATAATGCGCCGCTTCCGATTGAATCGCCCATTGGAATTCCCGTGTAATGGGGTCAACCACGCCATCGGGTAATGGCGCAATGACAAAAGGCGGTTCAGGTCGTGCGTTCAACGTAAACGACATGATGGCATCACGCCCCTCAATGCCCACAGCATCGATGCCGCGAACCCGCAACCAATAATCGCCATCCGGAATGTCGCCGTCGCGGAAAGGCAATTTGGCTGTAGTAAATTCAGCCCACATATTGTCAAAATTCTGATCTTTGGCGATTTGTGCGCGGTAGCTGCTGGCATCTGCTAAAGCGGGCAATGTAATTACCAGCGGCAAGCGTTCATAAACAGCGGGGGTTTGTGTCAAATCGGGCGGTAGTAATAATTTTACCGGCGGAGACGGGGGGTGCCGAGCGCGGTCACTGTTCCGAATCCAGCTGAAACGTTAATGGCTTTCTGATCACTGCTGACTTGTACCAGGCCAGTCAATACTTCACTGCTGGTATCCTCACCGTTAATTAAAGTACCCACGCGGAAATCTGTGCCTCGAACCGAACTAACCGCAGAAGGAGTTTTTATTCTAAAACGGGTGCCAATTTCTGATTTAGACGGCACAGTATTTTCAGTCCGGCCTTGTTGCAGCTCAATCAAGGTATCTACTAATCCATAATCGCCAAACACTCTCATCTCGTTAATACAAATATGGCTGTTATCCTGCAGACGCATGCGTGACTTGTCCGAAAATTCAACAGTAACGAAAGCGTCATTCTCGCTCTTAATTTCATCCCCGGCATACAGCTGCATGCCTAATTCTACCGGCACATTTTCAGGCATATTTGCGCGTTTTAACACCGCAATACCATGGATATTTACTACGCGAGCGGTAACACCTTCGGTATGTTGTCTTGACCAAGCGACAGGAATTCTGATTTTTGTGCCGGGCGGGATGGTGTAAGCATCCGGAATCCGGTTAAGTTGCTGCAGCCGCATCACATATGCATGCTGGTGAGATGCCGCTCACTAACGTTCCAAAGATTGTCGCCAGGACGTACCGTATAAATCCATTCCTCGGCTGCGGCCTGGGTGGATAACGTCAGTAAACTGGTGAGAAACAACATCCAATAAGGAAAACCAAACCTTCTGTTGATTAATTGCAGTTTCATTTTATCCTCCAGTTATCGGCAGATTGACTTGAATTTCTCCGGATAGTGGAAACCTGTCGACTTGGCTGTTGCAAAGATTATCGACATTAATCCAGTATCACACTATGCAATAATTTCTACCGCAGTGCCAGCATGAACCAGGCCAAACAATTCCAATAAATCACGATTGCGCATCCGGATGCATCCGATTGAACCGGGTTTGCCCATTTCCACGCTATCCGGGGTGCCATGGATGTAAATATAGCGGCGCAGGGTGTCGACCGAACCCCTGCGATTAAAACCCGGTTCACAGCCGGAAAGCCACAAGATGCGTGTCAGGATCCAGTCACGTTTTGGATATTGCTGACTCAGTTCCGGTGTATAAATTTCACCGGTGGGCCGCCGCTTGATAAAAACTGTGTTGATCGGCTGACCGTCACCGATCTTAGCGCGAATGATATGTTTTCCTAATGGCGTGCAGAAACTGCCATTTCTCTGCCCTGTACCATTTTTTGCAGAGGAAATCCGATATTGCTGGATGAGCTGTCCCTGTTCATCTAGCAGATCAAGTTGTTGGGTTGCAACAGTGATATTAATTTTCATGATTGCTCCGCCCGGCTGTTTTGCGTCTTTGCGCGAAAAACTGTTTTAGTAATGCACTGGCTTCAGGTGCCAGGATGCCAGCCGCTACCTGCAGGTGATGATTCAGCCGTGTTTCCGCTGGCAGGTCAATCACACTGCCGCACGCACCGGTTTTCGGGTCTGCTGCCGCATAAACCAAGCGTTGGATGCGGGCATGAAAAATTGCACCGATGCACATAGCACAAGGTTCCAATGTGACATAAAGCGTACAGTCCTGCAAACGATAATTGACCAGATTGCTGCCAGCATCCCGCATTGCCATGATTTCAGCGTGTGCAGTGGGATCGGCGGCCGTAATGGGTCGATTATGGCCACGTCCAACGATGATTCCATTCTGCACTACGACTGCACCAACCGGCACTTCGCCAATAGCTTGCGCTTGCTGAGCGAGCTCCAATGCAACCAGCATGAATTGGCTATCGGTATCGGTTTTTAACGTCATTCTGGTTTCAAATAATATCCAACTATTCAGTGGTGCTTTCTCGTCGCGGTTTTTATGCTACATTGCTATCCATTGTAAATTCCGCTGCGGCACGGAAAGCTGTTTTCCGGCTTATTCTGCATTAACACATTTATTTCCATCACACATGATCGTTCAAGCCCAATCGCAACTTCACACTATCCGTGATCTTTTACGTTTTGCCGTCAGCCAGTTTAGTAAAGCCGGTCTGCATTTTGGCCATGGTTCCGCCAATGCGTATGACGAAGCGGCGTATCTTATTCTGAAAACCTTGTATTTGCCATTGGATCAATTGGAACCATTTCTCGATGCGCGCGTGACGGATAGCGAACGCAAGCAAGTACTGGAAATGATTGAGCGTCGTGTCACAGACAGAATTCCCGCTGCCTATCTGATACATGAAGCCTGGCTGGGAGATTTTAGTTTTTATGTCGACGAGCGCGTAATTATACCGCGATCTTTCATTGCCGAATTGCTGCAAACGCAGCTTTCACCGTGGATCACCGAACCCGATCACGTCACTGCGGCGCTGGATCTTTGTACCGGATCGGGCTGTTTGGCGATTCTAATGGCGCATGCTTTTGAGAATGTGCAGATCGATGCCGCAGATATCTCCACTCAAGCGCTGGCGGTAGCGCTTAAGAATGTACAGGATTATAGACTGGAACAAAGAATTGATCTGATCGAATCCGATCTGTTTTCAGCTTTACACGGAAAGCGCTACGACCTGATTATCAGCAATCCGCCGTATGTTAATGCTGAATCCATGCTGGAATTACCCCAGGAGTACCGGCATGAGCCAGAAAATGCCCTGGCAAGCGGACTGGATGGGCTGGATGCAACGTGCCAAATTTTGCAACAGGCTGCCCGGCACTTAACCGATGACGGAATATTAGTGGTCGAAATCGGCCATAACCGTGCGGAGCTGGAACAAACTTATCCGAAAGTGCCATTTACCTGGCTGGAAACCAGCTCCGGGGATGAATTTGTGTTTTTGTTGCAGCGGGAGCAGTTGCCGCGTAGCTGACACGAGATCATTCGACTCAACCAACGTAGTACACCAACATGAGTGTTTGAGTCTGTGTTTATCTTGCCCCTTGTTCTGATGACCGAGCTTTACTCACTTAAGGAAATTCTGGATAACCCACATTTGTCATTCCGAACGTAGTGAAGGATCTTTGCTAATCAGCAGTATAGATTTCTCGCTGTGCTCGAAATGACAGTTATTCAGAGATTTCTTAAATTTGTGGATCAAACGAAGTTTGGTATGATGAAACCTAAATCAATGTATCATCTTTAGAAATATGGAGTGACTGTGAGTTCAGCGTTGATAGATGTTAGTTTTGACGTAATTCATTGCGTTATTCCGGAAGTTTAATTGTAATAGTTAGTCATCACAGAACACTATCGCCATGAATCGCTCCGAAGCTTTCAAATCAGCAGATGAAGAGCATGAAGCTTTCCTCCGTGCCATAGGCGAACTAACCCTTGCATGGTCTGACCTCGAAGTAGTTCTCTATAAGCTGCTCAAACACTACTCTGGCGTAAATGATGCAGTGGGCCGGGCTATCTTCTCCGGCACACGCGCAAGCACAATGTGAAGTGGTCTCCTGCAACTGTCCAACCTGAGAGTAGAATTAAGCTCTGATATGGGTAGTTAATCAAGCTCAGGCAGCCTGATGAATTGCTTGATATTGATAATAAACCTCATTGGGAGTTTGGTTATCAAGACCTTGATGAAAGC
>CAMCBD010000109.1 GCA_945872825.1 Nitrosomonas ureae
AGAACATTCAGGCTCTCTTGACTATGCTGTATCGCTCGACGCACCGCCGCTGTCGTCCGGGCGCTTCCGTGCAGTATCTGTCCCATAACTCTTCCCTCCGTAGCTGGTCATATATTACACCAGTACATCGTGGGACTAAACACCTAGTCCCAGTAAGAAAGCCCATCAGTATTCCTTACAATCAACTGAAAGCAATAACGCACTGTCTGATTTGCTCGCAGAAGAACTGAAAAGACGCCATATCACAAACTCCTCTGAAATCGTAATCATCTCAGAGTACGATACAGAAAAGATCCTGAAGTTAGCGAATAATTTCAATAACTCTATTTCAAGACAATTTGATTCTGATAAAAGCAGTAAAGAATGTAAAGCAAACGAAATGGGCCATTACACTTACCTAAAAGGTCTGGATGCCTACCAGCGAATGCTTGGGAAACAAAATTCCGAAAATTCTTCCAAAGCATTAGAAAAACGCGAAGAACTCCTGTCCGTGATGGATCAGCATAATCTGCCTATTGGTCCGGCTCAGTTCGATTATTTATACCGCCTGGTCAGACAAATCAAAGAATCTCATAAGGATAACGATCACAAGAAACATATCAAAGCCGTCGGTGTTTTTGGCAGCGATTTTTATGACAAACTGGTAATTTTCCAGGCCTTGCGCGCCGAAATTCCGAATATTGTTTTGTTCACAACCGAGCTCGATGCGGAAATGCTGCATCCGCAATATTGGCGCTGGACCAGAAATTTGATCGTGGCGACCCCTTTTGATTTGCGGTTGAATGATAAATTTCAGAAACAGACACCTCCTTTCCGAGATAGCTTGCAAACGCAAATTTATTACGAAATACGTAAAGTACTTAGCTCGTTGGACGGAGAATCCCCATCGTTAATTTTTGAAATTGGCAGAAACGGCCCGGTTTATTTGACTACTGGAAATGGACTCCAAAATGAATCCGAATCAGTACATCCAGACTACAGTAAGCAAAAAAATCAGCTAAACAATCAACTGATATTATGGTCTTTTATCGTCATTGCGCTTATTTTTACCGTACAGCAGATTAAACCGCACTCAGGCGCAATCGTTATTTGGTTGTCCACGACTGCAATTGTCCTTTTTACACTCGCATTTTATGCGGCCAATTGGCCTGGCGATGAGCCTTTCGGCTTTACCGATGGCGTCAGTATGTGGCCCTCCATCTTGTTGCGGTGGTTTGCTTTTTCTCTAGCCGCAGCATTTATTTTCTTGACGATCCGCTCACTGGAGGCCAATTTTGATCGCTTGAACAGGAGATACTATTCGGCTCCCGCAGATGGCGCTAAAGAAAAGTTAATTGCGCTGTGTAAGGATGAGAAACAATTTTCAGGAAGTGAAGTGATTGGAAAATTGATACCCAAGTGTTTAAAAGATTTTTGGAAAAAATTAAAGGCATGTTTGTTATCCGTTTGCGATAAAATTCGCACTCAATGTAACAATGATCATCACAAATCTAATACTAAAAACAAGCAATCAATATTCAGTTTTGAGTTTGTCTCTGCAATTTTAATAATTGCTATAGCAATTATTATTTATGCTTTCGGAATTCATACTTTATTTCAAGATCCTGAGCTTCTTATTACACTCTGTGTAAACTATGTCCTGGAAATAGCATTATTATTAATACTAACCTTCGGCGCACTCTATTTTGAAAATAAAATAAAATCCATCCGAATCATGGTTGAAAAAGACGCTGTTCGAACGCCAAAATCTAATTGTGATGAAGATGAATATAAAGGAGAAGATCTAGACAATAAAAGAGAAAGGACAGTCATTCCATCCGATGATTTATGGAAGGAATATTATATCCATGGGCGGCTCAGGCACCGCTTGTTGCGCGCGTCATTAAAGTTCAGCATTTTCATGATCGTTGCCGCACTTTTGTATCAATTGTTTCCAACATTGCCGCCGCCCTGCCGGGGTGACTCTTGTATCTTTTGGGAAGAAACTTCCCGGGTACTCAGTTTTTCTATCATCATGTTGCTGACATTCCTGGTACTCGATGCGCAAAGACTTTGCCTGCATTGGATAGAAAAGATACGTACCAAACATCTATTGTTCGTTGATAAAACTCCAGAGAAAAAAACAAGAGAAAGCGGAGATGATCTTGATCGGCCTCTAGCCGAAACCGGTTGCTTATACGAATCGGATGGATTGTACAAAAAACTAAAATCCCTAAATAAAGAATTAACAGTAAGAAGTGTCATGAATACATACACTGCGAAAAAATCACTTGAAGATCTTGAAGATCAGTTAGCAGCGCTGGAAAAAAAATGTAAAAATCTAGAAGATTTGTCTGTACTAGAAAAGCTTCGTAGCAAATTAGAAACACTTAAAGCAAAAGTATTGCCAGCTTACGCACAAGAAAACCCCGCTGTCGCGCTAAAATCATTCCAAGACATTGTTACGCTGGTAGCCAAAAGAACCCGCGTAGTCGACCGGTTGATATATTACCCCCTCATCGCCATCATGCTATTGCTGATCGCCCGGATGAGCTATTTTGATAATATTGCTTTTCCGCTGCACATTAGTTTTACCGTCATCATGAGTATTTCCCTGCTTCTGTATGCGGGGGCAAAACTGCGAATCGAAGCCATCCAGCTCAAGCGTGCCGCCATTAATTGCGCCAAGTATCTATCACACCCGGATAAAGAAACCGTCATTCGGGAAATTCAGGGAATCGATTATGGTGCATTTGAACCGTTGTTCGAGCAGCCTGCTATACGATCGTTGTTACTTACATTGGGTTTTCTGGGGTTGATTATTAGCGAGTACTTCACGCTGTTTGGCTAATTTCAAGGCTCCGGATATCAGTTGAATCTGATATTTCCAGTTGGTGCCGGTTTGTTTGTTCAAAAGGATATTTTGCCAAGTTTTGCACTCAGCCGATCGGTGTGGGTGAGATTATCTGCTATCAGTTCAGTCCGCTAAAATTGAAGTAGCTCGGCTTTGTTACCACTACAAGTAATTTTAAGTTTAACTGGGCTGCATTGCGAGGGGAGCTATATCAAAATGGATCCAGGAGGCGAGTAGCAGGCTATTGGCGGACTTGCAAACCAGAGTCAAACCAGCAAACCCTTGAGCACCATTTCGGCTTCATTGGCATAACTCGTACCGGCCGGCAACGGCAGATTGAGTCAGGGTAACCAGGCAGAAAACAGCAAGAATGAACGGGCGAAACATGAGAATTTTCCTTTATGCTGCATGAAACGAATGAGGCTAAAATATAAACATCCTTATTTAACAGTACTGTGGCGAGTGTTTCCAAGTCTTGTGAAACAATCTGAGGAATGAACTAAAGAATGGATGATTGAAGAGCAAGGTAACCACTCTGATTCTCATGCTTGAGTCTATGGGTATATAAACCCGGAACGCCATAGATGCATATCAAATAAAGATGGTTAAGGTATAATATCCGGTTTCTCATTATTGGATTGTTGGAAGTCTCTATGCCTATTTATGAATATCTTTGCAATTCATGCGGTGCCGAGAAAGAACATTTGCAGAAGATTAGCGATGCACCCATTGCGGCTTGCCCTGTTTGCGGCAGTAGTAACTATACAAAACTGATATCCGCTGCAGGATTTCAATTGAAAGGCAGTGGCTGGTATGTCACTGACTTTAAGAATAACAAAACAAAGCAGACGGACACTAAGGCAGCCGCAAAAGATAGTACGCAACCAACAGCAGCGCCTGCTGCTACGGATAACGCCGCAAATAAAGATAGCAGTCCGGCTCCTGCTGCAGCTGTTGATTAGATGATTAGGAAATATCGCTATGAGTTGCTTGCTATGCAACAAGTGATGCCAACCTAACAATTTTTTGCCGCAAAAATATCGATATCCTGCGACATAATAACAAAGAATCGTAATCTCACCTTTAGACTAATAAACAGAATTATGCGTACAAATTACTGTGGCGCCATTAATGCCGAATATCTTGATAAAACAGTGACACTTTTTGGTTGGGTCCATCGGCGCAGAGATCATGGCGGTGTGATATTCATCGATTTGCGTGATCGTGAAGGTCTGGTACAGATCGTTTGCGATCCTGATAATGTGGAAACATTCCAAACAGCAGAAAAAATACGCAATGAGTTTGTACTGCAAATTACCGGTAAGGTAAGAAGACGTCCTGATGGAACCATCAATTCCTCTTTATTCAGTGGTGAAGTTGAGATTCTGGTAGCAGAGATTGGGGTACTGAATACTTCGCTGACGCCACCTTTTCTGATGGATGATGACAATATTAGTGAAGTGGTGCGATTGGAACATCGTTATCTGGATTTGCGTCGCCCAGTGATGCAGTCCAATCTTCGCTTGCGTCATAAAGTAGCGATGGCGGTGCGCGTTTTTCTTGATCAGCATGGATTCCTGGACATTGAAACACCGATGTTAACTAAATCCACGCCAGAAGGTGCAAGAGATTATTTGGTGCCGTCACGGGTGAATGCCGGGCATTTTTTTGCATTGCCGCAATCGCCGCAGTTATTCAAACAGCTTTTGATGGTGTCGGGATTTGATCGTTATTATCAAATAACACGTTGTTTCCGAGATGAAGATTTGCGTGCCGACCGGCAGCCAGAATTTACGCAAATCGATATCGAAACATCTTTCCTGTCAGCCGATGAAATTATGTCGCTGATGGAAGAGATGATACGCGGCCTGTTCAAGACCTTAAATAATGTGGATTTGCCCAATCCATTCCCACGTTTGACTTATGCAGACGCAATGTTTAAATATGGTTCGGATAAGCCGGATTTACGTGTTCCACTGGAATTTACAGAATTAACCGACATCATGAAGGACGTGCCTTTCAAGGTGTTTCGTGAGGCGGCGGAGAAACAGGATGGTCGCGTTGCTGCATTGTGTGTGCCGAGAGGCGGGGAGTTGTCGCGCAAGGAAATTGATGACTATACCAGCTTTGTAGCGATCTACGGCGCGAAAGGCTTGGCTTACATAAAAATCAATAATCTGGCCGATGGTGTGGAAGGGTTGCAATCGCCGATTCTGAAATTCCTGCCAGAAGAAACGATTAAAACGATTCTTACTCGCACCAACGCAAAGAATGGCGATTTGATATTCTTCGGCGCGGATAAAACCAAAATCGTGAATGAATCCTTAGGCGCACTGCGTATCAAAATTGGTCATCAGCATGGTCACGTTGAATCCGGTTGGAAACCGTTATGGGTGGTTGATTTTCCAATGTTTGAACGCGATGAAGAAGAAAACCGCTGGCAAGCGTTACATCATCCCTTCACGTCACCCGTCGATGGACATGAGGATTTATTGGAAACAGATCCCGGCAAAGCAATCTCAAAAGCTTATGATATGGTTCTAAATGGTTCTGAAATTGGTGGAGGGTCGGTACGGATTCATCGTCAGGATGTTCAGTCCAAGGTGTTTCGCGCTTTGAATATTTCAGCACAGGAAGCACAAGAGAAATTTGGTTTCCTGTTAGAGGCATTGCAGTATGGAGCTCCGCCACATGGAGGCATTGCATTCGGTTTGGATCGTATTTTAACCATGATGACCGGTTCAGAATCAATCCGTGATGTGATTGCATTTCCCAAAACACAACGCGCACAATGCCTGTTAACACGAGCGCCCAGTACTGTGGATGAAAAGCAATTAAAAGAACTAAACATTCGCTTGCGTCAAACTGAAACAAAGCCAGTTAATGGGTAGTTAATTGCATTAATGTATAAAATTCCGGTTTCTGTTCTGGTTGTTATCCATACTAAAGATCTACAGGTTTTACTATTGGAGCGAGCAGATCATCCGAGTTACTGGCAATCGGTTACAGGGAGCCAGGATCCTGGCGAAACATTGTATCAAACTGCATTGCGTGAGGTTTTTGAAGAGACTGGCTTAAATGCAGCCAATTACTCTTTAACAGATTGGCAGGTTGAGAATCAATATGAGATTTTCGAAGAATGGCGGTGGCGCTATGCACCGGATGTCAAAATTAATACCGAGCATGTATTTGGTTTGTGCTTGCCTGGTATACCATCGATAAAGATTGCTGCCAGGGAACATTTGAACTACATTTGGTTGCCTTGGCAACAAGCGGCTGAGAAAGTATTTTCAAGCAGTAATGCTGGCGCTATCCTTAACCTGCCTGTGCACCAATTATCTAACCAGAAATAATCCCTAATCCACACCACTTTCACCGGTAAATTGATCAATTGATCGATTGGGCACCGATAGAAAAAGCAATCGTCCAGCACTATGTACCTGTATCAGATGACGCAGGCCGTCCGGCCTATCCGGGATTGCTGCTATTCAAAATGCTATTAGCAGGAATCTGGCATGGCGGCCTCAGCGATGAAGCGGTAGAAGATATGGCTAACTCGAATCTGCACGTCATGCTCCTTGCCTGATACAACACTCTCTTTCTACAATGCTTATCATTCAAGCAAATACTAATCTTCGGTCTTTCTTTAACACACGCTTCGGCTACACTGAAAACTGAATGCAATTGTAATGATTTTTCCCCTTCCTGTCGGTTTTCCCAAAGTGACAATTTGTCACAGCCTCAGCGTAATTGCCCATTTCTAGAATGTGAAGCTGTTATGTATATAGGCAAGTAAAGCACGTAATGTGCTGACTCAATATAGACGATATTTTCTATAACATTATAATTATAAATGTAATTAACGGATTAAAAAAGTAATAAATTCTAAAAGTAGGGTCTTTACCGTTTTTTTCCCGGTTTTGAAATTCTTGAAGTATGAAGTGGTACCGCAAAACTGGACAGGTTGTTAAGCTCTGTTATGGACACTATAGAGGATCATAATCATGAGCAAGAAACGCACACAATATTCCAGTGAATTCAAAGCAAAAATAGCGCTGGCTGCGATACGGGGCGATGAAACC
>CAMCBD010000110.1 GCA_945872825.1 Nitrosomonas ureae
ACACCAACTGGATCAGGCGGTCCTTTTCCCGGAGATGTGCCCAAAAACAGCGTAATTATCGAAGAAATTATTAAATTGCCTGTCCCTGAGAAACAGAACCCTCAATAACAGGAATCATAAACCCACAAAGGATTGATATGGTCAGATTACAAACTAATTTTGGTGTTATAACGCTTGAACTGGATAGTGAGAAAGCGCCTGAAACTGTACAGAACTTTTTAAATTACGTTACCAGTGGATTTTATGACAACACCTTATTTCATCGTGTCATTGATGATTTTATGATTCAGGGTGGCGGATTTGAGCCCGGAATGAAACAAAAAACCACGCAAGCGCCCATTCAAAATGAGGCTGCTAATGGACTCAAGAATGACACTTATACCATCGCGATGGCGCGTAGTGCTGACGTACATTCCGCAACCGCGCAATTTTTTATTAATGTGGCCAGCAATGGATTTTTAAATTATAAATCCCCATCATCGCAAGGCTATGGTTACTGTGTGTTCGGAAAAGTGATCGAAGGTCAAGATGTCGTTGATAAAATCAAGAAAGTTAAAACCGGAGATTCAGCTGGTCACCAGAATGTCCCGCTCGAAGATGTTATTATTCAGAAAGCTGAAGTAATTTAATCACTGGCAAGCAGTAGAAAGCATTTTTGGTGTAAGTTAAACATGCACAACAATCGCGTTTTTTACGACAAACCTCGTACTAGATCATCCTGAAGATCCTGTACCGCTTCTAACCCCACAGCGATACGTAACAACCCATCGGATATACCAGCGGCATCCCGTGCTTCTTGACTAATACGAGCATGGGTTGTTGTTGCGGGATGTGTCAGTGTGCTCTTGGCATCGCCCAGATTAGCAGTGATCGATATCAGACGTGTCGAATCAATGACACGCCAAGCTGCCTCTTTGCCACCTTTCACCTCAAATGTGACAATACCGCCACCTGATTTCTGTTGACGTTTAGCTAATTCATATTGCGGATGAGACATTAAGCCAGGATAAAATACGCGCGTCACATTCGGCTTGGATTCAAGCCACTGAGCCATTCTCAGGGCATTCTCGGCATGTGCCTCCACGCGTATTTTGAGTGTCTCCAGACCTTTCAATATAACCCATGCATTGAATGCACTGAGTGTTGGTCCAGCTGTACGCAAAAACCCATAGATACCGCCATCCATTAGCAATTCCTGGTTACCTAACACGGCGCCCCCCAATACCCTACCTTGCCCATCCAAATACTTGGTTGCAGAATGTATGACAATATCAGCACCCAGCTCCAGCGGTTTTTGCAGGATGGGTGTACAAAAACAATTATCAACGACTAGCCAAATACCAGACTTTCTGGCAACTTTTGATAATTCAGCGATATCTGAAATTTCTGTTAATGGATTGGACGGCGTTTCCAGAAAAAATAGCTTGGTGTTAGGCTGTATTGCAGCTTCCCATGAATTAACATCCGTAGCCGATACAAACGTTGTGTCGATATTAAATCGCTTCAATATGTTGTTGAATAAATTGACAGTGGCACCAAATAAGCTGCGCGACGCGACAATATGATCACCGGCAGAGAGTAATCCCATTACGCATGCAAGTATTGCTGACATACCGGAAGAAGTTGCAATACATGTCTCTGCGCCTTCCAGCACCGCAAGCCGCTCTTCGAATGCGGTGACAGTCGGATTGGTAAACCGGGCATAAATATTCCCCGGCTCACTCCCGGAAAAGCGCGCAGCTGCCTGAGCGGCACTATCAAAGACAAAACTTGATGTTAAATACATTGCCTCGGAGTGTTCATTAAACTGGCTGCGATGAATACCGGTATGGAGTGCAAGTGTCTCTGGTTGCAAATAATCAGACATGTCTATCAAACCTCAAACAAAAACGTAAAAATGTTAACAATCTGGAAATATTTTAGTATTTACTACTATTGACCTGATTGTTGTAAGTATGGAAAAGTGTAATCAATTAAATCTAAAAAGAAATTACTAATCAGAAAAAGCCAAACTTAAATCAAGTTGTGTATTGGATCTGATTTGCAAAAAAGATTGGCTGGAATTTCGTTGTAACTCAATGGTGCGTAAATATTCTGTTGTTACATCGCCTGTAATATATTTTCCATCAAAGCATGAGGTCTCAAAATTTCTTAAAGTGGGAGATATTTTTGATATAGCTCGGCTGAGTGCTTCCAGATCTTGATAAATCAGATAATCGGCACCAATTTCACGGCAAATTTCCTCTGTATCGCGATCGGTTGCTATCAATTCTTGGCGCGTGGGCATATCTATACCGTACACATTGGGGTATCTCACTGGGGGGGCGGCAGACGCAAAATAAATTTTATGTGCACCAGCCTCACGTGCCATCTGCACGATCTCGCGACTTGTCGTGCCACGTACAATTGAGTCATCAACCAATAAAACATTTTTGCCACGGAATTCTATACCGATTGCATTGAGTTTCTGACGCACCGATTTACGTCGTTGTTGTTGACCTGGCATGATAAAGGTACGGCCAACATAACGATTCTTAACAAAACCTTCGCGAAAATTAACCCCCAATTGATTGGCGAGTTGCAAGGCACTCGGCCGGCTTGAGTCCGGTATCGGAATTACTACATCAATATCCAGATGATGCATTGATTCTCTAATTTTTTCAGCGAGATGCTCGCCCATGTTCAATCGAGTTTCATAGACCGAAATACCATCGATCACGGAATCAGGCCGGGCTAAGTATACATATTCAAAGATACAAGGATTCAGCGAATAATTGGTTGCACATTGTTTATTGTAAAAATTTCCAGCTTCATCAATAAAAATAGCTTCTCCTGGCGCTACATCGCGTATCAGTTTAAAGCCTAGTGTATCGAGAGCAACACTTTCTGAAGCAATTAGGTATTCATACCCATTTTCACTCTCTACCGTACCAAAAACTAACGGGCGTATGCCATAGGGATCGCGGAAAGCTAACAACCCGTATCCGGCAATCATGGCTATAACTGCATAGGCACCTTTACAACGTCTATGTACGCCCGATACAGCCGTAAAGATTGTGGCAGGATCAAGTTGGCAATTACGAGTGCTTTCCTGTAATTCGTGTGCGAGAACATTCAGCAGAACTTCAGTATCTGAGTTAGTGTTGACATGCCTTAAGTCAGCCCTAAACAACTCCTGGCTAAGTTCCTCCGCATTTGTCAAATTTCCATTATGGCTCAGTACAATACCAAAAGGCGAATTCACATAAAAAGGTTGCGCCTCGGCTGAAGAATTGGCAGATCCGGCTGTGGGATAACGCACATGGCCAATACCGATATTACCAGCTAACGCTCGCATATTCCGGGTACGAAATACATCACGCACCAGTCCAAGGCCTTTGTGCATATGAAAAGTATTGCCTTGTGCGGTTACTATGCCGCTTGCATCTTGTCCACGATGCTGCAGCATTAATAAGCCATCATAAAGCAATTGATTAGCTGGCGATTTTGCAACAATGCCGAGAATTCCACACATAGAAATTACTCCGTAAGATTTGCTCTAATCAGATTAAAGATGTAGATTGGAAATATTTAATAAATGGAATCATAATCATACAAGTGCAAGCGTAGCGAATCATATTAAGAATTTTCTTTTCTTTCGTAGCTGATACGCTTTGACAGATCATTTGGCAACCAAGGTAAAATTTGTGTTGCAATCGCTTCCAGCGGACGGCTGAAAACAGCTTGCTGCCAGAATACTTGGTTAGGAATCGTTGTTAATCCAGCGATCAGAACCAATAACATTACAATAACAAGTGCTCTGATAAAGCCAAATACAGAACCCAGCAATCGATCAATAAACCCTAATCCAATACCTTTAATTAGAACCGACAGCAACATTGTTGCCAGGGCAGTAATAAGTAATACGGAAAGAAATGCCAAAACAAATGCAATAGAAATCCGGAGTGTTTCACCTGTTATTTCAGCAGGCAGAAATTGTTCAAAAAATGATGCGTACGCGCTAGCTACTATAAAAGCAACTATCCAACCAGCAACAGACAGTGCTTCCCGAACAAATCCTCGAATAATACTGAGAGCTATCGATACAAGAAAAATACCGGATACAACATAATCAAAAACAGTCATCGGTTAGAATTGATACAGTTCTTGTGATTAAACACTATAAATTAAAGTTAACTCAAGGATTGAGAAAGATGGAATGCCAAGATCCTCATCAAACTTCGCAATCATCTTGGCGCCACTACCCCATCCAATCCGATCTTCTTTAGCTTTTTTAATTCACTCTCTGCAGCGCTTCGGGTCATAAAAGGACCAATACGCACACGCGTCACTTCATTATTATCAATTTTAAGTGTTTCAGTATAGGCCTTAAATCCATTTGACACCAAATTTGCCTGTTGCTGCTTTGCTTTCAATTGATCAGAAAATGCGCCTAGCTGTACGACGAATCCCTTCATCGTATCTGCAGCTGTAGTAGTAGCTGAAGTAGCTGTCGCAGGCGTTGTCGCCGCGACAGTTGCTGCTGCAATATTTATAGCAGTCGTACTTTTTACTTCAATGGGATGTTTATTAATTTTCGGTTTAATACCTGGAATCGGGGTGCGCTTCTGCTCACCGGATACTTCGATGATTTCCTCGGTGCTCTGCAGAGTAGCCTTAGGTTTACTCTGTAATTCAGGTAATGCCTCTACGCCAATAATAGACTCGCGACCTGCTGGATCTGCTTTGGATACAAAACTATTTTTGCTGTTCTTACCAGGTACTGGCAAATTAATGGCAATCTCATGTTCTTCATTCTCGGATTTTGGTTCATCGAAAATAATCGGTAATACAATTACCGAAATGAGAACTAAAACGATAGCGCCAACCAAACGTCTTCTCGCGCGCTTTCGTAGCAATAATTCTTCTTCACTGATATTTTTTGTCATTTGAAATATCCAATTATTACTTGCTATGAAGCGTGTTTAAATAGCGCAACACGTCACCCACCGTATAGAAAGATCCAAATATGCAGATTCTATCATTTTTAGTTGCTCGTTCACAGGCAAAAACAAAAGCCGCCACACAATCTGGAAACTTATAAATGACGTTCTTGTTATTTGAAATACCGGCTTTATGAATCTCATTGATTAAATAATCAGCGGTAGCGGCACGAGGAGTATGAATTGATGATACCAGCCAAAAATCAATATCATTTCTTAATTCCTGAATCACTCCAAAAATGTCTTTATCCTGCAGCATAGCAAATACAGCGTAGGTATAGCCAGCCGGTTTTGTCGCAACCAAATTTTCAGACAAAACAGAAGCTGCAGCCGGATTATGTGCCACATCCAGAATTATCATGGGTTGCGTTGAAACAACCTGAAATCGGCCTGGTATGACAGCCTCCGTTAACCCTTGGCGTACGTCATTCATACTGACGGGCAACGATTCATTTAGCGCGTCTAGTGCAGCTAAGCAAGTACTCGCGTTTTGCAGTTGTTTCTCACCGCGCAAAGCGGGCAAAGGGAGAGAATATCGCCAGCCCTTCGGTCCCCAAAAATCCCACTGTGTATTCTTCTTTGAAAAACCAAATGCTTTTTCAAATTGAAAAAAATTTGCACCAATACTTTCAACTTGTTGATTAACCGAGTCGGGTAAATTAATTTCCGCACAAATAGCCGGTTTGTTTTTTCTAAAAATAGCAGCTTTCTCAAATCCTATCTTTTCCCTCGTTGCTCCAAGGTATTCCATATGATCTAAATCAATGCTGGTTAAAATTGAACAATCCGCATCAAATATATTGACAGCATCAAGTCGGCCACCCAAACCCACTTCCAAAATTGCCACATCAACTTGAGCCTTAATAAACAAATACATCGCAGCCAGTGTACCAAATTCAAAAAAAGTTAAAGAAGTTTGACAATTTTCTCTTGCGGCATCTATGTGCGCAAATGCGTAGCAAAATCTTTCATCATCAATCTCTTTTTTATCGATACGAACACGTTCGTTATAGCGAAGTAAATGGGGCGAAGTATAGCAACCTACTTGATAGCCAGCACAACACAATATCGATTCAAGCATCGCACACACGGAACCTTTACCGTTCGTACCACCAACTAGAATAATAGGAAATTTAGGTATCAGTCCAAGTTCCTGTCTGACCTGATTTACACGATCCAATCCCATTTCAATGGTTTTTGGATGAAGCGCTTCAAGATAAGCTAACCAGTCAGCGAGTGAGTCAGGTCCGCTACTTGTTGCATTCATGTCGTATGAACTAACCTTGATTTAGGATGTGGGTGCTGGCACGCGCATCAGTTGCGTACAAAGATTGACAATCTTGCCGCGCATTTGTCTTCGATCCACAATCATATCAATCGCGCCATGCTGCAATAAGAATTCAGCTCGCTGGAAGCCTTCGGGAAGTGTTTGACGCACTGTCTGCTCAATAACGCGCGGGCCAGCAAATCCGATAAGTGCACCGGGCTCGGCAATGACCACATCACCAATAAAGGCGAAGCTTGCTGAAACACCACCCATGGTTGGATCTGTCAATACAGAGATAAAAGGTAATTTGTTATGGCTTAATCGTGTCAGTGCAGCGGTTGTTTTAGCCATTTGCATCAGTGAAAACAAACCTTCCTGCATACGTGCGCCGCCACTGGCACTAAAACATATAAATGGTAAATGTTGATTAATACACGTTT
>CAMCBD010000111.1 GCA_945872825.1 Nitrosomonas ureae
CGCTTTCATCAAGGTCTTGATAACCAAACTCCCAATGAGGTTTATTATCAATATCAAGCAATTCATCAGGCTGCCTGAGCTTGATTAACTACCCATATCAGAGCTTAATTCTACTCTCAGGTTGGACAGTTGCAGGAGACCACTTCACCAGTATTGAATACCTTTATCGGTTATTCGGAAATAAATCTTGCCCGCCTGATATTTCATGAACTCGCCCATCAAGTGGTTTATGTACCTGGTGATAGTGTTTTCAATGAATCTTTTGCTACCGCCGTTGAACATGAAGGTGTCCGGCGCTGGTTTGTGAGTAATGGCACAGCTTCTCAGCAAGCTGTATTAAGTTCGAGACAAGAGAGAGAAGCAGTTTTTATTGATCTGGTATTAAGACATCGCAAGCAGTTACAAGAAATGTTCCATTCGGATATCAGTGACGTTGAGAAACGTACCCAAAAAGCACATATTTTTGAGGGGTTCCACAAAGAATTCTTACGCCTGAAGGCCGACAAAGCTGAATTCAGCAGTTATGATCAATGGTTTGCGCAACCATTAAATAACGCATTACTGGCAACTGTTTCGATTTATACCCAATTACTACCCGCATTCCAGGCAATTCTCGTACAACATGACAAGGATATGGATAGGTTCTTTGATGCCGTCACAAAAATTAGCAAGCTTCCAAAGAAGGAGCGAAATTTAGTATTGCAGAAGGCTGTTGAAGGAAATCAGGAGTGGATGATCGTCGAGCGTTAGCATTTTGCGTTAACCTTGTCTCATGACACATGTAATCAACAAATGCTAACGCTCTATTCCATTAGATTAATTCTACTAGTCGGGAGCCCTAGCAGAGTACAACATACCTACTACAACATACCTACCACCGTGAGTCGTGGCGATACGTGGGCCAGAATGCTGATTAATGTATCTGTCGCTTCATTGAGTTCTAAATGTTCGCTCTTTTACTTTGGCTATGTCATCGTTAAATAGTGGCTTATACTGTTTTCATATGAATCAATGAGATAGGGTCTTTGATAAAAACTGAAGAATTCCAAATATTGGTGATAGAACTCGCAAGACTGACTCCACACCAGAGAAGGTTATTAGCAGGCTGTCTACACAAGATTCGGTATGTTCAGGCCGTCAGTAAGTTGATTGAAAATCGTGTACTGGCCACGCCATTGTGCCCCAAGTACGACCATAACTAAATTGTACTGGGGATCACAACGCTACCGCTGCTTTGCCTGCTGCGCCACAAGAACAAGTGGCCAGATACGCACAATAAATAGCATTCGGTCAAAACATGCATACCATCGTAACACGGCATTTCACTGACACCATCGTTTTCTTAAGCGGCTTAATCTCCTGTTTTCTGCAAAGTTAGCCCTCAGAGAAAATTTTTTATGCCTTATCTATTAGAAGCGGGTTACTAATTATGTATGAGCTGATACACTAATTTATGGAACAGCAATTTTGTTAGAGATCTTTATTCTTAATGCTATAACCAATTGATAGTGAGTGGACTTCTATTCATCAACAAGGCTTATCGTTATCATACGAGAGGTTAATCATGCACACATTGATTATAAAAGACGTCAATTCCTGAAATACACGACATTAGGCACACTCGCCACCACATTTCCCGGTTTCTTACTGGCAGAAACCCAAGGGTTGAATAAGACTCCCAACAATTTATTCAAAGCCGATGTTGAAATCGCATTAACTGCTCAAACCGCTGATATCCCTATCCTGCCCGGTGCTCATACCCATGTTTTTAAGTACCATGGAAAACTACTGAAAGGCCCCCAAACCGCACTTAAAGAACTGCCAGGTTATTTAGGACCAATTCTCAATTTCGAACAAGGCCAGAAAGTTCGGATATATTTCTATAATCAGTTACCAGAGCCGTGTGTTACCCACTGGCACGGCATGCATGTACCGCAGGTAATGGACGGACATCCCATGTACGCTATCTATCGTGACGAACAGTATGTCTATGAATTTGAGGTAAAGAACCCTGCCGGCACCAACTGGTATCACTCGCACACGCATGAATTAACCGCCACACAAGTATACCAAGGCTTGGCGGGCCTCATTACCATATCCGATGAAGCTGAACGAAAACTGGATTTGCCCAGCGGTGAATTTGATATCCCACTTGTCATTCAAGATCGTAGCTTCACCAATGGCAACCAATTACGTTACATCCTTAATAGGCACCAGCGGATGAGAGGTTTTCTGGGTGACACGATTCTGGTCAATGGCCAAGAAAGCAATGCTATCCCGGTAAAAACCAGGGCCTATCGCTTGCGTATACTGAATGGATCAAATTCCAGAATCTACAAACTGGGTTGGGAGGATGGTACACCGATGATAGCGATCGGTACGGACGGTGGATTACTGGAGAAGCCTGAGACTCTACCCTACATCATGCTTGCGCCTGCTGAACGTGTTGAGCTGTGGGTTGATTTTAGCGGTCGCAAACCCGGTTCTGATCTCATGTTACAAAGCCTGGCCTATCAGGGATCCACATCACACATGGGTAGCGGAATGCGCCAGGGCATGAATATGCTAGATGGGGCATTGGCCCAGAATGAAGTTATTTCTATTGCCAAGTTCCACATTACCGAACAAATCAGTGATTCACCCAAGTTACCAGCAGAACTGATTCCCATGCGCCGGTTAACCACGCAAGATATCTCCAATCCCGATAAAACTGTTCCTATTGCCATTGGCATGCGGCACATGACATTCCAATTAAACGGCAAAACATTTGATATGCAAGGCCATACGGAACTTGAAAAGATTCCTGTCAATAGCGTTCAGAAAATCAGGATATTCCACGATAACCGCGGAATGGGTGGAGGAATGCGCGGCGGCCGGAGCGGCATGGGCATGATGATGGCGATGCCACATCCCATTCACCTGCATGGTCAGCAGTTTCAAATTCTATCGCGCAAGCAAAACAATCTCGGTGGCGTCTATGAAACTGTCAAAGATGGGTTTATCAACAGCGGCTGGAAAGACACCGTCCTAGTGATGCCGGGAGAAGAAATTGAGATTATCAAACCATTTAACGACTATACCGGTTTATTCCTCTATCATTGTCATAATCTGGAGCATGAAGATATGGGTATGATGCGAAATTTTTTTGTCAGTTGACTCATCCAAAATTAAAGTGTTTTTGTAAATATTCTCCGTTCTTTTACATTAATACATTGTGCTTGGCACAGCATGAGGGATGAACGGAAAATATCTTAAATCAAAGTCTGATTTAATTATCTGCAACTCTCTTGACCGGTAACTCGAACCAGAAGGTACTCCCAACGCCAAGCTCACTTTCCACTCCAACTGTGCCGCCCAATAACTCAACAAGCTGGCGTGTAATAGATAATCCGATGCCAGTGCCTTCTATTCCGCTATTCGCAGCATCCAATCGATTAAAAGGTTGAAAAAGTTCTACCATTTTATGCGTCGCAATGCCAATCCCAGTATCGGTAACGATTATCTTTAAGTAACCTGGACTGTCTGATCTCATTGACTCTATATAGACCTTGCCACCTTTGCGATTGTATTTAACAGCATTGGATATCAGGTTGAGAATTATTTGCTTAAGCCGGATTTGATCGGTATGCAAAACTTCGTCCGGCATAGAGGCATGCGTCAGTTGAATATCCAGCTTATCTGCCTGTGTTCTCACTAGGCTTAAGCATTCCTCAATGATAGGACAAACTTCAACCGGCTCCAATTTCAGATCGAGCCGTCCCGATTCGATTCTTGCCAGATCGAGCACTTCATTAATCAGTGCCAACAAATGAGTTCCCGCATTCTTTATTTCCTTGACGTATCTCAGGTGCCGGTCATTAACGCCTTCCAATTCCATTAACTGACTGAATCCTAAAACCGCATTCAATGGTGTGCGTAACTCATGGCTCATACTGGAAAGAAATTTGGATTTCGCTTTGTTTGCCCGCTCGGCCTCATGCTGGGCAGCAATTAGAGCCTGCTCAGCTGCTTTACGCTCAGTGATATCTTCGACAATACCTTCGATTGCAAGATCATCATTCCGGTCAGTAGCCGAATGGCACGACACAAGAATAGTGCGCTCATTGCCGTCAGGATGAATAAAATGCATATCAAATTGTATAAAATCAATATCTCCTGTCACAAATTGAGTAATGATAGAGTGAGCACGTTCGCGAGATTCAGGATACCAATTAATAATACTATCCCAGGATTTTCCGATGGTTCTGTCTTTTGAAAGACCAAAGAGTTTTTCCATACCGCTGCTGACGTAGGTTACCTCTCCGGTCAATGCTTTATGGCTATAAATAACAAATTTGTCACCAATATCTTCCACCAGTCGCCGATATCTTTCCTGGCTTTCCCGCAATGCCTGCTCTGCTTGAATACGCTCGGAAATATCCTCAACAATTGACCAGATTAGTTTCCTGCCGGAAGCATCATAAATAACGACTCCATTGAGCTGAACCGGGTAGCGTTTGCCATCCCTACGCATAAATTCCTTCCGGTAAGGACCAAAACTACCAGTCGCTTGCAGGCTCTCAAGCTGCTGTTCCTCATCCACCGCATAATCCTGAGGCGTAATATCCCAATATGCCAGACTCAAAAGCTCTTCACGCGAATAACCGGTGGGCGCTAATAGCGCATCATTAATTTCGATGAATTTACCAGTCGCATAATCATTCAAGGCAATGCCGACAGGCGACATCACAAACAATGCTCTCAAGCGAATTTCACTATCCCGGTTTTGTTGGTAAAATTTTCCAATTAGGATGAGTGGCAGCAGAATCAAAATACCAGACAGAATTAAGCCAAACCGGAAAAGAGCATTACCCTCTCTTGCAGCAAACCACCCACCTTTAGGGATTGCCGCCATCTGCCAGGAACCATTGGGCAAAGAAATATCAAGCAACACGGGATGCTGATCGAATATTTGATCAATCCCGAAAAACACCTCACCAACTTTTCCCAGAGAATCCTTGCCCCGGATGGCAATATCAAATTCTTCCTTAATATCCAGCAAACCGCTCGCTTTGTACAACTGATTCACATCAATGACGGCTGAGATCATGCCCCAGAATGCTCTCTCCTTATCTGCCTTGTTTTCGAGAAATACCGGAATACGAGCGATAAAACCTTGCCCTCCCTGAACCAGATCAACGGGTCCATCAAAGATGAGATTTCCGGTATCACGCGCTTGTAACACTGCTTTGATTTGCTTAGAGTGTTCTCGGTAATTCAAACCTATAGCTGCTTCATTGCCTTCAAGCGGGTACATGTACTGTATCACCAAATCAGGTGCGGCTCCGATATTGCGCAGTTGTGACCGGCCTTTAAACAAATACTGAGCAAGTTTCGCAAATTTTTCTGTAGATAAATCCGGTTCAGCTGAGATCGACGCTACCAAACCTTGTACTAATTGCGCATTACTGGTGATATTTCCTTCCAGGGTAGCTCGCAGCAAACTTAATCGAGTAAACACCGAGTCGCGCAAATCACGATCTTGGTTAAGTGTATGCAAATGATCGACATAAAACCCAGTTACTAAAAGACAAATTCCAACAAGTATTATTGGAAAAAAAACAAGCTGCCTTAAAAAAGACAATGGACGGACTGCATCATTTTTCATAGGTTAAGGCTTTAAACGCCGGATCACTGATTATTTAAAGTTAAATTACCTCCGGTAGAGCCGGAGGTTTATAGCTGGAGCCCCTCAAAGGGGCTGTTTGTGAGCCGCTAAAGCGGCATCTACATATCCAGTTTCAACTGATCATATCGCTCATCTTCCTTTTCCTGATCTCGTATATACGCTCTGACCATTTCTTCATTCAAACCCACAGTCGAAACAAAATATCCACGCGCCCAAAAGCTTTCTCCCGTGAAGTTCTTTCTTCTTCCCAATTGACGCGCTATTGCTATCGCACTTTTATCTTTGATAAAACCCACCATATGCGATACCGAGTACTCCGGTAGAATACTTATGCACATGTGGATGTGATCCAACATTAAATGGCCTTCTACAATCTCACTTTCTTTCTGATTTGCAAGATCATGCAGCACTTCTCCTATATGCTTCCTGAACTTGCCAAATATCAACTTCTTCCGCCGCTTGGGTATAAATACCACATGATATTTACAATCCCAGCGCGTATGGCTCAAACTTTGGTACTCCTTCATCTTTGACTCCTCGTCTCGTGGTTGGGACGAGAACGGTACGACGATTGCCGTAA
>CAMCBD010000112.1 GCA_945872825.1 Nitrosomonas ureae
ATCCGGAAGAAAGACTAAACTCAGAATTGAAACAGGCTATCGGTTCGAAAGTGCCGGTGCGTACCAAGGAGAAATTGCGTAGCGCTGCCAGCGATCACATGGCGATGCTGGAGAACAATCCAGAACGGGTCGCCTCTTACTTCCAAGACTCATATGTAAAATATGCCGCTTAAAACTATTTAATGGCCGGGTCAATAGAACGATACGTCGTAGGTGTTACGGGTACAATCCTTTCCGGCTTTGGAAGCCCCGTTAGGGCAATGGATCTGACGTAGCACAATCCCGTAAATTTATCCGCGGAGCGAGATTAGATGCGGCGAAAGAGCAGACTGGTTTGGCGTGCATTACAAAAAATACTTGTGCTTGGTTATCAAGCGAGCAAAGTCGGTGAAGCCTCGATCCATGCTATTTTTGCCGTCGCTGACATGGATGAATATGGAATATTGCCACTTAGATCAAGCATCGTATGTATCTTAGCTGCGGCCTTAATGGAGCAGAAATGCGTCCACGGAAAGACACTCAAGCACACGTCGATAGTCGTGGTGTCGAGCGTGTAGACCGCCCGTTCCAACCAGACCGCAAAGCTGTCGCTGGCATAAAGTTTTCTGGCTGTCTGGATCAGGCACATTGCGAAATCCATGTAGATACGGCAGTCACGCTGTTCGTTGGCATCGGCCAACGTACTCTTGGCAATTGCTCAAGCATTTTGCAGGACGATTATTAATCATTAATATGGATCAAATAACGTTTGATCCATATGAGTATGGACAATTATGTAAGCTTTAGAATCCGCGTCAGCTTGAGATTTTCTTACCTCGTGGTCTTACCACGAGGTAAGCTATTAAAGTACTCTGCTGACAGGAGGGATTCTGGCCAGAGAAAATAATCACTAAATGGTCAGTCATGGCCACGCGATCCTTTTTCCACGCTCTCGATAAGCGGTGCTTCCTGTAAGTATTTCTGGCCTCGAAAACGCCGCCATAATGTTCGAATGATAAATACCGGGTTTCCCACAACGTAACGGACAAACATCCTTCTCGGCTCTATGATAAGACGAAATAACCATTCTAAGCCAAGTTGGCGCACTCTTCTCGGTGCACGAGGCATAGTGCCAGAATAAAAATCAAGTAACGCTCCCACACCAAGCAAAATTGGCACATGCAACCTATCGGCATTTCGAGCGACCCAAAGCTCCTGCTTGGGTACTCCCATCGCCACAAAAAGAATTTGTGCACCGCTTTCATTGATAGTATTGATCATGTTCACTTCATCATCCAGGCTAAAGTAGCCATCATGAATCCAAACGAATTCCAGATTAGGAAATTGATTTCTCATATTGTCAGCACAGCGTCGCGCGATACCCGGACGCGCACCCAGCAACGCCAGTTTAATCCCTGAATTTGCAGCATCACGGCAGACCAACGGAAACAGATCCGTTCCGTTAACATTGTCCTTAAGCGAGAAACCAGCCAGCTTAGAGGCCAGCCGCATGCCGCTACCATCTGCATACAACAAAGCTCCATCTTGTAATACACTAAGATACTTAGTGTTGGTGGCTGCTACATTAATACAATGAGCATTAACAAAATAGACCTTCTGTCGCACGCCTAACTTCGCATCGCAAACAATACTCGCGCTGGCATCAGCTAGTGTTCTGTCATCAATATTCAAGCCAAATAGAGAAATATGGTTCATGGTATTGTGTATTTTATACAATAGTTGGAAGTGCTTATAACTTTGTCCGAGAATAGTTCAATCTACTGTAGAAAAGTTATTTTGGTCATATTTTCCGATTATTTTCGTTAAATAAAACAACTATTCGTCTCAAATAATCGGAAAATATGCCTCAAAGGGGACTAAACAATTCACTAATAGAATAATATCTGAACCGTTTACTCCGCAGAAATATTAGATCTTTGACCTGTTCTATATCTGCACTGCTATCATTTCTTTCGCGCAAAAAATGTTAAAAAACGGGCATGTTGACGCAACCCCCGATTCAATAGCACCATATCAAGCGAGTTTAATGGTTTCACCAGTACCAAGCCCGGCCCGTAAGCTAGCAGCATTATAGTCAGCGCCCACCATGATCCAATCTCACCTTTAACCACCCAGCCTACGGTTGCAAGCAATATCGCCAGACCAAGCCCACATAAAAAACCGAACCAATCTAAGTTAATACGGCCAACCTGACGATTCAACCAAAACAAAGTCAGAGTACTCGTCAGCCATACATTTAACACTATCCCACTAGCCACTCCAAGCAATCCCCAATTTGAGCCGACAATAACTGCTAACGGCGTCAGCACGTTCAAAATACTAAAGTAGCTTAATTGGCGAGTATATGGAAATATCTGCATAACCATGATAAGCAATTGACGCTGGCTGGTGGCTCCCAAACCCAATAACATCATCAGCATAGTCATACCTATATCAGAAAATTGACCGCTGCTGGCCAGTAAGATAGCTCGTCACCCGCAATGCCTGTTATCGCCATGAGGGCGGTTATAACAATTAGGTTACTCTTCCACAACAGCGCCATGCCTTGTTTAACCACGTTCACATCCCCAGCCACATAGCGAGAAATCAGCATGGGCCGGATAATATTGGATAGAAGGTTGGCGGGAAGATAGCGTCCGATGAACTTCAGTAACTGCTGCAAAAATGCGAACATACCTGCCACTTCGATTCCTAAGGTACGCGCCACTAGAATACGTAGCGCACCAGCACTGGAAATGGCATTTAGCAGGTTAAACCCTGCCATATATCCGGAGAAACTGACTATCTTGCGTACACCAATCCGGAAATCACCAGTACCGGGTAAATTGCGCAATTTTCGTATTAAGAAGAATTCAGCCAACAAAAAACAAATCAGCGAAACAATCAAATCCACCCACAGTAATCGCTCCAAAGTTAGATTATCAGCGACTACCAGCACTACCAATCCAGCGAGACGCCCCAAAGGCATAAGAGCATGCACCAGTTGTGACCAGCGCTGCTCTAGGAGGCACTCCAGCATTTCTGAAGCATAGCGATAACCTATAACGGTGACGATGAGTCCCACTGCAAGTATAGTGGTATCTTGATGTAGCGTACTGAAGCCCATCCATACGGCGATATCTGACCAAAAAGCGGCAATTAACATCGCCCAAGCCACCATGATGGCGAAACGAACTAGGGTCATCCAGCGAACAAAGCATTGTAGAGCCCCCGGCGCTCCCCGTGTTGCCAATTCTGGAAGGAAGCGCCTTACCGCTTCAAGTATGCCCAATGAACATAGAGGCACCATCATTTCTACCATGCCCCACAAAACCATATAGGTACCGTAATCTGCCGGTATCAATAATCGCACGAGCCAAAGTATAAGAATGAGAGAAGCTATCCCCTGTGCAGTTCGTCCTAGCAAAAAATGCTGGATGGCTTGGCGGAAACGTTTTCCGGAATAGAGATCGGAATTATTCAATCCATCGGTCCGAGTAATTTGCGGTATTGTGACTCTACCCGATCAGCGATCACGTCATATGTACGGTGTGCCCGCACCCAGTCCGGTCCCTTTGCTGCCATCATCCGTGCATACTCAGGATCTCTTAGTAGGTAGCAGATTTCGTCGGCAAAAGATTGCTCATCCCATGGTATACAGCGCCCAACACCACTTGTTTCCATGACTTGGCATTGCTCCGGAAGCTCATTTGCAACGATGCATTTAGCCATAGCCATAGCCATAGCCATATATTCAATGAGTTTAGTTGGGGATGAAACCAAAAAGATAGGGATTGGCGCTATCGCAGACAAACAAATGTCGGCCCGCTTAACCAGTTCCCAAGCCTGCTCCATGGGTAAGAAGCCAGTCACACTAACATCAGCCGATAACCCCAGCCGAGTCGCCTCATCCTCCACCGCCCGTCGATCACTGGAGTGCTGGCCTTCTCCTACAAATAGCAAACGGGCATCTGGGTAGTGCAACCGCACCCGCTCAAGCACGCGCACCAATATTTCTGACTGACGTGATTGCATAATGACTCCAAGGTGGAGTAGTAAGGGGGCAGTAGTATTCGGAGCAATAGCATCTTCAGCTTTACCCACCAGATCGGCACGAACACCCATAGATACTGATGTCATCTTGGAGGTAGCAATACCTTTCTGTGCCACATCTTGCTTCATACGTTCGCTCTGCACAAAAATATGGTCGGCCAGTGGTAAGATGATTTTGTATAGCAAACCCCAGATGATCTGTCCCTTGAGCCACACCAGATGGCGATAAGCCACAAGCCGATTGCGTGCTTCATACAATTTGGATTCCGCGAATGGATACGACATCCAATAAACAAAACGAGCACCTGTCAGTCGTGCAGCTATCCAAGCAATGAGGCAGGCAAAAAACTTGTCGCGTACCTGGATTACGTCGTACTGGCCTTTGAATGCCAGAGGCAGAATCATAAAATCCCCCAACATGCCTAGCAGATTATTCAGTATTCGACCAAGCAGGCCATTGTATCTGCTACGCGGCGTGAGATACACATCATTACCCAACCAGTTTGTGGGTGAAGATATATTAACCGCATCCGGCCCCCGCTGCATCAGCCAGTCGACCCGATGACCCCGTGCTGGTATCTGCTTGGCAAACAATTCCACTACGTCTGCCCGGAATGGTGGAAAACGATCTTCTGCAATGTAGAGCATTTTCATGGCAGCCTCTCTATTAACTCGCAACAAGAACTAGATATCATTTATTTCCAAAGTCTTGCATACCCATTTTTCCCCGATCAAGTGGTCTAAATTTTTTGCAAGCTGCATCCGCCATCGCCCGACAAAATGCGCGTCCAATGTTTGCCTGTTTAAGCGACTGAGAAATGCACCAAACTATAGTTACCATCGTGATATAACCCAACGCAGTAAGGTTCGTCGTACTTGTTGCCGTGCTTCCTTTATTCCCAAAGTTTGCTCCAAGTAATTGAACATAAGTTCAGCCGGTCAACGCTAGCAATAATTCAACCTCCTTTTGCCATCACCGAGGTATCTGTGATCAGTATCAAGCTGGCTATCTTCTATTTTCCATCGTTTCTTTCTAACTCACACAAAACAATCCGCATGAATTGTTCATCTAGGAAGTACGTCTGATCAATGGTTGCGCAAACGCACGCATGTTCCTCACATATAGCTTGAGCGTTGTAACTGTATATTGCATCTGATCAATACATCCGGAGTGTATTTTCCTCCATCCCTTTCCCCAGCCCCGATTCACCTGGTCGCCGGGGGGATAAAGCGTCGTAGAAAAAGGTATCTATTCTCGCCTGACCGATCACTGAGAAGCCCTATAGGGACTCCAATTATCAATCAACTTACCGAAATTGTAAAATCATCTGCCTTGTTTAAACAAAATCTCTAATGCTCCTGATCGAATTCGATCATAAAATGACTCAAGATCGTTTCCCATCTTTTGGACCTTCTCAGTCTATTTGTGAGCTTCTGAATCGCCGAATCGATAACTTTGTCCGGCATTGGTACAACACAGATCCAAGCGTGGCTATACAACAAAGGGAAAAATACCTGCGATCTACGATCCTGGTTCGCTGCAACGGCTGTCAATGATTTTCTCAAACCCAAATTCTGCGAATGGATTTTTATTCGCTTCATTTAGAGCACCGAAGTAAGGTCAAGTTAGCGGAAATAGTGAGGGAACATTGAATTTGATGGCGAGTGCGAACATAGCAACACTATTTTCTCTGTTATCAATACGTTTTAGCTTTCCAAGGTCGGGTTCACCCCCGCCGCGGGAAGTCTAAACCAAGGAGGTAAAGGTGTGGGTCAGGCTACTGAGCTAGGAATTACGCTTTTGGTAGCTTCTAGGCGGATGTCTTGGAATACTCGAAGAACTCGGTGGCGATCTTGAGAACCCATATGAACCAGGCATCAAACAGTAGTCGGATGGGCTTGTTCATCATCACGAGCGCTTGGCTGCGCACCAACGCCAGCGCGATGGTCAGCTTGATACAACAGAACACAAATATCCACAAGCCATGACAACCATACTTTCGTAATTTCTCTTCAGTTTGTCATATCGTGGCCACTGCACGATACTGCTTTAATCGCGCAAAAGCGTTTTCCACCAAATGCCGATACTTATACAAGCCCCAATCCTTGTCTGCATTACCTTTCAATGAATTGCGCTTTCTTGGTATTACAGGATTAGCTCCCTTCTTTGTTATCTGCT
>CAMCBD010000113.1 GCA_945872825.1 Nitrosomonas ureae
GAAGTGGCTGCGTGATCCATCGAACAAAGACGGCTTGAAGCAGATGGCTGCAGCAGTCAATCAAATCGAGGAATTTCCTGGAACTATTGAAGGACGGGCGTTCTGGTGGGTGGCCGCCGGTTTCCTCGAAGATTTATTACAACTGGAAGGCAACCAAATCGATCTTCCGGTGCGCCGCCTGTGCGGGAAGATTGAACAAACCATACGCCATCTTGCTGCTGGAACACTGGGCAATACTGCACCGTTGATGCGTGAATTACTGTATCACATTGCGCACAGCGAATCAGCCAGTCAGCGCATCAGTAATATTAAGAACAGTTATACCTGGCCCGGTCTGGCGTCAGACCAGGATACGCTGACTTTTGAGCAGTCCGAGACCTTGCGGCCTATTCTCGATCGGCTACGTAGCACGCTGATGCAGGCGAACGATATCTGGCGTGAATTTTGTGCGGGACACCAGGAAAGTCTGGCCTCATTGCTTGAATACATTGATTGGCTCAACCATCAAGCGCAGCAAACTGAATGTGCGCCGTTAGTGAAGTTAATCGATGCCATAGATAGCACTGTTACTTTTTTGCATGATCAGCCTCAGGATGCCAGTGAAGAGCTGGCCATGGAAATGGCGACTGCTTTATTGCTGGTTGAAAGTATTATCGATGACTTTAACCAGTTACCGCCGGATTTATCGCAGCAGATCGATGTGATTGCCGCTCGTCTGCGTGGCATTACTGCGGGCGATGTCAATGTCAGCGAGTTGCCGCATGCTCCGGCGTTTACTGTGTTAGAAAGTAAATCACAGGAAAAAGAATTACTGGCGCAGGTTGCACAGGAAATTCTGACCAATCTGGGGCAAATCGAGACCATTCTGGATAAATTCTTTTTTGAACCCGCCAAACATGCAGAATTATCCATGCTGCCCGGCTTATTCAAGCAGATCTTCGGCGCTTTGGTCATGCTGGATTTGGATCGTGCGCACACTTTGCTGCATCTTTGCCTGAACCTGGTCGAGAAACTGTTACAGCCGGACAATGAAATCGTTGAGACAGAACAGATTCTGCTGGTAGACGGATTAAGCAGCCTGGGTTTCTTTATTGAAGCGCTCAGAAGCGGACAGCCTGAGAGTCACCAGATTGTCGAGGAGGCGATCAAGCTTTTTCAGACTGCAACAATTCCCGCGAGCGCACCGTTACCGCTGCAAACGGCTGCTTCGGAACCTGCCGTCGCGGTAAAACCGGATGCAGTAGCCGTTAAAGCGGTAAGTGCCAGTGTCGATCCGGAATTGCTCGCTATTTTCCTGGAAGAAGCGGATGAAGTGCTGGCCAGTATTGCCAGTGAATTGCAGAAATTCCGGATTGATGCAACCGATCGTGAGTCACTCACCGGTTTGCAGCGTGGATTTCATACGCTTAAAGGCAGTGGCCGCATGGTCAAGCTGGAGAAGATGAGTGAAGTGGCCTGGCGCTTGGAGCAGGTCCTGAATCATTGGTTAACTGAAAAAAGACCGGCTTCCGGTTTATTAATCAACTTAATCACGCGCACGCATCAGGCCTATGGCGAGTGGTGCAGGAATCTGCGCGAACAGGGTGTAACCGAGGTTGATGCCGGTGAATTGTTGCTTTTGGCAAAAGAGCTCTTAACCAGTGAGAAAACTATTGAAATGCAGGCGGCAGATTTCGCAGCAGAGGCTGAAAGCCCTGTTGACATGGACGCCTCGTTTGAAGCCGAAACGGAAGAGCCAGCCGTATTTCCAGATTCCTCATCAAATAGAACAGAAGCTAAGCCTCTACAACCTGTGCCGCTTGCCGCCGAAGCCGTTGAGCAGATCAATCTTGAGCTACTTCCGGTGTTTCTTGAAGAAACGCAAGACATTATTCCACAAATGGGCGGTAAATTGCGTGCCTGGCGCATGTTGCCGCAAGATGAAGATATTCATCATGCGCTGCTGAGATTGTTGCATACCTTGAAAGGCAGTGCCCGCATGACAGGAGCGCTACAGCTGGGCGAATTGATCCATACGATGGAAAGTCATGTGGAAACAGCTTTTCATGAGCGCAATATTTCCGACTCCGCGCTGGACCAGCTCGAAAGTGAATTTGACACCATCAGCGATAAGATTGAACAGCTTCAGAGCATCGAAGTGTTGCCGCTTCCGGAAAAACAAATCGCTAGGGATACTGTAGCGGATATAGCTGAATCAATAGATGTGGTACCCGAGAAATCCGAGCTGCTTCAGTCAAAAACCATTCTGCGTATTAATTCGGAGTTGATTGATCGCTTGGTGAATGATTCCGGCGAAGCCAGTATTCTGCGTTCCAAAATTGAGGCGCAACTCAACAATTTCAAACAATCGCTGCAGGATCTGACTGAAAGTACGCACCGCTTGCACGACCAGTTGCGCGAAGTGGAGATTCAGGCGGAAACGCAAATGCAATCGCATCTTGCGCAGCAGCATGAAAGTGAACCTGCGTTTGATCCGCTCGAGTTTGATCGATTCTCCCGCTTCCAGGAATTGACGCGGCTGATGGCAGAAAGTGTCGATGACATTATCACCGTGCAAAAAAGCTTACGTGCAACACAAACGGTCGCTGAAGAAGCCGTCGCGCAGCAATCCGTGATTAATCGTCAGCTTCAGCAGTCCTTGTTGCAAATCCGTACAATACCCTTTGGCAATTATGCCGAACGTTATTATCGCATCGCCCGGCAAGTGGCAGAAGATGTCGGTAAAAAAGCCAATCTGGAAATCCAAGGTGTAGAAGTTGAAATCGACCGCAGTGTATTAGAGAAGATTAATCCGCCTCTGGAACATTTGCTGCGTAACGCGATAGCCCACGGCATCGAAGAACCACTGCTAAGACAACAAGCGGGCAAGCCTGAAACAGGGCAAGTCGCTATCCACCTGCGTCAGGAAGGCAACGAAGTGATCATTACCCTCAGTGACGACGGCCGTGGTCTGAATTTGCCGCGTATTCGTGAGGAAGCGCAGCGGCTTGGCTTGATTCAGGAGAATGAAATATTGGATGATGACAAGGCGATGTCGCTGATCTTCATCCAAGGCTTATCAACAACCGATTCCATCACCGGAATTGCCGGTCGCGGAATCGGTCTGGATATCGTCAAGAATGAGATTTCGATGCTCGGTGGCCGCATCAGTGTCGAGTCTGTTCCCAATCAGGGAACAACGTTCACGATTAGTTTGCCGCTTACGCTGTCCGTTGCACAGACATTTATGGTCCGCGCCGGGAAACAAATCTATGCGATTCCTGCTTTTATTGTCGAACATAACCGGGAATTCGATTCCGATACGCTGAAAACAATCTATCAGGATCGTCAGATCGAGTTTAATGGAAAGAAATACTTGTTCTCCCATTTGTCGCATTTACTGGGTCAGACAGATCATATTCCAGAAATCGCCAAGCACAGCCAAGTGTTATTCCTGCACAGCGGCACACAATATCTTGCCGCGCATGTCGATGAACTGATCGGTAACACTGAGGTGGTGGTCAAGAATATCGGTTCACAGCTTGCACATGCGCCCGGTGTTGAAGGCGCCACGATTACCGGCGATGGCGAAGTCATTCTGATCCTGAATCCGGTGAAACTGATACAACGCACCGATGTTCAGAAAGTGCTCAGTACACCGCTAGCCGAATTAACGGCTATCGCTCAAAAGAAAACCATCAAGACTCCCACAATCATGGTGGTGGATGATTCATTGACAGTGCGCAAAGTAACCTGCCGCTTGCTGGAACGTGAAGGTTGCGACGTGTTGATTGCTAAGAATGGCAAGGAAGCGATGGAAATACTCCAAGACAGCATTCCGGATGTCATGCTGATCGATCTGGAAATGCCTAAAATGAATGGTTTTGAATTGATCGAATGGGCGCGCGCGAACCCGAAAACGGCCCATATCCCGATGATTATCATCTCCTCACGAACCGCGGAAAAACACCGGAAAATCGCCAAGGATATGGGGGTTAATATATTTCTTGGTAAGCCTTATAAAGAGGAAGAATTGTTCAATCATTTGTCTGAATTGTTAAGAAAATAAGAAGTAGAAATAATAGAGAAAAATATTGCATAATTTCACCGCTGGATTGTTCGCTCAATCCGATTAAATTTATAATGAATCGTGGGGGGATAATGGGAAGCAATGCGATTACACAGATTCAGCAAGCACTTAAAAACAAAGGTTTCGATCCGGGTGGGATTGATGGCATCTGGGGACGCAATACCACTGCTGCGGTTAGACAATTCCAAATGCAACAAGGTCTTGAGGTTGATGGTATCGTTGGTCCGCAAACCACGACAGCACTCTTCAGTGATGTTCCCGCGGCCATTGACCCACTCCTTCCTTGGTTTGAAGAAGCCAAGCACTTGGTGGGTACGAAGGAAGTGCTTGGCGGCAAGAATAATCCTGTCATAATTGACTGGGCGAAGGATCTTGAGATCAACTATGCCGGTGATGACATTCCATGGTGCGGGCTGTTTGTCGCGCATTGTGTTGGAACGACACTACAGCAGGAAGTACTGCCAGGGAATCCACTGGGTGCGAGGCAGTGGGAAAAATTCGGGAATACCACCACGCCTTGCCTCGGTGCGGTGATGGTGTTCTGGCGGGAATCTTTGGCAAGTGGGAAAGGTCATGTGGGTTTTTACGTCGGTGAAGATGATGAGGCCTATCAGATTCTTGGCGGGAACCAATCCGACAAAGTGTGCCTGATGTGGTTGGGGAAAGACCGATTCCGCAGTGCACGCTGGCCTAAAACCGCTTCATCTCTGATAAGCGGAACTGTACAAAAGGACAGGGATGAAGGTCTGTCGCTCAATGAAGCTTAGTTTATCTAGTCACTTTGCTGATACAAACCTGGTGTTACATTTTAGGGCATGCTGCAATTGTTGCTTATAGCTCTGCTGCTACGGAGCTTAAGGATAGGCTATGCATTGACGACTCCTTCAGCTGATGGTCCCAACTGGATAAAGTCGAGACAAAAGTAATATTGATTTTTTTAGGGTCAGTTGCGTGTGCTATTTGACTGTAGAAAGCATTATAGTGCGGATGAGATTGGTAGCTGTTAATAACTTCCGCATGTGCCAGTTGTATACGCCAACAAAGGAGGTATTGACCCGACTCTGATGATGCCCAACTTGAGAAAACTTGGCGCACACCAGGAATTGTCGTTAATGTTTTGTGTGCCTGTTCAGTCAGGGTATCAAATTGCTGCAGATAACGGCTCTCAACATTACAAATAATGATTTGTTCTACAGACTGCCAAGGGCGGCATTGAATCAAAACTTCCGCTGCGCGGCCCGCTGATCCCCAGAGATGCATATACAATTTGATTTGTTCATGGAGGCTTTCTTTAACACCGTGCAACGATTCAATATAGCCTTTTCTGTTGCTTGTTTGGACATTGGAACGAATTACTGCGGCAGCAATATCGGAAAGCTCCGTGTAACAGTTAATTTTAGCGACACCATTTAAAATCAACTTATGGTATTGCTCTTCAACTAATCCACTTCCGCCATGAAGCACCAGCGGAATGCCAAGTTCGTCGTTAATACGTTTCAGACGTTTGAAGTCTAATTTAGGGCTGCGATTGGGCTGGCGGCCATGGATTGTGCCAACGGAAACTGCAAGGAAATCAATTTTGGTACGTTCAACATACACTTTAGCTTCTTCAGAAGAAGTATAGACGACTTCTCCTAAATTATTGATTGCATTTTCTCCCTTCATACCGCCTACAAAACCAAGTATCCCCTCAACTGCTGTACCGCATGCATGAGCTACTTCTGTAACACGGCTGGTTTGAGTGATATTGACTGGGAATATTTCTGAAGAAACATCCAGCATGACACTGTTGCAACCAAGATTAATCGCTTGAACGATGGATTCATGTTTCTTTGCATGATCAAAGTGGATAGCAACCGGCACTTTGGCGTGATGTGCAGCTCGTTCGACAGCCGGCATGATCAGGCTAAAATCATGTTGATGGAAGAGCGGCTCAGAAAGATTGAGAATAACTGGTGAACGACAGAACTCTGAAGTGGTACCGCAAAACTGGACAGGTTGTTAAGCTCTGTTATGGACACTATAGAGGATCATAATCATGAGCAAGAAACGCACACAATATTCCAGTGAATTCAAAGCAAAAATAGCGCTGGCTGCGATACGGGGCGATGAAACC
>CAMCBD010000114.1 GCA_945872825.1 Nitrosomonas ureae
GACCATCGATACCACTGAAATCACCTACACGGTAGGCGGTGCCAATCGATCGGCTAGACGGTCTGAATTAATAATAAGGAATTTTTGAAAGCAAGGCGTTAAAACACAAAATCGCCAGTACCAAATAAAGCGAAAATCAGTACCAAATAGCGCGATTTGTTACAGCTGGCGGGTGAAATCATCGAGAATCTTGAGGCCGGGCTGAACAGCTTCAGAGAAATTGCAGCGGCGCTGTCAGATTAAAGTCAATTCAAGGGATTGCGCTAAAGAAAGGGTTCTGGCACGGAATGCAAGTTCTATTTTTGAGACCAGTGCTTAAGTGTCTTGCTGCTGTCAAAGTACAGATAAGTTCCGGTTCCAATACCTAAAAAATCAGCGCCAACAATTACAGAATCTGATCCAGGAAGATGGTATTCCCATGTGTCTCCACTGGCGCTTTTGCGCGTTCCAAAACACCATTTACAAGGAAGTCCCCAGGAAGCTATCACTTGTTCTTGTGTCATTCCAGCGACTAATTGCTTTAGATCGATTGCCCTGCGTATTTCTTCCGGCATGCTGGTGTCAGATAATACATCTTGTCTGATTCTGTTTTCTCTTACTGATCCGCATCCATTAAGCAATAGGATTGCTGCTATTAATGTAATAGAGAATTTCTTATTCATCGAGAAAATAATCCATAGATAATTAAATTTTCTGCTACTTTGTTCATTTTAGTCTCTATATTGACAGATATGGCGGTTTATTAGTGAAAGTAATTGAGAAAACGCCATGCCAGAGCTTGCAATCCGGTGGCTGGTGGCAAGGATTCATATAACCCCGGCAAAGAAAAGGGATTGGCTATTTAAGCCAATCCCTTGTTTGTATTGGTAGCGAATCCCAGATTCGAACTGGGGACCAACGGATTATGATTCCGCTGCTCTAACCACTGAGCTAATTCGCCATATGCATAGACGCAAGAGGCGGCATTCTGCCTTTGAGGGGATGGTTTGTCAAGCTCAAAAATGTGACTTGACAAGGGTTTATGCGTGTTTTCATGGGATTGAGGCCAGTTCGTTCACACTTTAATTCAGTGTTTAGGATTAAAGTTTGTTGACTAAGTTGCACGGGCATCGGATTCGTCGAATTAGTAAATAAAATCCTGTGTGCAGCGGGTATGCAGTTTGTGTTACCCGTCCTTTGCAAAGCGGTTGTATAATCAGTTTCATGAAATTCGATCTGATAGTGATTGGTGGTGGACTCGTTGGAGCAAGCCTGGTGGCTGCGCTGAAGGATAGTGGCTTGAAAATAGCGTTGATAGAGCCGCATGAATCCATGCCATTGCCGCGAGATGAGAGTTGGGATAGCCGGGTCTATGCGATTAGCCCAGGGAGTGCGGCTTTTCTGGAAGAATTGGGGGTGTGGCAGCGCTTGGAAGCTGAACGTGTGGCACCGGTTTATGAGATGGCGGTATTTGGTGATGACAATAGCGCGCACATTAAGTTTAGCGCGTATGAGATTGGCATATCGGAGCTGGCATTTATTGCGGAAAATCGCCAGCTGCAAACAGCCGTCTGGGAAGTGCTCAAATCCCCGAACGAGAATATACAAATACTTTGTCCAGCAAAATGTACCGCGATTGTCTGGCAGGAATCGCATATCGATGTGCAATTGGCGGACGGCAGTCAGCTTCAAGCTGCCTTGGTGGTAGGTGCGGATGGCGTAAATTCCTGGGTGCGCAGGCAAGCTGAAATCGATGTGAAACAACATGCTTACAACCAGATTGGTGTGGTGGCAAATTTTAGCGCGGAATTGTCGCACCGTCATATTGCGCATCAATGGTTCAGGCGGGATGGGGTGCTGGCGTTGCTGCCGCTACCGGATAAGCGAGTTTCCATGGTTTGGTCAACCAGTGAAGATCAGGCGGAGATACTACGCAATTTGCCGGCGGAAGATCTCTGCCGGCGGGTGGAAGCGGCCGCTTCGCATACGCTGGGTGCATTGCAACTAATTACACCGCCGGTAGGTTTCCCGTTAAATTTTGTGCATGTGGAAAAATTAGTTAAGCCACGGCTGGTGCTGATCGGTGATGCAGCGCATGGTATTCATCCGCTGGCCGGACAGGGTGTTAACCTGGGTTTGCGGGATACACGGGGACTTGCAGCGGTACTCAGTGCGCGTGGATTGCAAACAGATTGTGGTGATTTTATGTTGTTGCGGCGTTACGAGCTGGCGCGCAAGGAAGATATATTGGCTTTAGAATTAGTGACCGATAGCTTGCAGAAACTATTCAACAATTCCAATCCGACGTTGGCCCGATTACGGAATCTAGGACTTGAGATAACCAATCGCTTGCCGCTGATTAAGAATCAACTGATGCAGCACGCTTTGAATTAAATTACATTTTTAAAACTGGAGTCATCATGACTATGCGCTGGAAGCTTTTCATTTCAATTTTGGTATTTGGTTTTTTTTCTAAAGCAATCTGGGCTGATGAAGAAGCTTTAAGAAAGGCTATTCAGCCCCATTTTGCGGATAGTAAAATTGAAAGCTTGAAGAAAACGCCTTATTTGGGATTGTATGAAGTGGTTGTAGGGGATGAGGTGTTTTATACTGATGATAAAGCCAGTTATTTCTTCTTTGGTCATGTGATCGACACCAAGACTCGGACGAGCATGACCAGTGAACGGATACAGGAGATTAAGGCTGCTCGCCGTGTTCCGCTAGATTCGTTGCCATTGCAATCGGCGATCAAGGTCGTGAAAGGTGATGGCATGCGCCGAGTGGCCATTTTTACCGATCCTAATTGTCCGTACTGCAAGCAATTGGAAAAAGAATTGCTCAATGTGACGAATGTTACAATTTATACCTTGTTGTATCCGGTGCTCAAAGGATCTATGGAGTTATCCAAAAAGATCTGGTGCTCGGATAACAAAATTAAAGCTTGGGATGATTTTATGCTCAAAGGTGTTGCGCCAACGAGTAAAGATTGCGAAACACCTTTGGACGTACTGGTGAAGTCTGGTCAAGAGAATAAAGTAAGTGGCACGCCAACTTTGATTTTTGCCGATGGTACGGTTGTGGGCGGAATGATTCCGGCGACAGCGATTGAGGAAAAACTGGAAAGCGCCAGTAAGAGCAAATAAAGTTTCAAGTTGAACACGCTTAAAAAAGCTTGCTGGAGTAATTCAGCAAGCTTTTTTTATTGCCGCGTCAATGCCGGTGCCGTATAGCTACGGGGCATCAACACCCACATTTTTCCCGATTGCTTCATTCTGCCCGCTTGATTACCCGCTTCATGGCCAAATCCCCAGAAGAAATCAGCGCGAATCCCGCCTTTGATGGCGCTACCGACATCCTGCGCTACCATAAGCCGATTCAAGGGTTTGTTGGTGTTTGGCCAGGTGGTTGCCAGAAATACTGGTGCGCCTTGCGGGATTGAGAGCGGGTCAATGGCGATGCTTCTCCCGGCTGTTAATGGCACACCCAGAGCGCCGATCGGGCCGGATAAATCGGCGGGTAGTTCACGAAAAAATACGTAACGTGCGTTTTGTTGCAACAACGCAGGCAACTTGCTCGGGTTTTGTTGCCCCCATTGCTTGATGCCCTGCATGGATGCTTTTTCCAAGGGTAAGTCGCCGCGCTGTACCAGAAGTTTGCCAATTGAGTTATACGGATGGCCGTTCTGGTCGGCAAAGCCTATTTTTATCATTTCCCCGTTATCGAAAACGATTCTACCGGAACCTTGGATGTGCAGAAAAAACAATTCCACTTCGTCTTCCACCCACAAGAGTTCATAACCGCTCAATATTTTCGGGTTAGTCATGATTTCTGCCCGGCTGTAATAAGGGACTATTTTGCGTCCATCCACTCGGCCACGCAGGCGCAGGTCTTTAAGCTCCGGATAGGCTGCGCCTAAATCAATGGTCAGAAGTTCACTGGGTGTAGCATAAATCGGATAGCGATAACGGCTGGAGGGTTTTCGGCTGCCTTTGAGCAGTGGTTCGTAGTAGCCTGTCACTAATCCTTCTTCACTGTTATCGGTGTTGATAATCTGATAGGGCGTGAAATAGCTTTCAAAAAAATTTCTCAGCGTTGTGTTATTGGGTTTCTGCAGTGCAGTAGCTGCTGTGCAATTTTCTTTCCAGACCGGTTGTTTGCTTAAAACCGTACAACTTTTCAAAAAAGCCTGCCATGCAGGTAACAGATCATCATCCGCCCAGCCAGTTAGCGCAGACCATTGAGCGCGTTTATGGATGGATTTTGTCAGCGGTTTCTCGGGCGGTGTTGTGATAGTTTCGGTCGGCTGACTCGGTGGCAAGGTGGGGCTGATTGTTCCGGTCGTACAGGCAGTGAGCAACAGGAACGAAGCAGCTACAATAAAACTTAATTGGTTTTTCATCAAATATTGGTTAAAGTGACAGCTTGGTTTCTTAACTTTATAGCAAACTTAAATTATGTGGTTACTTGCAGTCGAAGCAGCTGTGGTATTAGGTTTATTACTTTTTGTCGTCTGGTGGACCATGTTTTCAGGTAAAAAAAAGAAGGATGATGAAAACAAAGACTGATAGATAGCAGCTATTTAGCCCGTTATTATATATTCTGATTGAAATATTGCCAGATTATGTCCCGTCACACCGGATTCTCAATATCAATAAACTGATGCTGGATACCGAATTTTTGCGCAATGTGGTCACCCAATGCTTGTACACCATAACGCTCCGTTGCATGGTGTCCCGCAACGATAAATGCGACACCGGATTCCCGTGCAGCATGAACATTTTGCTCTGAGATTTCACCGGTGATGTAGGCATCAACACCTTGGCGGATCGCTGCTTCAAAATAGCCTTGCGCGGCACCGGTGCACCATGCGACGCGCCGGACAGTTTTATCCGGATCACCGATCATCTTCGGTTTGCGTAACAAAGTCCGTGATATTTTTTCACCCAAAGCACTCAGGGTTGTAGCTTGGGCTAATTCTCCCTGTACTGCGATGTCCTGATCGCCAAAATGACCCGTTTCGATAAATCCCAGTTTCTTTCCCAATAGCGCATTGTTGCCAAACTGCGGATGCGCGTCTAACGGCAGATGATAGGCAAATAAATTGATTTGTTGGTGCATAAGCAATGCAATGCGGCGGGCCTTCATGCCAGTGATGCGTGTATCTTCTCCGCGCCAGAAATAGCCATGATGAACGAGAATGGCATCTGCCTTGGCTGCCGCGGCTGCTTGCAGAAGATCGAGTGAGGCCGTAACGCCACTAATCAGGGTAAGAATGTTGCTGCGCCCTTCCACTTGCAAGCCATTTGGGCAATAATCATGGAAGCGGGGTATATCCAGTAATTGATTCAGATGATTTTCCAACTCATCTCGATGCATTGATTTTCTCCTTCGTGCATATACTACTATCAATAGTACCGCAATAATTTTAATTTTGGAGTAACACGCTTTGATGTACAGACTCTGGTTGATTTTTGCACAAACGGCAACAGTATTGCTGGCTATTTTTTTTGTAATCTCCACGCTACGGCCTGAATTGCTTCCCTGGAAGCCCCGGGGAGAAATCGTGACGGTCAAAGAGGCCGCACCTGTCGTTGATGCGGAAAGACCTGACAGTTATTCCAAGGCAGCCGAGAGAGCCATGCCATCCGTGGTCAACATTTTTACCAGTAAAGAAATAAAAGAAGAGCCTTCTCATCCGTTGCTGAATGATCCCATGTTTCGCCGATTCTTTGGCGAACAATTTGAATCTAAAGCGCGCCGTACGTCAAGCCTGGGTTCTGGCGTGATTGTCAGTCCTAATGGCTATATATTGACCAATCACCATGTGGTGGAAGCTGCGGATGAAGTTGAAATTGCCTTGGTCGACGGTAGAAAAGCCAAGGCAAGTATTATCGGCTCGGATCCTGAAACAGATCTGGCAGTGCTGAAGATAAAACTGGAAGAATTACCTGCCATAACTTTTGGCCAGTCACAACAGGTTAAAGTGGGCGATGTTGTGCTGGCAGTAGGAAACCCCTTTGGCGTCGGGCAAAGTGTTACCATGGGTATTGTCAGCGCAATGAGCCGGAGCCGGGTTGGGATTAATACTTTTGAAGATTTTATTCAAATCGACGCGGCGATCAATCCGGGTAATTCGGGGGGGGGGGGCG
>CAMCBD010000115.1 GCA_945872825.1 Nitrosomonas ureae
CATACCTTCCTGATGGCCTACAACTTCGCCAGACGCCTGAAAACTCTCAAGGGACTCACGCCCTACGAATACATCTGCAAAATCTGGACAAATGAGCCAGAACGTTTTATCTTTGATCCATTCCAGCACATCGTGGGACTAAACAACTAGTAGGGCAAATTTTTATAACATTATCCGATACGTTGGGATCGAGACAAAAAATATTTTCTTCTTTAATTTCATTAATACTATTTGTAATTCTTCTACTAAAAAAATTTTCTTCAGTAGTCCAGATTACAATGAGATTTTCGGTATCACCACGTGAGAAATGTTCCCAACGCACATCATATTCTGGTTTTCCATCGATGTGCTGGCTCGCACAGAAATTGATCGAGTGGGGTTCTGAACGACGATAGCCTGCTTCAATCAAGCCACTTATTACTGCATAGCGATACCGGGTTTTGAATTCTTTATTTTCTACAGTATTGGATTTGATTTCAACAGCTGGCACCAGTATTTTGACTGGTGCGTTTGGATTTTTTGCAACATTAGAAATTGCTCGTGTCAGCAAACCATTTTTGCAGTAGCAGAGATCATTGCTTTCGTTAAGTTCCTTACCGTGTAAACGCTGGCCCCCAGCATTAAGTTTGAATATTTCATGCAATTTGTTATGAAGCTTATCTTCTCCGGGATCAACTTCAAAAGGATCCTGCCACAGCCAGCTTTCGTAAGAATGGTCAGTGATACGTACATCATGTTGAAATGTACTGGCGGAATCATAGGGACGGGGGCTTTGGATAGGACGATCCTGCCACATCATGAATCCAAGAATGATGAGTAAAGCGAGGCCAACGAGCGCGAGGTCAGGTTCTCCAGTATGCTTGGGCATCATCTTGTTAATCCCCTTTAAACGTGGATCATATCAAGTGCTGAGCAAGGGAGAAGATTGGGTAAGTGTTTGCTTTTGTAGCAGATCTATAATAAAAATAGGTTCATTGCCACAAACTTCGTTTGACACGCTTGCTATTCTAATTTGTAGTTATCTTCCCTTCTCCTTTTAATATGCTATCACAACATATTGAACATGCGAAAATGCTTTCCAACATGGAAAAAACAGTTGAGTTTCAGATCTTGCCCGTCTATTCCAGTGTGCTTGAAATTATTTGAAGATTTCTGTGAGGTGCTGGATAACTTATAAATGTCATCGCAAACGCAATAAGGGATTTTTTAAGGTTAAGGAAACTCTGAATATTCTTCATATGTCATTCCGAACAAAGAGAGGAATCTTTTTTAATCAATACGATAGATTTCTCATTACACTCGAAATGACAGTTAATCAAAGATTCCTCTACAACACATACCGAGCCAGATCCTCGCTTTGCGCCAGATCCTTAAGGCGTGCATCAACATACGATGCATCAATGACAATGGTCTCACCGCTGCGCTTGGTTGCATTAAAAGAAATTTCTTCAAGTAATTTTTCCATGACGGTATGCAAACGTCTGGCGCCGATATTCTCAGTTTTACTGTTCACAGAATAGGCAATCTCGGCCAAACGTTTAATCGCATCGCTGGCAAATTGCAATTGGATACCTTCTGTGGCTAGAAGCGCTTCATATTGACGAGTCAGACATGCGTCAGTACTGGTTAGAATCTGTTCAAAGTCACTGACGCTCAGGCTAGTCAGCTCTACACGAATGGGAAAGCGTCCCTGCAGTTCTGGAATCAGGTCAGATGGTTTAGACATATGAAATGCGCCACTGGCAACAAATAAGATATGATCGGTTTTGATCATGCCGTATTTGGTTGATACAGTTGTACCTTCAACCAGAGGAAGCAAATCCCGTTGCACACCCTGGCGGGAAACATCCGCACCTGTACTTCCTGCACGACTAGCGATTTTGTCTATCTCATCCAGGAATACAATACCGTTCTGCTCCACATTTTGTATCGTTGTCAGTTTCAATTCTTCATCATTAATCATTTTCGCGGCTTCTTCTTCCAGCAGTATTTTTCTCGCTTCGCGAATCGTCAGTTTGCGGGTTTTCTTTTTATCCCCTGTCATATTCTGAAACATTCCTTGAATCTGCGATGTCAGATCTTCCATTCCAGGTGGAGCAAAGATTTCCATATTGGCCCGCGGTGCAGCCACTTCAATTTCAATCTCCTTGTCATCGAGCTCACCTTCGCGCAATTTCTTGCGAAACTTCTGCCGTGTTGCACTATTCTGATCTTCAGCCGTTGAATTCAAATCAAAATCCCTGGCCGCAGGCAACAAGGCATCAAGAATGCGCTCTTCCGCACGGTCTTCTGCAAGGGGCTGTTTCTTTCTGTTTTCTCTCTCGCGCGATTCTTTAACTGCTGTTTCTGCCAGATCGCGGATAATCGAGTCGACATCCCGCCCAACATAACCAACTTCGGTAAATTTAGTGGCTTCAATCTTTATGAAGGGGGCATCAGCCAATTTTGCCAGACGACGCGCAATCTCAGTTTTCCCCACACCTGTCGGTCCGATCATCAGAATATTCTTTGGCGTAATTTCTTGACGTAGCGGATCGGCAATTTGCTGCCTACGCCAACGGTTTCTCAGCGCAATCGCCACGGCGCGCTTGGCTGAATCCTGGCCGATAATATGTTTGTCCAGCTCATGGACAATTTCCTGCGGGGTCATTTGAGACATAATGTTAATTCTGCAATAGATGAAATATGAACAGGGCTTCCGGATTACAGATCAAACAAATCGGTTGCTTGATCTCTATAATAATAAGAAATGCATTTTTGATACGTTGACAGGAATAACTCAGTCGATGGCTTCGATGACATGATCCTGGTTAGTATAAATACAGATATCGCCGGCGATTGTGAGCGCTTTTTTCACAATCTCCTTTGGCGGAAAATCCGTATTTTCTAATAGCGCACGGGCAGCAGCCAATGCATAAGAACCGCCGCTACCAATGGCGGCAAGACCCAATTCCGGTTCAATCACATCACCAGCACCGGTAATAATCAGTGTCGCATCTTCGTTGGCAACAACCAGCATAGCTTCCAATCTGCGCAGGATCCTGTCTGTGCGCCAGTCTTTGGCTAACTCTACAGCTGCGCGCATGATATGGCCATGATGCGCCTCCAACTTACCTTCAAATCGCTCGAACAGCGTAAAAGCATCGGCAGTACCACCGGCGAACCCGGCCAGAATTTTATCATGGTAGAGTCTGCGAACTTTGCGAGCACTGGATTTAGCTACAACAGCACCGAGTGTTACCTGGCCATCACCACCCAATGCAACCTGACGGCCGCGCCTTACTGAAACAATTGTTGTCATGGAATTTATTGAACATATTACAAAATATCATTATAGCGTATAAAACATAGTCGATTCAGATTGAAAAATTCTTTGCATACTCAATCTCTTTTTTTCGCCCGCGGATGCGTAGTATCGTAAACTTTTGTCAGATGTTGAAAATCCAGATGGGTATAGACTTGCGTAGAAGTGATATGCGCATGCCCCAGCATCTCCTGAACGGCACGTAAATCACCGCTGGATTGCAGCAGATGGGAAGCGAAAGAATGCCGCAAAATATGCGGATGAACATTCTGATTAATACCTTGCTGCTTGGCTCTGTTTTTCAGGCGATGGCTGATGGTGCGGGCGCTGATCGCATCGCCGCGCTGCGATAAAAAAAGCGCGGTTACCTCAGGTTTAATAATCAATAAGCGTTGTTCAAGCCAGACTTTTAATGCTTGAATAGCGAAAGCGCCGACCGGAACAATACGTTCCTTCCCGCCCTTTCCAAGAACTCTTACCGTTCCCTCCGCAAAATGGATATCCGCAGGTTTCAATTGCGTCAACTCTGCCAACCTTAACCCGGAAGAATAGAATAATTCAAACATGGCACTATCGCGCGCCATCAAAATGCCATCGGGCATGAAAGTCAGTAGCTGTACAGCTTCATCGGGAGAAAGTGCGTTGGGCAGTTTTTGTGGTGATTTGGGGACACGCATTCCAATACAGGGATTGTGCTGATAGTGATGTTTGCGGATCAAATAATTGTAAAAGCTGCGCCATGCCGACAACATTCTAGCCAAACTTCTACCAGACAATCCTTTGCTATGGAGCTGCGCAATGACATGACGGATATTCAGAAATTGAACCTGTTCCAAATCGTCCTTATTTAAATATTTAAATAGAACACGAATATCGCGAGCGTAGTTTTCACTGGTAAGCGGTGACAAGCGCCGTTCATAAGTCAGATGATGGATAAATGCAGCGGCCAGTGCTTCAGGTTCACTGCTCATTGGTTACGTGATCCTGCATTGCTTTACGGCTTACAGTTTCTACTTGATCGTATCGGGTAATGGTGGTGCACACCAATTCCCCTAACCGTTTTAAATGCAGTGTCCCCATTTCGGGATAAAATCTTTCTACATCAGGGCTGCCCAAAACAAGCAAGCCGATGGTTTGTGTTGTATTCAATGGAATCATCGCGAATGAATTGAGGTGTTCAGCGCCCTCACCAAACCATTGCTTGATTTCATCCGCGATATGATTGCCACAATACGGTTGCGACAAACTCGCGGCAATGACATGTATATCTTCACTGATGGGTGTAAATTCGGTATAGGAATTTTCGCTGCAGGAAATATTCCAGACACGCATTGCCACAAGCGGAACTGCGAAATCTTCTTTCAGGCTGAAATACAATACATTAAAAAGTTCGTTCAAACTGGAAATGGAAAGCAACGCAATAGCCAATCGGTGCATTTTTTCACCGATAGCGTCATTTTCTTCACCAAAACTGATCAGTTCAAGTAACTTGTCCTGTAATACGCGGTTCCTTTCTCTTAATGACATCACTTGCCGCTCATTCAGTGAAATCACTTTATCATCCTTCGGATGAGAAATTTGAATATCTGCCAGTAAATCAGCATATTCATTGAAGAATTGCGGGTGCTCCTGTAGATACTGCGCGACATCTTCCGGTTTCATCATTCTTCCTTAGTTGGTTACAAATTTATTACACCTTCAAATACTGTAACTGCCGGGCCGGTCATCCAAACGGGAGCATCCCCCCCCTGCCAGCTTATCGTCAACTCACCACCGCGTGTACTGACGGTCACTTGATTATCCAACAAACCCAGATTAATGCCCGCAACGACTGCTGCGCAAGCGCCTGTGCCGCACGCCAGTGTTTCACCAGCACCACGCTCAAACACCCGCAATTTGATATGATTACGGTCAATTACCTGCATGTAGCCAACATTTACTCTTTTTGGGAAACGCGGGTGCGTCTCTATCAAGGCACCTTCCGCCTCTACCGGCGCACTTTCAATTTCCTGTACCACTCGTACAGCATGTGGATTACCCATCGATAAGGCGCTTATTGTAACTGGCTTATCCGGCATTTCAAGCTGATAAGTTAATGCAAAATCCTCAGCGACAAAAGGAATTGCTTCCGGTTCGAATATGGGCTTCCCCATATTGACCGTAACATTTCCATTGATTTCCAATTTCGGGGATATTACGCCGCTAAGCGTTTCGATGCGAATTTCATTTTTTTGCGTCAAGCCATGGTCGTGAACATAGCGGACGAAACAGCGCGCGCCGTTGCCGCATTGCTCAACCTCACTACCATCAGCATTGAAAATACGATAACGAAAATCAGCCTGACCGGCAGCTTTTTCAACCAGCAATAGCTGATCGCAGCCGATGCCGAAATGGCGATCGGCGAGCAAACGAATCTGTCGCTGATCAAGGTTTATCGGTTGATTGATACCGTCCAACACGACAAAATCATTGCCCAAACCCTGCATTTTGGTAAATTTTAGCTTCATGGATTAATCATTCTAGCGATTCAGTTTTGTTAAGTTCGTCAAATAATCATTCATGATGAAATCACCTTCGATATCCATAACATATTATCCGTAATTTCAGATCCATGATGCTGATTGGCTAAAATTGCCGTTTGGGGTTACGTTTATTGGCCGTTAGGATCAGTAATTGGAAGTTATTTCCCCGCATTATATCGATGGCCTCAGTCACCAGCAATGCGCCATAACCTTTGCAATGATGATCACACTTGTAAATTTCTTCTAATCCATTAAGGAAGCACTGAATAATTCACCGCGCAGCAGCGCATC
>CAMCBD010000116.1 GCA_945872825.1 Nitrosomonas ureae
CAGATATTAATACTAGATCCGGATTACCTAACGATAAGGACTTTGCGCGGTACCTGAACTCGATGGAAGGAAATCATACTTTTGGTGGTGGTTTAGTAACAACTAGACCATCTAATGTAACATAATTATATGTTAAAGGTTTTTTGCGACAGTGCGTTAGGAGCATTTAGTGCGGGTTATAATCTGCTCGAATTGCTTCTAATTAACTTCTAAATAGAGGCAAAAAAATAATCCATATTCCGGCAAAGTAACCCCGGCGTAACCCGGAGAATTTTTCTTAATTAATTTTCATTCGTAAGTGCTTGTTTTTATTGGTGGCCAAGGGCGGAATCGAACCACCGACACAATGATTTTCAGTCCTCTGCTCTACCGACTGAGCTACTTGGCCATTTGAAAAATGTCTAGACAAAAAACGGATAGGCCTGTTTATTGAATTGTAAAAAGATTATTCGATGAATTGGCGCGCCCGGCAGGATTCGAACCCACGACCCCTTGGTTCGTAGCCAAGTACTCTATCCAACTGAGCTACGGGCGCTAAGCACAATCAAATTATTTCCAGCTGTTTTATCAACTGGGAGATTATATCAGATTGAAACAATTACTGGATTCGAACTTATGCTTTTGTTACTGTATTCGACGCCTTCAAACTGTAATTGACTGAGCCGATTGCTTCTCTAAAAATAATCAATATTTCTTTTGCGGGGGCGATAATGGTGTATTTGGTTGGTCTTGTCAAGGTTTAACTGCATGAATGCTTGCTCTGATGCTTATATATCTTCTTCTGGTTCAGGGTCTTCTCGCAATGGTGTTTTTGTTGCTATCGGCTTGGTGATATCTTTTGCGGGATTTACACTGCCGGGTATTCTTGGTGTTGCGCAACTCACATCCGCGTTTTGCGCACGATGCCGTAACGCATGATCGATCAACACCAGTGCAAGCATAGCCTCGACGATCGGTGTGGCGCGAATACCTACACAGGGGTCATGCCTACCATGCGTTTCAACGATTACCGGACTGCCAGTTTTGTCAATTGAATGGCGTCCAAGGCGAATGCTCGATGTCGGTTTGATAGCGACATTAACTGTGATGTCCTGTCCGGTAGAAATACCCCCTAATATGCCGCCCGCATTGTTACTTAAAAAACCATCCGGGGTCATTTCATCCGAATGTTCCGTGCCTTTTTGTGTAATGCTGGAGAATCCTGCACCGATTTCAACACCTTTCACCGCATTGATATTCATCATCGCGTAAGCAATTTCCGCGTCCAGTCGATCATAGACCGGCTCTCCCCAACCGACCGGAACACCTTGCGCCACCACGCTGATCTTGGCGCCTACTGAGTCACCGGATTTACGCAGTTTGTCCATAAACGTTTCCAGTTGGCCGGTGTAGCTGTTGTCTGCAACAAAAAAAGGATTGTGATGGATGTCTTCCCATTGTTTGAAAGGGATTTCTATCGGCCCCAGTTGTGACATGTAACCGCGAATGACAATGCCAAATTTTTCTTGTAGCCATTTCTTCGCAATAGCGCCGGCTGCAACCCGGACTGCTGTTTCACGAGCTGATGCGCGGCCGCCGCCACGATAATCTCGAATGCCGTACTTTTGCCAATAGGTGTAATCAGCATGGCCAGGACGGAAAACGTCCATGATCTTGCTGTAATCCTTGCTGCGTTGATCTTCATTGCGTATTAACAATGCAATCGGTGTGCCGGTCGTTTTGCCTTCAAATACACCCGATAGAATTTCTACCGTGTCGGATTCGCGCCGTTGCGTCACATGACGCGATGTTCCCGGCTTACGCCGGTCCAGTTCCAACTGGATATCTTCTGTGGTTATTTCTAATCCGGGCGGGCAACCATCCACGACACAACCAATCGCAGGGCCATGGGATTCACCAAAAGAGGTGACACTGAAAAGTTTGCCAAATGTATTTCCAGACATTCTGTTTTTCTCTTAAAACTGATTTCAGGAGTCTATCATACGTGCCCATATTTTTTTGAATTGGCATACAGGAAATGGGTGATTGGCTTTCTGCAACCTGTAAAATTCACGCCATTCAATATGGAACTACCACGAATCCGATTGAGGAATATCAATAATGAAATGCTTTCAGCATGCTATACCTGCGGTAAAATGCATGCCATTGTCTGGGAAGCATATCGTTCTTTGGAATATACGAAGATAAACGGGATTATACGAATTTCTGAAATATCCGAATACGCATACACCCTGCATTGAATACTATTAAATTAAAACCGGGAGCTTGCATGAATACGCCACGAGTTAAAGAATTTCTGATCAATCTGCAAGATAGCATCGTCAAGGGGCTAGAGCAGGTGGATGGTAAAACATTCAAACGTGATCAATGGGATCGCCCGGAAGGTGGCGGCGGAATGAGTAGCGTCATTGAAGAAGGTAATGTATTGGAGCGTGGTGGTGTTAATTTTTCCCATGTATATGGCGCCGGATTACCCACATCAGCTACGGCTGCGCGCCCCGAATTAGCCGGCCGTTCGTTTGAGGCGATGGGCGTGTCTCTGGTTTTGCATCCGCGTAACCCTTATGCACCCACAGTACATATGAATGTGCGTTATTTCGAAGCGCGTAAGGAGGGTGCTGAGCCGGTTTGGTGGTTTGGCGGCGGTATGGATCTGACGCCTTATTATGGTTATGCTGAAGATGCGATCCATTTTCATCAAACTTGCAAGAATGCATTGCAACCGTTCGGAGATGATTGCTACCCGCGTCTAAAAAAATGGTGTGATGATTATTTTTATTTAAAGCATCGTAAAGAACCGCGTGGTATTGGCGGTGTTTTCTTTGATGATTTGAATCAACCCGATTTTGATACCTGCTTTAAACTTACCAAAAATGTAGGGGGATATTTTTTAACAGCTTACCGGCCCATTCTGGAAAGACGTAAAGATACACCGTATGGTGAACGCGAGCGCGATTTTCAAGCGTATCGGCGCGGTCGCTATGTGGAATTTAATCTGGTATGGGATCGGGGTACTTTATTCGGCCTACAATCGGGCGGACGAACGGAATCCATATTAATGTCTTTGCCACCGATTGTTAAATGGCGCTATGACTGGAAACCGGAAGCGGGTACTGCAGAAGATAAGCTGTATACCGATTTTCTGATTGGCAAGGATTGGGTGTAATCAACTTGATACATTTAGTTGGAATGCATAGCAGAATGGGTATGAAACAGTGAACAAAGTATCGCTGAACACGCAAATTCTGCTCGGTACGCTATTGGGTGTCGCATTGGATCTCTGGTTTGCCCAGTTAGGGCAGGGGTCAAGCATTACACAAAATGGTTTGTATGCTGCAAAACTGGTGGGTACATTGTTCATTGATTTATTGCGGATGGTGTTGATCCCACTGGTTTTTACATCAATTGTGGTGGGGGTGGCCAATTTACGCTCACATCAACAAATGAATCGTGTCTGGAAGGGGACGTTGTTCTTTTTTGTCTCGACAATGGCACTAGCTGTTGCGTTGGGATTAACGGCTGCTAACTTATTGCAACCCGGCGGTGGTTTACAGATAGCCATGTTTCAGGATGCGATGCAAGGTTTTCAGGCAACGCAGATGTCACTACCTGATTTTTTTGCACATTTCTTGCACTCATTGTTTCAAAATCCAATCGCGGCGCTGGCGCAGAGCAATGTGCTGGCTGTCGTGATATTTGCTTTACTGCTGGGTATTGCGTTGGTGGTGGGCGGTGAACGTTATCGCAATATCCTGACATTAATGCAGGAATTTCTGGAATTGATATTGATGTTGGTTGGCTGGATCATGCGTCTGGCGCCATTTGGAATCATGGCGTTATTGTTGCAGCTGGTCGCCACGCAAGATACCAGCCTGCTGACAACTTTGATCAAGTTTGTAGCTATTGTTATGGGGACCACTTTGTTGCATGGTTTAGTGGTGCTGCCATTAATTCTTTATCTGTTTACTGGCATGACGCCCCTCAAATTCTGGTTGGGTGCACGTGAAGCATTAATCACTGCTTTTGCCACCAGTTCCAGTGCAGCGACACTGCCCGTTACATTACGTTGCGCGGAACAGCATTTGCATGTTAAGCGCGATGTGGCAGGTTTTGTTATTCCGCTCGGTGCAGCAGATGGTTGTATTTTTGACGGCCATGCTAGCCGCAATCGGTGCGCCCGGTATTCCCAGTGCCGGTATGGTAACGATGGTAATGGTGCTGCAATCGGTTGGATTGCCGGTTGAGGCGATTGCAATTCTATTACCAGTTGATCGAATACTTGATACGGTACGCACCATGGTGAATGTGGAAGGGGATTTGGTGGGGAGTCTGGTGGTACAAAAATGGATCAAACAAGATCAGTCAAACGAATAAAGTACTCATCATTTGTATTTTTTAGATCAAATCGTTATCAATAAAACGTTGTTGAATCTCTCGCACCTTCTCAGCGTTGTTGATCAATGCCTCCACACAATCACGATCCAGTTTGGAGTTCGACATTTTTCGCAACATGTTAAAAGCATCTTCATTACTCCACGGTGCTTTATATGAACGACGTGAAGTCAATGCATCAAACACATCGGCTACTGCGCTGATACGCGCTTCAATAGGAATTTCTTCGCCTTTCAAACCTTGAGGATAGCCACTGCCATCAACCGCCTCATGGTGAAACTCAGCAATATTTCGCAAGATATTGGCGTGCCCAAAAGTACCCAGACTGAAATCTTCAAGAACCGAATCAATAATTTCACGACCTTTCGCCGGATGAGTTTTCATCACATCGAATTCTTCTGAATTGAGTTTGCTTGGCTTGCGCAGAATACTATCTGGAATCCCGATCTTGCCAACGTCATGCATCGGCGAGAACAAGAAAATATGCTCAATTTGTTCATCGCTGATGTTATAGCTTGGAGAAAGCTCGCGTGCAATAAGCCGGGCATAGTGCGCAGTCCGGTCAATATGTGAACCGGTTTCAAGATCGCGGTAATGTGTCATGTTGCGTGCAGCACGGACTGCTGCAAGCAAAGTGCGTATGGCCGTTAATTCATTGATCACCATCAGCGCGATTAGATGCCCATAGATGTCAATCTGGCGCAGCGTTTTGGGTGCAAATGGGTGTTCTTGAAGTGAATTAAAAAACAAAAAGCCAATGAAAGTACCGCTTTGATAGAGTGGCATGGTGTAACTGGATTTATAACCTTTAGCAGCGACGCGTTGGGTATGTTCATGGGCGCCTTGGGAAAAAATATTAAGATCCTGTACCAAGCGGGGGCGGCGATGTTCGATGATGGCATAGAGCGATGGTGCGGAACTGAGTGGTGCGTCGTAGGTGGTTACTGGGCTGTCATTGCCTTCCGTACTATGGGTATAGGTTTTAAGCATTTCTGTTTTTTCGTCAAACAGAGCAATGGCCAAGCGATCAATAAATGGAAAGTCCTGGCGAATGACTTGATGTAAGAAACGCAGCTTTTCAGTCAGTGGTAAATTTTCATGTAAATTCGCCAGCGTATCCTGGTGTGTAAAGAGATCTTCTTCCTGTTCCATAAAATCCTCCCAGCAAGTGATTATGGTAATGATAATCAAAGTTGCTTTGCCAGCATTCACCGCATTGATGTGGCGGCATAACAATCGCGCAATGGTTGCTATCAATAAATTCAATGAGCATTTTAAATGATTTGCTTCGAACATGTCGTGTTGGTTTGAAGAACCGATAGACAGAATAGATTTGGTAATTTTCGTTGGTTCGTGGGTAGGACTGATGTTCGACAAATAGCCGTGCGACAATTTGTCACATTCCAAAAACAACGCATTCTTTTTACAATTCGCTCAACGTGGTTAATTCAGATTTGAAAGTTTCCGAATGCCACGACAAAGATTGAAATTATTTTCATAATAATTCCGGAGGATGAGAAGCGTGCAAGAACCTTGAGTGCGCTGACTGAAGTGGTCTCCTGCAACTGTCCAACCTGAGAGTAGAATTAAGCTCTGATATGGGTAGTTAATCAAGCTCAGGCAGCCTGATGAATTGCTTGATATTGATAATAAACCTCATTGGGAGTTTGGTTATCAAGACCTTGATGAAAGC
>CAMCBD010000117.1 GCA_945872825.1 Nitrosomonas ureae
TCGAGAAACTTTTGTCGACGAGTTACTTTTGGTCTCTTGATAAATAACGGAATCGACAAGCCTAATTGTTTCATCAATGCGCTTCCTTGCAATGGTTACGATATACCGTGTATTTTACAAGTTTTTGAGACTTATTCAGAGCTTCCTTATGCGCATAGATCAATATCAACTTGCGATTCCCCGTGATCTTGCCGCGGGGATAGGTGCAGGGCGTGCGGAGAAAATTTATTTAAAATACTGTAATTTAAGGAGAATTACTTAGATTCTGGCATGAATTTTCACAAAATTTTTGTGAAAAAAGTCACAGTAGAAATTCCTGTCCAATGTATGTCAAAGAGAACTTATACGTCCTGGGTCTTCCAAGAGATTGGCGCTAATTTAAGCGCTAAGATATCGTTCATGCTCATTCCGAGCGCAAATTAACATTTTTTATTTTAGGCACTTAAGAGAATGTCCTATGTTCTCTTAATCATTCCAGTATTTGTAGTGCCAAATCTTAAGTGAATCGACTTGCACGCCGTAACATACATTGTATCGCATGCGTATTTGAAATGTTTCTGGAAGCGGTGTGAAACTGAATTATTCATATTTTTAGCCAGTAATCATTAAGTGCGGTAATGGGATTGTTTCATAAGTTATTGGTGTTGTTGTATTTATCAGAATATCAATCGGGTATGTGTGAATAATTATAAGGCAGCTTTCATACTTAACTAAGTTGCCGGCCGATAGGGAGATTTTTTTATAGTGAGTTCACATGCTTTTTACGATTTACTTTCATGTATCAGTGATTTTACCGCGCGCATTAATGCGCATGGGGTCATTCAGCAAGCATCCGCGTCGTCACAAGCATTTCTGCGATTACCTGCGGAGTTGCTGCAAGAATCTATTGAGTTATTTATCCAACCTGAAGATAGAGTGCTATTTGCGGAAGCTCGGGAGAAAGCGAAGCATAGTGGAGAAAAGCAGACTTTTGTTTGCCGTCTCCTGCGTCAGCGTGTATTGCCGGTTTGGGTCGATTGTTATGTGCTCCAGTTGCCAGAAGATGAGTATCTCATTGCAGCGTTCGATGCGACACACTGGAAGGATAATGAGAATCAGCTGGTTTATCTTTCTACCCATGACGTGCTCACCGGGTTACCTGGAAAAGTATTACTAGACGATCGTATCAGTATGAGTATTCATACGGCGCAGCGGGAAAAGAATTCTCTGTCATTGATCGTTCTAAGTCTGGATGGATTCAGGAAAATTAACGATTTGTTGGGACATAGTATTGGCGATGAATTAATCAAAGCTGTCGCTGAACGTTTACAGAATTCTGTGCGACATAGTGACACGGTTGCTCGCGTGAGTGACGATGAATTTTCCCTGATCATGATGGGAGTTGGGCAAGCCAACATTGAATTGATAGCCAGGAAAATATTGACAGCCATGCAACGGCCTTTCCGTATCCATGAACATACTTTACATATCAGTGCCAGTCTAGGCATTTCAATGTACCCAGAGCACGGAGATAATTCTGTGTACTTATATAGAAACGCAGAAATGGCGATGTATAGAGCGAAAACACAGGGTAAAAATCACTGGAATATTTATAGTGATCAGGTTGATGATACGGAGAGAAGTGATTTGTCGCTTGAGTCAGCCATGTATGAAGGTATTGAGAATGGTGAGTTCATGTTGCATTACCAGCCGATTTTTTGTGCACAAACCGGACAATTGAAAGGTGCCGAAGCGCTGATGCGATGGCAGAATCCGAATCACGGTTTTATTTCACCGATGAGATTTATTCCGTTGGCGGAAAACAGCGGCTTGATAAAGATACTCGGTGCTTGGGCTTTGCGCAGTGCTTGTCATCAAGCAAAACAGTGGCAGGAAACCGGTCTCGAAGATTTTTATATCTCTGTCAACGTATCTCCGCGTCAATTTGTACAAGAAGATTTTCTGGAAATGATTGATGGGGCACTGAGTGAATCCGGATTGTTACCGGAAAACCTGATGCTGGAAATTACGGAAGGCGTGTTAATGGATAATCCGCAGAAATCAGGGGCTATTCTGGCTCAGCTGCACGCGGCAGGAATAAAAATTGCGATTGATGATTTTGGCACCGGTTATTCATCCTTGGCTTATTTAAAGAAATTTCCGTTATCGGTATTAAAAATTGACAAATCTTTTGTAGATGATGTGATTAATAGTGCTGAAGATATGGCCATTGTTGGCACGATTCTTAGCTTGGCAGAAGGATTGAATCTGCTGGTAGTGGCTGAAGGGGTGGAAAATGATGCGCAATTGGGTTTCTTAAGGCAAGAAGGGTGTAACCTGATACAAGGATATCTGACCGGCAGGCCGGTAAACTCTCTAATGTTTAGAGAACAACACATGGCATGACAGTATCAATTTCGATGCCCAAAAATGATAAAGATAATTTTTTCGCACTATTGACGAAACGCATGGCCGTGAAAGGTGATTTTCCTGCGTTTTCAGAATCTGTACAGCACCTTGACGAGTTAATGCAGGACGAAGATAAAAATATTGCGGCCATCGCCAGTGCGATTCTAAGTGATTTTGCATTGACTCAGAAAGTAATTCGATTAGCCAACTCAGCCATGTATTCCGGTATGGGCGGGGAGATCACAACGATTACTCAGGCAGCAGTAATCCTTGGTTTGGATGCGATTGCACATATTGCGCTCAGTATCCGTTTCATTGATATGCTTTCAACTGCTGTTCCAGATTCTGCAGAGGCCCGCGAGGAACTGGCAAAGGCAATTTTGGCTGGTGATATTACGCGAATCATTGTGACCAAATCAAATATGATCAATGGCGAGGAAGCTGTAGTTTGTGCCCTGTTACATCATTTGGGGCGCCTCATGCTGGTATTCTATTTCCCTGAGGAATGGTCGCAGATTCAAAGAATTATACGGAATGACCAAACAAATGAGAACAGTGCAACGCTCGAAGTTATGGGTATGACGATTGATGAGATCTCTCAGGAAATTGCCAGGAACTGGCGATTGCCAAAGAAAATATCCAATTGCATGGCAAACTCAGCCACATTCGATGAAACCAGCATACCGGGTTCAGCAGATTGGTTAAAGGTTATGGCCAATTTTGCCGGGGATGCTGCATCCATGCTTGCTAACAATAGCAGCCGGGAGGATTTAAAGCATTTTGTATCACACCATAGTGAGTCATTGTTGGTTTCCAATGAAGATATCATGGATTCGATCGATTTGGCGCAGCACATGGCCTCAGAGCTTGTTGCCAAATCTGAAAGTGGGAAGGTTCTTGGTAAGCCAAACGGCTCTCGTGAGCGACTGGCAATCAGTGTTCAAGATTTCAGTACTGTATTGACGCAAGGAATAGACTTTAATAGCGCACTGAGTATGGTTCTTGAAACCATCTATGCGAGTATGGGGTTTAATCGCGTGGTTACTTTTTTTCGCGATGCCGGGATGTTCAAAGCTAAGGTGGGTTTTGGTAATAGGATGCCGGAAGCGTTGCCGATGCTTATTTTTCCTGAGGCCTATGCAACTGATGTGTTTCATTTGTCGTTGCTGAACAAAGCCGATGTATTTATCCGGGACATTACTTCAAACCAGGCAGAACCCAGTATACCGGATTGGTTAAGAGAAGCTTTGCCGGATGTGGATGCTTTCATCCTGTTGCCCCTGGTTTTCAATGGCCGTGCTGTCGGTTTGATCTATGCCGACTGGCGAACAGGCGCAACGGGTATGGTTGAACCCAGCGAACTCTCATCCATGGGTATGCTTAGAGATCACTTGATGCAGGCTTTGGCAAAGAAAAAATAGTCTGAAATTTTTGTCTTATCAGGATATCTAATTTTAATCTACTTCGCGTTATAAAACGTAAGGCTATGTAGTAATTAACTGTTGAAATTGTCTTGTTTTTCCAAATGACATTAGGAAACAGAGGGTTGGTGTAACGTTCTGGCCGAGACGGTCAATCATTCTACGCCACCCCAAATAACTCGCAAGATAGCGTGTTGCTACGCCATGGAACTTCGCCTCCATTGTCTGAGCCGACTGCCATAAGCATTAACATTCTGAATGTGATACACATCGTTGATAACTCGTTGACCTGCGGCAATGTTGACTGGGCGATGAACAATTTTTGCATTCCTGGTGATCTGTCTGTAAGTAGGCATTCGCAGAAAACGATGACGCCATTTAAAGCTTGTGTTCTTGGTTATTCCGCAGCTGATCGCTGCTTTACGTACACTTAACCCTCGAACCATCGCTTGTTCATAATCAAACCACTTGTCTTTGTGGCGTAATCGGGATAATGCCGTGCCTGTCAGGGCATTAAATGTGTGATTGCAGTGGCGGCATCGATAGCGTTGTAACTCACTGGCTTTGCCCCACCGATACAGCTTTGTTCCCTGACAATAGGGACAAATTCTTTCGTCATTCTGCCCTTGCTCAATTAACTCTATGATCGTATCAGCACCGGCCCTTCCTTCTAATCTTTCTCGAAGCTTGTCTCGCTGACTGCGGCTCATCCGTTCAATTGATTTTATCCAATCTTTGAATTCAGCTGCTTTCATGATATACACCTCTTTTTTACATTCCGATGCCTATTTGAATATCAATTTAGCAATTAATTGCTGCGGAGCCAAAATCATCGTTACTGATTTAACAAGATTCTCAAACAGCGATATTGTTTGTGCGTCCGCATAGATTATTTATCTGCTAGATATATTCGATCTATTGTCTACATTGCATCTACATAAATTTGCACAAATATTATTATTGAATATAACTGATTGAGTATTTGGTGCTGTTGCGCAGAATCGAACTGCGGATCTACTGATTACGAAACCTAGCTGTAAATTTTTGATGTATATAAATCAATCACTTGCAATGCTTGCCAAGCATGAGAACAGTGTCACACAGCCCCACACAGTGTTATGTGTGGTGTACTTTGGCACAAATTTGACACAATTATTTTTGTGATTTTTGAGTTCAAATTTATCTAAAAAAATTGCTATCGCATTGTTTGATTTTCCCATCATCTGGTAACAATGAATAAGCGATCAAAGGATTGTTGTTGAATGTGAGCATCATTGCATATGCAATAATACATTTACAGATAGATTTATCTGTTATGGCATATGTAAATGAATGAAATTATCAGTGCCTTAGATTTCGTGTAAATGACGATTTATACTCGTGTTAGAACTATCCATATACTCAAAACATAACTAGCGATAATCAAAGTCTTTTGCCACTCAGAATCCACTAAGTTCACAAGGCATAGGCCAAATGTGAAAACTAGTAAGGCTAGTAATAACAAACAAATGGGTGCTCTTTCCGAAATAAAGCGTAGCCATTGAGCCTGTTCATCTGCTACTAGCTTCGCCTTTTCCATTTCAACAGTGGTCGCTAGATTGCCCGTTAGGATAAAATCGACAATACTTTTCCAGACTTCCTCTTTTAATGCAGCATCATGTTTACCGACGATAAATTGAGGTTTGGATGTTTTATCTTCTTTCTTTTCTGTCAACTGAAGTACTTGTGGGTCTTCGAAACCATCATGCCCTGCACTTCCGAGATCTTGCAAATGCATTGATTGCAAAGCTTTGGGGAATAGAGCAACCACCCAGTCTGTTGTTGCTACATAATTTGCAACCGCTTCAATTTGTAATGGTAGGAAACGACCCCAATTATAATTTTTGTGAACTACACTTCCAGCAAAAGCAATATGTTTAAATCGACAGCATGGATATTCCTCTAGCGCACGAGCAGCCAGATATGTGAAGTGGTCTCCTGCAACTGTCCAACCTGAGAGTAGAATTAAGCTCTGATATGGGTAGTTAATCAAGCTCAGGCAGCCTGATGAATTGCTTGATATTGATAATAAACCTCATTGGGAGTTTGGTTATCAAGACCTTGATGAAAGC
>CAMCBD010000118.1 GCA_945872825.1 Nitrosomonas ureae
TGGGTTGGTTCAACAATCGAAGACTACTGGATGCAATCGGATATGTCCCACCGGCAGAATTTGAAAAGGCGTACTACCGCCAACAGGAAGAGTCAGCTCATGCAACTTGACTCAAGAAAACATGTCTCCGGAAAAATCGGGGCGATTCATCTAATCAACTACTTCGAATCCTGCATCGAGAATAGATTCTTTAAGCAGGGCAATGGTGGTACTAGTGGGGTCATACTGAACAATCGCTTGGGCGGGGTCTAGAGTAACTTCCGTTTGGATTACACCAGGCAGATTCTTTAGGATGGTTTTGATGCTGTTGACGCAACCCATGCAGGTCATGCCCTTTATTTTGATGGTGGTGGTTTGCATGATAATGGCATTTCCTTTAAATGATTTTTTAATGATTCGCTTTCCAACGTTTCAATAACAATGAATTGCTGACAACTGATACAGAGCTCATGGCCATAGCCGCGCCGGCAATCACCGGGTTGAGCATGCCGATAGCGGCTAATGGAATACCGAGCGTATTATAGACAAAGGCAAAGAATAAATTCTGACGGATTTTCCGGAGTGTGGCGCGCGAGAGGGAAATGGCATCGGCAACACTCATCAGATCGTTGCGTATCAAGGTGATATCAGCGGCTTCGATGGCGACATCAGAACCGGCGCCAATCGCAAAACTGACATCTGCTGCTGCCAAGGCTGGTGCGTCATTGATGCCATCACCGACCATGGCGGTAAACTTGCCGCCAGCTTTCAGCTTCATGACTTCTGCGGCTTTATCTTGTGGTAAGACTTCAGCGCGATATTGCGTAATGCCGGTACGTTTGGCAATGGCAGCAGCAGTCAAGGCATTGTCGCCGGTTAGCATTACCACTTCAATACCCATCGATTGCAAGCGTTCAATGGCTTTCAAAGAAGTGTTTCGCAAGCGGTCTGCAATTGCCAGATAACCAAGGATCTGAGAATTGTTACCAGAAGTTGACGCAACTCCGATGACCGTTTTGCCTTCTGCCTGCAGGGTGGTGATCTGCTTTTCATCCAAAGCAATACTTTGTTGCACTAGAAATTTGGGTGAGCCAAGCAGATATTGGGTGCCATTTATGCGAGCTGTGATGCCGCTGCCGGTGATAGCCGAGAAATCGTCAATGGATTGAAGGGGTAATTGCATTTTCTGTGCACTATCCAGAACTGCCCGGGCCAACGGGTGTTCTGATCCTTGTTCCAGGGAAGCTGCAATTTGCAATAAATCCTGCATGTTGACCGATTCAATGGGAACAATGTCGGTGACTTCCGGTTTGCCTTCGGTGAGGGTTCCGGTCTTGTCGACAATGATGGTTTGAATCTTCTCGGCATTTTCCAGTGCCGCTGCATTCTTGACCAGCACACCAACCTGCGCACCGCGCCCTGTGCCGACCATAATCGCAGTAGGCGTGGCGAGTCCCAGTGCGCAAGGGCAAGCGATGACCAACACGGCGACAGCATTGATCAGTGCGGAAACAAAGTCATTGGTGAGCCACCAGTTAATTCCCAGGGTCAAGACGCTAATCGCCACGACAATGGGGACAAATATCCCGGAAATTGTATCCGCCAGGCGTTGAATGGGTGCTTTGGAACCTTGTGCTTCTTCGACTAAATGAATGATGGCAGCCAGTTGGGTATGTGCGCCAACACTGGTTGCACGGCATTTGAGCAGACCTTGTTGATTCAGCGTGGCGGCAAAGACTTTTGCGCCTACTTGTTTGCTGACAGGCAAGCTTTCCCCGGTTAGCATGGATTCGTTAATACTGGATGTCCCTTCCATGACGACGCCGTCAACCGGCAGATTTTCACCTGGACGTACGATGAAGATGTCGTTGACTTGCAGGCTGCTCGCTGGCACTTCGAGAATTTCTCCATCACGCTCGATGCGGGCTGTTTTCGGTTGTAACCTGATCAGCGCTTCAATGGCCTCAGAAGTTTTTCCTTTGGCGCGCGCCTCGATCAATTTTCCCAGTAATACGAGAGTAATAATCGCTGCGCTGGCTTCAAAATAGACATGCTGATTCAGTGCGAATGCTGTGACTACGGCGCTGAAGAAATAGGCCATGCTGGTGCCTAATGCAACGAGTACATCCATATTGGCTCCGCCGCCACGCAGGGAATGCCAACCGCCAATATAGAAACGCCGTCCAATCCAGAATTGCACCGGGGTTGCCAATAGCCATTGCAACCATCGCGGCAGTATGTCCATATCATGGCCTGAAAACATGGCACCCATTTGCAACACTAGCGGCAAAGTGAGAGCAGAGGAAATCCAGAACAAACGTAATTCAGCCTGATAGGCTGCCAAGCGCCGTGCTTTTTCTTCGGCGTGGCTGGATTCACTGATCTCGCTGGCATCATACCCTGCATTAATCACGGCATCGATCAAGTTGTCGATCGTTGCTAACCCTGGTATGAAATTCACTTTGGCTGTTTCGGTTGCAACATTCACAGTGGCTGCGACACCAGGCAGTTTATTCAACGCTTTCTCGATATGTCCAGCACAGGCTGCACAAGTCATTTTGTGCAATTGCAGTTGCACAGATTGTGGTGCAATATGAAAACCGGATTTTTCTATGGCACTAATCAGCGCATCGGTTTTAATCTGACTTTCATCATAATTGACATGCGCTTTTTCATTGGCAAAGTTGACAACCGCCTGCACACCGGCGAGCTTGTTCAGATTTTTTTCGATACGCGCTGCGCAGGCGGCGCATGTCATTCCTTCAATCGGTAATTCAATTTTCTTGAGGACTGAAGAGTTCAATTGTATTTTCCAATAGATGAGGCATTTGCAAATGGCTGTATCATGGGCTGTGCAAGGTGAAATTTATAAAACACACGGCTTCCTGGATAATAACCTTCACTAGTGATCAAGCACCAACACACCATCAATCAGCTTAACCCTATCACCTTGTTGGAAGTTTGCCGCATCAGGTAGTGCGATGATTGCTTGCCTGCCATCACTCATGGTGACACCGATTTGATACGGGTGGCCTGGATTAACCATATTACCCCCGTGATTGCCAGGTATGTGGCCCGTCGCGTCTGGTTGATTTGTTCCATGTGGGCGGATGATTTCCCTGGCGACTGTTCCAGCGACGATACCGCTTGCGATTGCATTCAGGTTATTCCCTTGCCCCATTTTATTAACGAAATCAACAATGCCGCAATTAATGCACCCCGATGTAGGCGGTGGTTGCCGGGGAATAATTCCAGCATCTGTACTCTTTATACTGATGCTGTTTCGCGGCGTGTTAATGGCGGTGCCGATACGATGAATGGTTCTTGGCGGTCTGCCGAGATCCGGCGGGCTTTCAGGCGCGGGTTGATGAGTCAGGTTCTGTGAATTTGAAGGTGGCTGATTTTGATGATCTGCATTCGGGGATTGTGCGAATGTGATATCGACAGTAAACGAACTGGAAATACTGGCAGATACAATAACTAATTTCGCCAAATCAATAACATGAAGGTTATTTGACATCGCTGATCTCCTCGAAGATAGACATCCATACAATGGGTTATTTTTTAGAGTAAGAAGGGTTGGATTGGTTGTATTATAACGATTTCTATCTATCCTTGTTGAGGGTAGGTATCAAATCGGTTAGTCTGTTTTTGTAGGAATATCTTTCTGTTCTGAAGTATCTTTTTGGGGAAGTGTTGACGCATCAGATTGAATTTCTTGATCCTGTTTCTTTTTCATAAAAGCAGCAATGAATATGCCCAACTCATAAAGCAGGCACAAAGGTACTGCCAGCATGAATTGTGAAACGACATCAGGCGGTGTAATGACGGCAGCAATGATGAATGCGCCGACAATCACATAGGGACGGATTTCCTTAAGTTTCTCAATAGTAATTATGCCTGTCCTGACTAAAATGATGACAAATACCGGTACTTCAAAGGTGATACCAAATGCGAGGAACATGGATAAAACAAAGCTCAGGTATTTGCTGATGTCTGTCATCACGGCGACGCCTTCCGGTGCAAAATAAGTAATGAACTCAAATACCAATGGCAACGCTGCAAAATAGGCAAATGCCATACCGCAAAAGAACAAAAAGCTGCTACCAAAGACCAAAGGCAGCGCCATACGTTTCTCATGCGAATAGAGTCCGGGTGCGACAAAAGCCCATATTTGATAAAAAGTGTGCGGTAATGTAATAACGAAAGCCATCATCATGGCAACTTGCATCGGTACAAAGAAAGGTGTCGCGACATCCGTGGCAATCATCTGGCCGCCTTGCGGCAGTTTCTCCAGCAGCGGCTGCGCCAACAAGGTGTAGAGTTCACGCGCGTAAAACGCACAAGGAAGAAAGCCTAGCATGAGCCCGCCCAGAACACGTATCATTCTGACGCGTAATTCCACCAAGTGCGATAGGAATGAGCCTTCAAGCATGGTGATTACTGGCGAGCGGGGCATCAATAGACATCATATAGGCGATCAGTTATTATTTTTTCTCGTTATCAAGGGAGCTATGAAGCGATTCATTGCTGACCGGGGCCGGTTGTCCGGGTTCTTCAGGCAGCTGTGATGCGGATAGGTTTACAGGTGAGTTAACTTCAGTTTGGACGTCAGCAACGGTTGTTTTTAACTGATCAACGCCTTGTTGCACGGAATCTTCAATGGATTGAACCGTTTCCTGTACAGAAGATTGCATGTTCTTCAGTTCCTCCATACGCATTTCATTATGGATGTCGGTTCTAACGCTATACACGAAGTTCCGGCAGCGTCCATATAAATTTCCCAATGTACGCGCTACGGTGGGTAGTCGTTCAGGTCCAATCACAATCAACGCAACAATTGAGATAACCAGTAATTCCATAAAACTGATATCAAACATGTTTTTTTGCCGATTGAAATTGTATTAATGAAATCATCGATCAGACCTAATTATGTTTGGGAATTTCGCAGATTACTGGAATATCTACGTTCTAGTTTGCGTTTTTTCCTTAATTTCGGTGTCTGCTATCTGGTTATTTACGTTGGCTGACTGCGGCGTGCTGTCTTTGGTTTCAGTTGCTGATTTGTTGTCTTTAAAGGTATTCACGGAAGCTTCCTTGCTTGCCGTGACTTCTATCACTGATTCATTGATAGGAGCTGATTGCGAAAGGGTATTTTCAGTATCGGATTCTTTCATACCTTCTTTGAATCCTTTTAAGGCACTTCCCAGATCGTTACCCAGATTGCGTAATTTCTTTGTACCGAATACCAGAACAACAATGACCAATACGATAATCCAATGCCAAATGCTGAATGTGCCCATTACTTTCTCCTTTTAAATGGAACAGTACTGGCCTAGCCGTGATGAATCATTCCGGGCAGGCGTTCCCGGCCACCGATGATGTGAAAATGCAAATGAAATACTTCCTGGCCACCTACACGGCCGGTATTGATAATAGTGCGGAAACCATCTTCGCAGCCTTGTTTTTTTGCCAATTTCTGTGCCAATAATAGCATTTTTCCTAATAAATTCTGATGATTATCTTGAACATCGGCGAGTGAATCAATATGCAGCTTAGGAATCAGCAAGAAATGAACAGGTGCAGCGGGGTTGATATCATTAAAGGCAAGAATTTCTTTATCTTCATAGATTTTATTAGAAGGAATTTCTCTTCTTGCAATTTTGCAAAAAATACAATTATCCATGTTTTAATCCGTTGTTCGTGATGCTTTTTCCTGTATACCCGAGACACCTTCACGTCTTTCCAGCTCTTTCAAAA
>CAMCBD010000119.1 GCA_945872825.1 Nitrosomonas ureae
ATGGTTTCATCGCCCCGTATCGCAGCCAGCGCTATTTTTGCTTTGAATTCACTGGAATATTGTGTGCGTTTCTTGCTCATGATTATGATCCTCTATAGTGTCCATAACAGAGCTTAACAACCTGTCCAGTTTTGCGGTACCACTTCAAAGAACCCGTATTCTGTTTCGTAATTGCATAAAAATGTCGATCCTTCTGTGTCTTTTTCTCTACAAGACAGATTCTTTTACTACGATATTCCGTGCCAGATTATGTGATCTATATGGTAGAGAGGATTCAAATATTTATCGGGGGGGTGTTTTAAGTGGGTATTTCATATTCGTGAACGGGAAAGCCGTTATCGTGTTTTATTACTAGTTCAATTAAACGTGGATTAGGTTATCGGCATGAAAGAGAGTAAATTCAGTAAGAATTTCTTCTTTTAATTAAAGGAATAAGTTTTAACATGTAGGATCATTCTTTCACAGGAAAGAAGGTTTCAGGTGTTCGCAGTAACAGCAATTTAGCTAGCGGGTTAAAGTCCCGTCCAAGGAATTGTCCATACACCTTGGTAGCATGAAGGAGCAGCGCTCGAGTAATCGAGGGTCGTGAGTTTCTTACGATAAAGATGCAGGCCGTAACGCAAGTGAACCTAGAAGTAGCCTCGTACACTAAATGCGGTTACCGACGTTATGCTGTATCGTTTGTTTCGAAGGTTACATCCGTAATTTTCCACGGTTCTTGTAATCCCAATGCCATACCAAATAGTGCGTCGCTGTTCATATCAAAATCTCTAGATTACCCACTCAAAGTCACCTAGACCCTTACATTTTTAGATCCTTTATTACCTGAAAAAACGAATTTTTATTCATTTAATTCTATTAATTAAGGGTATTAGAAATCTCATTTCTCAGCTTTAACCGGTGATTGGGTATGTTTAAATCATGAAACTAAAAAATCATCCAGTTCATTGTGCCCATTCTCAGAAAACTTGCCCTCCCGGTGGTCAATATCCCTGCAAAAAAAAGCTTGCTGCTCGGTTTGCTTTTAATGCAGGTATTTCCGGTCTATGCGGCAAAGAATTTGGAGCAGATGAGCTTAGAGGAATTAATGAATATCAGCATTGTCGGTGCTTCAAAATATGAGCAGAAACAACAACAAGTTGCTGCAGCCGTCAGTGTCATTACCCGAGCAGATATCAGAACCTATGGTTGGCGCACACTGAATCAAGCACTCGCAAGCCTTCCGGGAATTCATACCACGTACGATTATCAATATGAAAATTTGGGTATACGTGGCTTTGGTCTGCCAGGAGATTTCAATTCACGCGTACTGATTACGATCAATGGCAATCGCATCAACGATGCCACCTATGACCAAGGACCCACCGGGCGTGATTTTCCACTTGATATAGATTTGATCGAACGGATTGAATATTTTCCGGGTCCGGGCAGCGCCGTGTATGGACAGAACGCCATGATGGGTGTTGTCAATATCGTTACGCGTAGTGGCGCAAGTGTCAATGGTGCCGAGCTATCGACCTCGTACCAGATAGCGGAATCCATGCCGCAGGAACGTGCCACTTTCGGTAAAAAATTCAGTAACGGCACTGATGCGTTACTTTCCTTTTCAGGCCTTCAATCCCGCGGAACAGATCGTTTTCTTGACTATGGCGATTCCGGTATATCAGGAGTAGCGCGCCGCTTGGATGGGGAAAATGTTAAGCAATTATTTGCACAAGCCTCGCATGGCCCGCTCGCATTTGACTTCATTTATGGTGACCGACGCAAAGATGACCCTACCGGTATGTTCTTTTCTGATCCACTGGTGACCGGACAATTTCAACGAGATCGTCGTCTCAACACACAAATCCAGTATAACGACAATTTCGCCAACAACACCCTCAACGTATTGGGCCGGTTGTTTCTCGGTCAATATCGCTATGATAATCCTTTAATCTATGGTGGTGAAAGAACCTTATCCACCGGACCCAGTGACTGGCATGGTGCTGAATTGCGCCTGCTCTCCACTGCCTTGTCCAATCATAAACTGATGGCGGGTGTCGAGTATCAAAATAATACGTCCATCAAACAATCCTTTCAAAATTTCGACCATCCTGAAGATAATATCGCAACCAAAAGTTCTGTTGTCCGCGTTGGTGTGTACGCTCAAGACGAATGGCGCATTACCGACACCTTGTCCGCAACCGTAGGGCTGCGTTATGACTACAGCGCCTGGATTGGTAGTCTTGGCAATCGATTGAGTCCACGCGGCGCGCTGATTTGGCAAGCCACCCCAAAAACAACATTCAAGGCGCTCTATGGCCGCGCTCACCGATCACCGAATGCGTATGAGCGAGACTACACCGATGGCATTTCCCAAGTTTCCAATCCAGGATTACGCAGCGAGATGGTTGATACCGCTGAACTCGTGGCAGATTATCTTCCGCTACCGAATATGAATTTACGCGCCACCGTTTACGCATGGGATATGCACAACCTCATCGCACTCGGAATAGATCCGGTCAGCGGATTATCGCAATATCAACAGACATCACAAAAAGTACTGGCCAGAGGTGCAGAATTATCGTTAGATAAAACTTGGGATTGGGGCGCACGATTGCGCAGTAGTTTTGGTATTCAGAATGCAGAGCAACAGGGCTTACACCTCCCTAATTCACCCTACCATCTGGGCAAGTTGAATATCTCCATCCCCATACCTCTGATCACCGGCTTGCGCGCCGGCTATGAATTGCAATATTACGGCAAACGCAAAACGCTCGATGGCACGAATACCGACAACTATTTTCTTTCCAATCTCAATTTGGTGACCAATGTTCCACAAGTGAAAGGATTGGAGGCATCGCTGAGCTTCTACAACTTGTTTAATGAGAACTACCAACACTCGGCTGCAGATACCAACTGGCAGAACTTTTTCTGGCAGCCTGGGCGAACCGTACGGCTCCGAATGGATTATCGCTTCTAAGTGCCTTTTGATATGACATTCTTGCATAAAAACAGCAGCGACAAACGAACTGATAACCAGATTCTAGGATATGCTTAATTGGATACTGGGAAAGCAAGAAGAAACAGTTTTCTATGGCAATCGCTGTATCATTCAGCGGTTTTTTATCCGTTATTTTTCAATTCTGTCGCTGTGTTGGCTCATTTTCCTGGGTTACTCTCCATTGACCCAAGCCGAGCAACCATCAGAATACCGGTTAAAAGTGGCTTTCCTTTATAATTTTTCCGCTTACACGGAATGGCCCAGTTTGCCTGACCAGGTTCTGAATTTATGTATTTATGGTGAAGACCCATTTGGTGAGAATTTACAACACTTACAACATAAGAAAGCCCATGAACATGAAATAGTAGTCCGGCATATAAGAAATACTGAAGATCTTCCTAGTTGCCAGATTGTTTTTATTACCCGATCGGGCATCGGCAATCTCAGTGACATCATTTCCCAATTAGATGGAATGCCGATATTAACCATTGCCGATAGCCCTGGCGCTAGTCAGCAAGGCGTTATGCTCAACATGGCTATTAAAGAAGGGAAAGTCTCATTCGAGGCTAATCTGGCTATTGCAAAAAGAAGCCGCCTAAAACTCAGCTCACAATTACTACGTTTCGCCACTGAGGTATATCAATAATGAAGAGTTCATCATCGACTGCTGTGACACTACGTTCTAAATTGCAACGAATCAACTTTGCCACACAGAGCACGGCAATGCTGCTGGTCGCAATACTCGTTATTTTGAGCAGCTTCCTCATCAGCTTTCTATCTATCTTACAAACCAGTCAGTCAACCGCAAAATTATTGGCAGAGAATGCAGTCGCGACACTGATGTTCCAGGATACCAGCACGGCGCAAACGCTATTACATTCGCTCAGCAATACACGGGAAATCCAGGCTACGGCAATTTATACTGCAGAAAAAGTAAAATTCGTTCAGTATTCTGTTGGAAACACACTACTTCCGGAAACTTTAGCTACCCTGGAAGAAGACCTTCAGATAAATATCCATTTCCTAACCATCACAGAACCGATTCACTTTAACCAGCAGCCTCTGGGCAGTCTCTACTTAGAAGTATCCTTGCACCCCCTTTACTGGCAAATACTTTGGCACGTTGTCATCACAATCACTGCTGCGATTATCGCATTATTGGTTGCCAACCTTATGTTGCAACGGCTTAACCGGTCGGTACTCGATCCGCTCAAAGATCTTGCTACCGTCATGGAACATGTCACGAGCAGGGCAGATTACACAACTCGAACCGAACCCAGTGTAATTGTGGAATTGAATACGTTATCGAAGGGATTCAATAATATGCTGGAAATGATTCAAGATCGTGATGCAAAGCTGGCAAACCATCTTGATCACCTTGAAGAGGAAGTTGAAAAACGGACAGCAGAACTGGTGCTTGCCAAGGAATCCGCAGAGGCGGCAAGTAAAGCCAAAAGCGAGTTTTTAGCGACAATGAGTCACGAGATTCGCACACCGATGAATGGCATTCTGGGGATGACCGAGTTACTATTAGACACTCAATTAGATAAAGATCAGTACCGTTTCGCAGAAACAGTTCAAAGTTCAGGCCAGCACCTCCTCAGTATCATCAATGACATTCTGGATTTCTCCAAGATTGAATCCGATCACATGGAACTGGAGGCCATCGATTTCGATCTGGTCAAGCTGGTAGAAGATACACTGGTCATGTTTGCACAACCCGCTGATAAGAAGGGTCTGGAATTGATCGCGCAGTTTACACCGCCCAACACGGCCTTCATGTTACGCGGTGATTCATTCCGAATACGTCAAATCATCGCAAATCTGGTCAATAATGCCATTAAATTCACCGATCAAGGAGAAATTGTCATTCGCACAATACTGCTTGATGAAACCGGAACCCTGACTAATGTCTCCATATGCGTTGAAGATACGGGCATCGGAATTCCTTCGGCATACCATGAAAAGATTTTCCAGAATTTTTCTCAAGCAGATGGTTCCACAACCCGTCAATATGGAGGTACCGGCCTTGGTCTGACTATCTGTAAAAAATTATTGGAGTTGATGAGCGGAAACATTCAGGTAGAAAGCTCTCCAGGTCATGGCTCCAAGTTCTGGATTAATCTGCGGTTAGAGAAGTCCAAATTGGCACACAACGATTTTTCCGATATCACTAAATTGCACGGTATCCGGGTTCTGGTCGTAGATGACAATCAAACTAACCGGGAGATTCTTAAACTACAATTGCAGAATTGGCAAATAGATGCGGTATGTGCAGAAGATGCGCAACAGGCTTTAATTTATATGAATCAATCTGTTGCCGAAAATAAATTATTTCAATTGGTCATTTTGGATATGCACATGCCCAAAATGGATGGATCGCAGCTGGCAAGCAGAATTCATGTGCACCCGGACCTCAGAAAAACTCGCATGATGATGCTGACTTCAACCTATAGTAACGCGAGTCAACTCGAAAGACAGAATACCGGTATATTACGTTGTGTAAACAAGCCCGTCCGCCAGAAGGAACTATTGGATAGGCTCTAGACTAGGAGAGTTAATAATATCTGATGAGTTGCCATAGTTCACTAGCAAGTTCATCAGGTTGTTTTTTCCAACGCCATTCAGATTCTTTTAAATGCAACTCAAAGTTAACTGACACACCATTAAACTTTGCAAGCCGCC
>CAMCBD010000120.1 GCA_945872825.1 Nitrosomonas ureae
CGATTTTTACCTAACAGCAGAGCTGCTTTGCTGGCGGGTATATCAATGCAAAAGCATTGAATTATTTTTCTAATGTAATAATCGCTTAATTTACTGTTTCTTAACATCTTACTAGACTAACAGATTGTATCTCCTAGTCTAGAGCCTTGGATATTATCATTGATGTCATGGGACGCGATCTTGATAAAGAGGCCATAAATTCTCCTTTAGTGGAGCAAGTTTCAGTCAGTGCACCGACACAAAACTTTCACGGCAAAGTTTTGCTGGCTGAAGACAATCCGGTCAATCAGGAAGTAGCCAAGGCGATGTTAGCAAAGCTCGGTCTGGACACAGTCGTAGCGCATGATGGCAAACAGGCTCTAGATCTGATCCAAAACAACCAATACGATCTCATTCTGATGGACTGCCAAATGCCTAACATGGATGGTTTCGAAGCAACCGCACGCATCCGACAGCAGTTTGGCGCGACGCACACCATTATTGCACTGACCGCCAATGCGACAGAAGATGATCGCAAACGCTGCATAGAAGGCGGAATGAATGATTTTCTTTCCAAGCCTTATACAATCGATCAGCTACGACAAAAAATCCATCATTGGCTCAGCAAAGAAAAAAACAATTCGATGAATGCTGTAAAATCTGAAATCGTTGAACTAGCACCCGAAACTAACGCCAAGCCCGCACTCAATCCAATATGGCTTGGTCAAATTCGCGAGCTTGACACAACCGGAGGAAATGTTTTGCTACACAAGATCCTGCAAGCTTTTCTCGAATCTGCTCCCAATAACATGCGCCAGATTGAACAAGCTATTATTAATGGGGATGCTGACAGTCTGCGTCAGTCAGCACATGCATTGAAATCCAGTTCGGGAAATATCGGGGCTAAAAACCTATCCGCTCTACTCAAACAACTGGAAGCGGATGGACGAACAGGGGAATTAACACATGCAGAAACTCTGCAAGAAAGCTTACGGCAGCACTATCAACAAGTCATCACCGAAATCAACAAAATACTCAATCCATCGTGACATCTGAACCTTTTAAAATCTTACTGGCTGATGATGATGTAACGGTCAGATTGCTCATGCAGGCTGCGTTAGAAAAGGCAGGCTTCATAGTTACGCTGGCCTGCAATGGAGAAGAAGCCATTCGCCTGTTTGAAGCATCCCCAACGGATATGGTCATGCTGGATGTTGAAATGCCCGGTATGAATGGTCATGAAGTTTGTTCATACCTTCGAGCGAAAATAGGCAATGAATTACCCATCATCATGGTAACCGGCATGGATGACGTGCAATCCATCAATTATGCCTTTGAAGTCGGGGCGACAGATTTCATCGCCAAACCGATAAACTGGAATTTGATCAATTATCGCATTCTGTATCTAAAACGCGCCTATCTGAACCTGCTTGCACTTCAAATTGCTAACGCACGCAGCACAGCAATCTTTAGCGCGATTCCAGATGCGATGTTTATTTTGAATAATGACGGCAAAGTCGTCGATATGTGCAGCAACTCAGATGATGCCCTTTGTCTAATCACCGGATCGAAGAATGCTTTGAATCAAAGCTTGCCCGAAGATATTGTCAATTTGTATCTGGATGCGGCCGGTCGAGCTCGCCGATACGGAACAGTGGAGCTTCTCGAGTATCCGCTCAAACTGGATGATGGTAGCACCAAGCACTATGAAAATCGTATTGTGGTTATTGATCATCTAGAAACACTTTGCCTGGTTCGTGATATTACAGAACGCAAGGATTCTGAAAACAAAATATTCCACCTCGCTTATTTTGATAACCTGACCGGATTACCCAACCGTCAATCCTTTATGGAACGTTTAGATGGAGAAATTAAACGCGCCAGGTATACAAATAGCAAATTGGCGGTACTTTTTCTGGATTTGGACGGATTCAAAAGTATCAATGACACGATGGGACATAATACCGGCGATATTATTCTGCAATCGACCGCTGATCGGCTGCAAAGCAGCACACGTCCATCTGACCTCGTATCCCGTAGCAACGCCAATCATTCTGAGGTTAAACTCGCCCGCCTCGGGGGTGATGAATTTACTGTTGTCATTCCCAATCTCTCCCGTTCAGAAGATGCCTTAATTCTGGCGCATCGAATTCGTGAGGCTATGCGCCGCCCTTTTCAGCTTGAAAGCCGTGATGTAATCCTTACTGCAAGTATCGGCATTGCGCTCTATCCAAATGATGGCGAAGATGCGGAAACGCTACTGAAACATGCGGATACAGCGATGTATCATGCAAAAAATGAAGGCCGGGATAATTGTCAATTCTACAACCTCGAACTAACACTTCACGCCGAAAAATGCATGCACTTGGAGAATGATTTACGTAATGCATTGCAGCAAAATGAATTTCATCTTGTATACCAGCCGCAGTTGGATGTTGCAAGCGGAAGTATCCAATCGGTAGAAGCATTGATTCGCTGGCAGCATCCGCAAAAAGGGCTCATTTCACCTCTCGATTTTATTCCAATAGCAGAAGAAAACGGCCTCATTATTCCGATCGGTGCATGGGTGTTACGGACAGCTTGTACTGAAGCTGCTCAGTGGCATAAGAGTGGGCAATATTTACAAGTAGCGGTAAACCTCTCCCCTCTACAGATAAATGACCCGGAGCTGGTCGACACAGTCCTCAATATTTTGGCTGAGACAGCCTTTCCGCCAAACAAACTTATTCTGGAAATCACCGAAGGTGCTTTGATGCAGCACAATACTGATACCTTGACCAGACTCCACACATTACGCGATCATGGTATCGAAATTGCCTTGGATGATTTTGGTACAGGATACTCCTCGATGAATTATTTAAAACGCCTGCCGATTAATGACATCAAAGTGGACCAAAGCTTTATACGCGGTCTACTGAATGATAAAGACAGTCTGGCGATCGTCAAGGCAATTATCTCCTTATCCAACAATCTTGGTTTTTCTGTAACTGCCGAAGGGATTGAAACACTCGAGCAGGCTCAAATTCTGAAATATTTTGGCTGTAATACCCTGCAAGGCTATTATTTCAGTAAGCCTATCGCTATGAAAGAAATTTTTTCTCTCGCGGATAAGCAATGGACAATCCAGGCCATCAACCCCAATGGAATCAATTATGAAAATTATTGATATCGACCACTTAAAAATCGGCACATTATTACCCAGTCCCAAAGGGGTGGCGCTCGCGCTACTGGAGGCTTGCCAACGAGAAGATATCACCATCAATGAAATTACCAAACTCATTCAAACTGACCCTGCACTTTCTGGCCGCTTGATTCAGCGGGCCAATGCAACAAATCAGCGTAGCCGCGCTATTTCTTCTGTATTTGAGGCAGTGCCTCATGTTGGTTTAACGGTAGTCAAACAGCTAGCAATGGGCTTTTCATTGATTGATCAATATCAACAAGGCACTTGTAAAGGATTTGATTATCAAAAATTCTGGTCACATTCGCTGCTCATGGCGATTGCCATGCAAGAGTTGGGTAAAACAACTCGCGTGTCTGCACCCGATGAATTATTTGCGTGTGGTTTGATGATGCGTATCGGTTGTTTGGCGTTAGCCACAATTTATCCGGATAAATACACGGAACTCATAGCAAAACAATCGCCTGGAATAACTCTGAATGAATTGGAACAACAATATTTGCAGACTGACCATAATGAATTGACTGCGGCTATGCTGATCAACTTTGGTGTTCCCAAAATCTTTGTAGAACCAATCTACTATCATGAAACACCGACTGAATCCGGTTTTTCCGAAGGTTCTCGCCCCTATCAAATTGTACATCTGCTGTACTTGGCAAAACAGATAGCTGATTTTGGATTGGCCGAAGAATCCGAACGTAACCAGCGCATCTCCGAACTGATACTGTTTGGCGGCAGAATTGGCTTAGACACTGAAACATTTGGTACCTTTATAGACCAAATTATGCAGGCATGGCACGCGTGGGGGAAAATACTCAAGCTACCGGCTGTGGAACTCCTTCCCCCATTCGATAAGATAATGAATGCTGCTGCACCACGCACGGAAAATGCGACGGATGCCGCTTCGCTCCGCATACTTTTGGTAGAAGATGATCCAACCAGCCTCATTCTTGCCAAAGAGCTGCTATCTAAAGTACTTGGTCACACTGTCTTTACAGCCAATGACGGTCAGCAAGCTTTAGCACTAGCGATGGAAATCTTACCGCATATTGTCGTAACAGACTGGATGATGCCGGTAATGAATGGCCTTGAATTAACTCAATCTTTACGTGCAACAGAGTGGGGGCAAAATTTATATATCATTATGCTGACTGGCATAGAAGATGAAGAAGAAGTCATTAAGGCATTTGACGCGGGTGTTGACGACTATGTAACAAAACCCATTAATATTCGCGCCTTTCGAGCCAGATTGCGAGCAGCTTGGCACTATCGAAAGTTGCAGGATTCATGGGATCATGATCGCGAACAGCTCAAGCGCTTTGCCGCTGAATTAGCCGTCACTAATCGTAGGCTGGAGTATTTTGCTCTGACCGATATGCTGACTGAATTGCCCAATCGGCGTTCAGGCATGGAAACACTGGCTGAAGTATGGAGCGTTGCGAACCGGTCTAGCCAATCGATGGCCGTCATGCTCCTCGATATTGATCACTTCAAAGTTGTTAACGATACCCATGGCCATGCCATTGGCGACAAAGTGCTAAAACAAGTGGCCGCTTCTATTCGGAAAATTGCCCGCAAAGGCGATACTTTTTGCCGCATGGGCGGAGAAGAGTTTTTGGTCATTTGCCAGCCGGGGAACATCGAATTAAAGTCCCTTGTTCTATTTGCAGAAAGACTCCGCCATCATATCAATACACAACGAATTATCATCGGTGAATTGCACATCCAAATCTCAATTAGCATCGGTATTGCCTTAAAAGAAGCGAGCATGAAAAGCGAAGATCAACTCGTCAATGCTGCTGATAGGGCGCTTTATGCTGCTAAGAATGCCGGCAGGAATAGAGTTTTCCTGGCGATAAATAATAAGCTTATAGCAGCGCCCACAGCACCTATTAATCCCGCAGATAAAGATTTAGTCAAATCTCCTCTTATTGTCTGAAAAAGAACACCTGAATTCGCTGCAATCGAAGTTTTAAGGAACTTACTGACAGATTACAATAGCGAATTCTGACAAAAAAGAAATCAGTACTTGTGCTAATCAAACAACGGCCTTATCGGCACTCCCAGACAATTAATTACTTGCGATCTGAATGTCTAGCCCCGCAACATTATTAAATCTGCAATCCTTAATCTTCGTTATTTTCTGCTGCCTTGCAAATCATGCAATTGCTGAAAATAAAGTGATGACTGGAAAGAAATCGATTGAGAACCAGTTTCTAGATCTCAGCATCGAAGAACTGATGAAAGTTGAAATCACTGAAGTGGTACCGCAAAACTGGACAGGTTGTTAAGCTCTGTTATGGACACTATAGAGGATCATAATCATGAGCAAGAAACGCACACAATATTCCAGTGAATTCAAAGCAAAAATAGCGCTGGCTGCGATACGGGGCGATGAAA
>CAMCBD010000121.1 GCA_945872825.1 Nitrosomonas ureae
CTTTCATCAAGGTCTTGATAACCAAACTCCCAATGAGGTTTATTATCAATATCAAGCAATTCATCAGGCTGCCTGAGCTTGATTAACTACCCATATCAGAGCTTAATTCTACTCTCAGGTTGGACAGTTGCAGGAGACCACTTCACTTACCTTCTGATGCAGTAGTCCATTAGAAATTTCCTCACGCAGTGGTTATTGAGTCGAGGTCAGATGGAAAAACTATAGTGATGATCTTTTCGATTGAAAAGATGAAGTTTGTAACAAGATTTAGGAATTTAATTTATTAACAATGGCTCTATAACTTTTTATTGGATTGGTTTTATATATATATGAAAAAATTACTTTTTGTTGTTCTGGTTTCTATGATGTTTTCTAATAATCTCTATGCAAAAAAAGCTAAGAGCAGTGCATCAAAAGGAACACTTAGCTCCAAATCTGCAGTTGCACCACAAAAGAAAACTGACGCACCGAATCAGGCACCCGCCGCGCAAGCGCCGGCCACCCACTCTAACGCGGCAGCTGCACCGGCAGCTAATGCACCAGCTCAGAATCCATCACTTCTTCAATCAGTTATGCCAGCATTGGTCGGTGGTGCGGTTGGAAGCTATGTTGGCAGCAAATTGGCCGATGATGGAGAAGCTGAGAAAGCAGTAGCAGAGAAAACAGAAAAGAAAGACGAACATCCTTTAATAGCAAAATAGAAGAAATATTATTTTCATCAACTGAATAAATTTCCCGGATCTGTTTTTATAAGAATGCTCGGTTCTTGAGCAATTCCGGCACAGCTTCCGTGCGAACCTTCCTTGTTTTGCACTGATTCGTTGGCTGTTAGCGGATCAGTGCATACCATTCATCAGTATGCAGACGGATAAGGAACAAAAAAATAGAACGCATTGCTCACAGAGTTTATTTCGTTGTCATGCGTTATTAATCTCAAAATCATGCGTTATTTTTACGGTGTTCTTGAGCATGATCGAGGCCGAGCAATACTTTTCTGAGGATAGATTAATAGCGCGCTCGACCTGCTGCGGATTCAAATTATTTCCTGTGATAATGAAATACAAATGGATATGGGTAAATACTTTAGGATCAACGTCGGCACGCTCGGCTTCAATTTCTACCACACAATCGGTGATATCCTGACGGCTTTTTTTTAGAATCAACACTACGTCAAAAGTGGTGCATCCTCCTAGCCCCATCAGCAGCATTTCCATCGGACGTGGTCCGAGATTTTGTCCGCCAGCTTCCGGCGCGCCATCCATCAATACCGAATGTCCGCTGCCTGATTCAGCAAGAAAACTGACATTCCCTTTCCATTTGATACGCGTTTTCATCGCACCCCCGGCTGTTATAAAGAAATTCTCTGTAAATAATTTGGATACGGAAAATAAAAAGCCGACGTTATGACGCGTCGGCTTTTCTGTAACCGGAATGACTTACTTCAGGGTCAAAATAAAATCAGCTAATGTTTTAGCATCTTCTGGTTTAACAGCAGCATTTGGAGGCATTGGAATCGGACCCCAAACACCATTACTTCCCTTTAATATTTTATCTGTCAAATATGCAGAAGCGTCAGCTTGGGCTGCGTATTTTCCAGCGATATCTTTCAAACTTGGACCAACCAGTTTGGTATCAACATTATGGCAATTCAAACAGCCACTGCTTTTTGCCAAATCTGCATTGGCTTGTGCAACACCGGCTAACAATAAAGCTGATGCAGCAACTGCTCCTATTAACACTTTTCTCATATTTTTTTCCTTATTAAAATTATAAAAGGGTTTTTATTCTACCCTGAACTACACGAACCTGCAGCAAATCCTGCCAGTTTGTTATTCCCAGCATACAGCCTTTGCTGTATATGCCACGTACTTACCGAACCAGCTGCAATTTATAATGATACTGCTTTGCTGAGACTTAATGGTAAATTAATTAGTTCCAGCGGAAACGTTAAAATTATCAGCTATGGAAACCGGCATTGCAAGATGCTTTGTTATTCTTTCAGACACAGGACTAGCCATAGCCAGAAATCGTGTACTAAACGACATAGCTAATCCGTTATAGCTCCGGCACTGGCGCTAGATACCTGCTTCGCATATTTAGCCAGTACCCCACGCGAATAACGTGGTTGCGGTGGCTGCCATGCCGCGCGCCGCTGCACCAAAATAGCATCCGATACATTCAATTGTAATAGCCGCTGTTCGGCGTCAATAGTAATCGAATCGCCTTCCTGCACCAGTGCGATAGTACCCCCGGAAAAGGCTTCTGGCGCCACATGCCCGACCACCATACCATAGGTGCCACCCGAGAAACGCCCATCGGTAATTAAACCGACGGAATCTCCCAACCCCTCGCCGATCAAAGCTGAAGTCGGTGACAACATTTCGCGCATGCCGGGCCCGCCTTTAGGGCCTTCATATCGAATTACCACGACATCACCAGGCTGGATTTTTCGAGCAAGAATCGCTGCCATGCAGGTTTCTTCTGATTCAAACACGCGAGCAGGCCCGATAATTTTAGGATTTTTGATTCCGGAAATTTTCGCGACACAACCTTCCGTGGATAAATTTCCTTTCAGAATCGCCAGATGCCCCTGGGCATACATCGGATTGTTCCACTGGCGAATTACATTCTGATCGGCACGCGGCGCATCGGGAATATCTTTCAATATTTCTGCGATGGTTTGTCCGCTGATGGTTATACAATCTCCATGCAACAGACCATGCACCAGCAGCATTTTCATCACCTGAGGAATACCACCCACGCGATGCAAATCGGCAGTAACATATCGCCCGGAAGGTTTTAAATCACACAGAACCGGCACTTTGCCGCGTATCCGTTCAAAATCATCAATGTTCCACTCAACTTCAGCCGCATGCGTAATGGCTAGAAAATGTAAAATCGCATTGGTAGACCCCCCCACCGCCATGATCACAGCGATAGCATTTTCAACCGACTTACGGGTAATGATGTCGCGCGGTAAAATCTGTTGTTTGATGGCATTGACCAATACTTCGGCAGATTGCCCGGCACTGACCAGTTTCTCATCGTCCTCGGCAGACATTGTTGATGAATACGGCAAACTCATGCCCATTGCTTCAAAAGCGGATGACATAGTATTGGCTGTAAACATGCCACCACAAGAACCGGCACCGGGACAGGCATGGCGTTCAATCTGTAGCAATTCCGCACCATCGATTTTATGCGCACTGTGTTGACCCACCGCTTCAAATGCGCTGACAATGGTCAGGTCCTGACCTTTATAATGACCCGGTTTAATCGTTCCGCCATAAACAAAAATTGCCGGTACGTTCATGCGTGCAATGGCAATCATCGCACCCGGCATATTCTTGTCACAGCCGCCAATGGCGATCACACCATCCATACTTTCCCCCTGTACACAGGTTTCAATGGAATCGGCAATCACTTCGCGTGAAACGAGAGAATATTTCATGCCTTCCGTACCCATCGAGATCCCATCCGACACCGTGATGGTGCCGAACATCTGCGGCATGGCACCTGCCTGTCTCAATGCCGCTTCCGCTTTTAACGACAGCTCATTCAAACCTTTATTACATGGGGTAATGGTGGAATAACCATTAGCCACTCCCACGATTGGCTTATCGAAATCCCCATCATTAAAACCGACAGCGCGTAACATGGCGCGGCTGGGTGCGTGTTGGGCGCCTTGGGTGATGGCCTGGCTACGTTTATTATCTGGCATGCTTGCTCCTGAATGATATAAAAATACAATTTATGACAAGGCGTACGATTATCACAAACGCACTTGGTATAATGACGCGTATTTTACCGTAAATAAGGCCGAAACTATGCTCGTTCATCCTCAAATTGATCCCGTTGCCATCTCACTGGGGCCACTTTCCGTCCATTGGTATGGATTGATGTATTTGATCGGCTTTGTACTGTTCATCCTGTTAGGTCGTTATCGCATCAGACACAATCCGCATTCCGTATTTACCAATGAAATGCTCGATGATGCGCTGTTTTACGGGATGTTGGGCGTGATCCTAGGCGGGCGCCTGGGGCATGTGTTGTTCTATCAATTTGGCTATTACCTAGAACACCCACTGCATATCTTCGCCATCTGGGAAGGCGGGATGTCTTTCCATGGCGGGTTTCTCGGCGTATTCGTCGCTATGATCCTGCTGGCTCGTAAACACAATCTGCCGTGGCTAGCAGTAACCGACTTTGTCGTCCCATTGATTCCTCCGGGATTGGGAGCAGGCCGTATCGGCAATTTTATCAACGCCGAGCTATGGGGTCGACCCACCGATGTTCCATGGGGCATGGTTTTTCCATATGTCGACGAACTCCCCCGCCATCCTTCTCAGCTCTATCAATTTGCACTCGAAGGCGTGGTACTTTTTATATTCATTTGGATTTATTCTTCCAAACCCCGCGCAGTAGGCGCAGTCACCGGTATGTTCATGATCGGCTACGGTGTTTTGCGTTCATTTGCAGAATTCTATCGTGAACCGGAAGATGGTTTTATGGGGGTACTAACACTGGGAATCACGATGGGACAATGGTTGTCCATTCCAATGATTTTGGCGGGAATAGCTGCGTTAATTTGGTCAAGGCGTCAAACAGTTAGCGTACAAAATAATCCACAGAAACGTAAAAAACGTTAAATTGCGAGAATTACAAATCTGGCAGAATCACATAATAAATACTGAAGTTCATTCATTTATAATTCTTACTGTCGATAAAATCGATATCAAAAACCTCTAAACATAGCTATTAATGTCATAAATTGGCACAAAAATACCAACATTAGAAATATAGAGATGAAAGAAGAAAACTTCGATAGCTGGGAGCAGTTTGAAACTTGGATTCAGCAATTACAGTGTGAACGTACTAAGATTGTCGAAGCAAAACAATCTGGAAATATCTCGCACTTCCTTTTTCGCGGACACGGTGACCATTCGTGGCATCTTGAAACAACCCTTGATCGTAGCAAGAAAGATCCATGGAGCTTCTCTAGGTACTTCAGACTCATCTCGATTGCACGACCTCAGATCGAAACTTTCACTGGCTTTCGCTGGGAGATTGAAGATTGGCCGGAACTGAGCGACTGGGTATTGCACTATGACAATCTTGGAATGACCGAATTTCCTGGATATGATTACCTTGTCTTTCTACGCCATCATGGCTTTCCATCTCCGCTTCTAGATTGGACCCGATCCCGATACGTGGCTGCTTTTTTTGCATTTGATCAACCACATTCGAAACACGTAGCAATGTATGAAGTGGTACCGCAAAACTGGACAGGTTGTTAAGCTCTGTTATGGACACTATAGAGGATCATAATCATGAGCAAGAAACGCACACAATATTCCAGTGAATTCAAAGCAAAAATAGCGCTGGCTGCGATACGGGGCGATGAAAC
>CAMCBD010000122.1 GCA_945872825.1 Nitrosomonas ureae
TTTCATCAAGGTCTTGATAACCAAACTCCCAATGAGGTTTATTATCAATATCAAGCAATTCATCAGGCTGCCTGAGCTTGATTAACTACCCATATCAGAGCTTAATTCTACTCTCAGGTTGGACAGTTGCAGGAGACCACTTCAGTATGTCTATCAAGAACATATTGGACAAGGAAAAGTACATTCGTCCAAATCACCTCGGATTACACGTTTTGGCCCTTACGTAAGAAGCCATTCACGACATTTCCTACAACAAAGCGAATACACTATTGCAGCACAATATCGGGAAGATGAATGGTGGTATACACCACATGATAATGTCTTCGCTGCCACACCGAATACGCAAGATCTCTTGTGGAAAATTACAATACCTGCAACTGAACGATTGAAAGTATTAAAAATCCTCGACGAGCATAACTTGAATGCATTCTCTCTTTTTCAGACTACGGAAACTCTTCTCAACACCATTGCAGTAAGAGAATTGGAGCTTCGTGAGAAAGATTGCTAGCCCTATTCATACTCAGTCATTTAAGCAACTAAAACTCCAACAATAAAAAACAGTTCTTACAAATTTCTCTAAAATTCATCCTGGGAAACTCCTTGGAACCAAAAAAACAAGCATTTGCCAATGGTTTCCCTTAGTAATAAACCAGGGTTTCCCCAATATACTCATCGCATTGATCAAGTTAAGATGGCATCATTCGTTCATCACTGGAGGGTATTAATCATGAAAGCACTAAAACATTTAACATTGTCAGCTTTACTTATGCTTAGCGTATTTGCTTCATCTGCCTTTGCAGTCGATGGCATTGAGGATAGTAACCATGCTGGCTTGACAAAGTATTATGAAAACCTGGCTAAGGATGCAGAAGCTAAATTACAAGAAAATAAAGCAGCACTCACTGAGTACGAAGCACATCCTTATTACTATGGTAGACAGGGCCAAGAATTCCAATCGCATACTTCCGCTAATATTCACGAATATGAAGAGATTTTGGCAGAAAGTTTGAATAACGCTGATCTTCATAGAAAAGTGGTAATGGAACAAGGCATTCCAGTAATTAATAAAGCAAAGATCAATCTAGACCGTGATTTTACGGCAGTAAGATAATTACAGCGGTAAGGCAATAGGATCTGCATAGGATTCTATAGAGAGAAAATAACCTCCGGCAGAGCCGGAGGTTATTTTTTTATCACATTACAATTAAACATCTCAGCTAAAGAATAAAGCGCAGTGCGGTCGATTTCCCAATTTTCTCGAACCAGCAATATTGGTTAAACAACAGATCCAAGGACTACAACCTAACAGTTAACTTGTTCATTCCACCACTCAAGCTTTCTCGCACCCTTGATGTACTTAATAACGAGTGACTACTGACCATAGATTATGTTCAAAGTCATCATTCATTTTCTGGAATCAACCGTTTAGCAGGAAACCATATCGTGAACCGACTGCCCTTGCCAACTTGACTGGTAATCTCTAAACGCGCTTGATGCCGGCTTAGGACATGTTTGACAATGGCAAGCCCGAGGCCTGTTCCACCAGTTTCTCGTGAGCGGCTGCTATCAACACGATAAAAGCGTTCCGTTAACCGCGGAATATGTTCCGGTTCGATACCGATTCCGCTGTCCTGCACAAAGAATAATCCCTGCCCGTCGCGTTTCTCCCAGTTAATACTGATTTCCCCGTTATCGGGAGTATAACGAATCGCATTGCTGATTAGATTCCCAAAAGCACTACGTAATTCTTCTTCACTCCCCCGTAACTGATCTTGCGTCGCGATATGTAATTTGATTTGATGGCGCCCGGCACTGAGGGATTCTGCATCCTGCAGAATCCCTCGCAGCAGACTGATCACATCCACGATTTTTTCATTCACACTACTTTGTTCATTTTCAAGACGCGACAAAATCAGCAAATCTTCAATCAATCGCTGCATGCGCACGGCTTGTTCTGACATTAATCCCAGTGCGCGTTTATTAAAACCGGTATTGACATTCTCATCCGCTGATAAAGTTTCAAGAAAACCGCCAATGACTGTAAGTGGCGTGCGCAATTCATGAGAAACATTGGCAATAAAGTCGCGCCGCATGGTTTCAATTTTTTCAAATCGCGTAATGTCACGACTGATTATAAGCTTCTGATTATAACCATAAGGTACTAACTGAAGCGAAACAATGATTCCTTGTTGGCGCGTTTGATTGAGTATCAGCGGATTACTGTATTTACGCTTTGTCAGATATTCGACAAAAGGTATCTGTCTGACCAGATAGGTGATTTGCTGGCCTGCATCCAATGACAGGTTAATGCCTAAATGCTGCTCCGCAATTGGGTTACACCATTCAATCCGATCAGATTTATCCAGAATTACAATTCCATCAGGCATCGCAGAAGTAACGCTACGCATCCGCTCCAATGCAAGGTTCAATAATTCCTGACTTTGACTATATTGACGCACATAACGCGCTAAATGTGCAAATACATCATCCCATGCTCCAGAACCAGCCGGAATGCTCGTTGGAGAATGATCAGAAAGCTGTAACCAACGCTCTAGTGCGACAAGATGGCGAATATGATGAAGCACCAGCCACAACAGCGCAACACTGAGAAATATTAATGCCTTAACAGCACCCAGAATCATCCACAGCACTGCGGTAATAAAGATAATAAAAATGATATTGAAGGAGCGTTGCCAAATATCAGACACTTAAATAATCCTGAAAAAAGGTAACAACACGGGAGATGTATCGCTTGGGATAGTTTTGAGAATTTTTAGACTCGATATCCAGACAGCAAATACAATCTAAAACACGAGTGGAATCAATCAACTTCATAAACGATGTCACTATGCGAAATGTTGCAATTTATTTTATTAGATTTGTGTATTTGGCTCTTTAGCTTGTAGCGCCGCTACCGCAGAGAACCGGTAACCTGAGCCTCTGACAGTTTGTATCCAGTCATCTCTGCCTGCCAATTGTAACGCTTTGCGTAACCGGCGAATATGTACATCCACGGTACGTTCTTCTACAAATACATGATCACCCCATACCCGATCCAATAATTGGCTGCGTGAATATACCCGTTCGGTATGCGTCATCATAAAATGCAACAGTCGATACTCAGTAGGCCCTAACTCAATTTCTTTATTCCCGGCGGTCACCCGATGATTGACCGGATCGAGCCGCAACTCATCAACCTCAACCACTTCGTCCGAAGCTTCCGGAACCAGCCTACGTAGCACAGCATTAATACGAGCGACCAGCTCTCGAGGCGAGAAAGGTTTAGTAATGTAATCGTCCGCACCAATTTCCAGCCCTGCAACCTTATCCGTTTCCTGAGTGCGCGCAGTCAACATGATAATGGGGACTAAGCGGGTGCGTTCGCCACGCCGCAGAATTCGCGCAAATTCAATACCATTCATACCGGGCAACATCCAGTCCAGTAAAATAAGATCCGGCAATGCATTATTGATAAGCGACATTGCTTTCTCTGCATTCTCAGCACTAACAGTTTCATAACCAGCTTGCTGTAGATTATAAATAATCAATTCCTGTATAGCAGCTTCATCTTCTACGATCAGTATTTTTGCAGCCATGAGTAAATTCCTGTATCAATCAAATTTTTTCTGTACAGTTTTGTTACAATGGAATTAGCTATTACTTTTAAACAATTTGCACTGAATAACATAACATGGCCGGTTTATCCAAAGAAACGCCTCATCCCACAGAAATCAAGTTACATCAAAAGTCCAAAATCTTGGATATCACTTTCTCTGATGGAAAAGCATTCCAATTTTCATGTGAATTTTTGCGTGTCCACTCACCTTCCGCCGAAGTGAGCGGTCATGGCCCAGGACAGGAAGTGCTGCAAACCGGCAAGAAAATGGTCAATATCCGGAAAATTGAACCTGTTGGTAATTATGCCATACAACTCAATTTCACCGATGGCCATAACACCGGACTCTATTCATGGGACTTGCTCTATAACTATGGTCTCAATCAGGATAAAATATGGCAGCGGTATTTGCAGCGCATGGAGGAAGCCGGTGCCAGTCGTGAACCCGATATCAGAGCCCTGACACCGAATCATTCTTGCAAGTAAATTGTGGCATATTAGATTGATTAATTTTCAATCAAAATAAGCTTATCAACGGCTCTCTAAAAGCCAATTCAAACATACACTCAATCACTATCATGACTAAAACTACTCATTTTGGCTTTAATACCGTTGCTGAAGATGAAAAATCTGGAAAAGTTGCAGAAGTCTTTCACTCAGTAGCAGAACGCTACAACCTGATGAACGACCTGATGTCTGTTGGTCTGCATCGGCTATGGAAACGCTTTGCCATTGAAACCAGTGGCGTTAGAAATGGTGACAAGGTATTGGACATCGCAGGCGGCACTGGAGACTTAAGCGCACTTTTTTTGCAAAAAGTAGGCAAATCCGGTGAAGTCTGGCTGACAGACATCAATAACTCCATGCTTTCGATCGGCCGCGACCGCCTGATTGATGAAGGTACACCAACTCCAGTCGCGCAGTGCGACGCTGAGAAACTACCCTTTCCCGATAATTATTTTAACTGTGTCAGCGTCGCATTTGGCCTCAGGAATATGACGCATAAAGACATGGCATTGAAAGAAATGCTGCGTGTCATCAAACCGGGTGGAACTGTCATCGTGCTGGAATTTTCCAAGATCTGGAAACCATTGCAACCTGCCTATGACACTTACTCATTCAAGTTACTACCCGCCATGGGAAAGGTGATAGCCGATGATGCAGAAAGCTATCAATATCTAGCCGAATCTATCCGCATGCACCCTTCGCAAGAAGAATTGAAGAAGCTAATGGAACAAGTCGGTTTTGAACGAGTGGGGTACTTCAATTTGACAGTAGGTATTGTAGCGTTGCACCGAGGATATAAGTTTTGACTATTTCTAATTTACATCGATCAAAACTTTTAGTTTTTGTAAACGGCTGGCTGTTTAGTACCACGATTAAGTAGTGTAGTGTAGTGTAGTGTAGTGTAGTGTATTCTATCATCAACCGAAAGGGGAAAGACGATGGGACAAATACTACACGAAACAGCCATGACCAAGTGAAGTGGTACCGCAAAACTGGACAGGTTGTTAAGCTCTGTTATGGACACTATAGAGGATCATAATCATGAGCAAGAAACGCACACAATATTCCAGTGAATTCAAAGCAAAAATAGCGCTGGCTGCGATACGGGGCGATGAAACC
>CAMCBD010000123.1 GCA_945872825.1 Nitrosomonas ureae
TTCTGTGAAAGGGCAACAACGGTCCATTCCCTAGTCCCATAGAGTCGCCAGATCTCTTTACGGTCGAGTGGTGTTAAGCGTGTTCTTTTGTGTATATTCATGTCTACATCCTCTCAAAAAGATGTAAACAACGCTAATAAAAATCACAACTGATGCATTTCCTTACGCCGGAACATCCCACAGCACTCAATCCGGGTCCAAATGACGCACCGCGGGAGAATGGGCGTCATCAATCTGGATATTTTCAGCGAATTGCGATACCAATCGCGCGTGGTTAAAAGAAGATCGGCTTCTGATCGCGGAAGCGAAGGTCAGCAACCGTGGATACAATGGCGAAGAAGGCGACGAACTCAGAATGACCGCCGAGCAGCGCTATGATTTCGCCGGAATACGCTCGCGCTTTGCTAAACAAATCAGGATTCACCGTGATCCCTCCACTCTCAGCCAGGTTTCCGGTCTCAAAACATTACTGGTACCCTTCTCCAATCAAACCCAGAAACCCGGCTTATCCGGTAATAATAATCAACCAGCCTGCCCGGTCACAATTATCTATCACAATGAGTTTGCCAACGGCGAGCTTGAATTAGGAAATGATTGGCGCGTTAATTTGCACGACGACCTGCTGCAATCGTTAACTGCACATTTCAAAACTGAAAATATTGAAATTGTGTACTGAGCATTAAGAATCAATCATATTTGATTGAAGCGATGAGATTCCTCACTAAATTCGGAATGACAAATGCCAGTTATTTAGAGATAACAAGTACAGTAGTTTACAGCGCTTAATCGCTAAAAAACCGCTTCAGCACCTTAATCATATACCCATGATCCTGCACACCGGCGCTTTCGCGGACGCTGTGCATTGCCCACATCGGGCAGCCGATATCGATACTGCGGATGCCAAGTTTCGCCGAGGCAATCGGCCCGATCGTGCTGCCGCAGGGCAAATCGCTGCGATGCGAGTAGTGTTGATAGGGAACACGGGCTTCTTCGCACCACTGGATAAAGCGCGCGGTGGAAACGCTTTCGGAGCTGTAGCGGCGGTTGGCATTGGATTTAATCACCGGGCCTTTGTTAACAAAAACTTTGTGATCCGCGTCATAGGCCGAAGGGAAGTTGGGGTGATAGGCGTGCGCCATGTCCGCGCTGATCAAAAAGCTCTGCGCCATTGCGCGTGCGGTATCCTCACGCTCCGCTGACGTCGCGATGCTGATGCGCTGCAAGACATCGGATAGAAAGCTGCCGGCGGCACCGATATGGCTTTCGCTGCCAATTTCTTCGTGATCGAAAAACGCGCACACCAACGTGCTTTCCGCATTGTTCAGGATGGCATCGTCCAGCAAGGCTTGCAGTCCGGCGTGACAGGAAGCCAAGTTATCAATCTGGCTATCCGCGTAAAATTCCTGATTCGCGCCCCAGAATGCGCCTTTTTGCGTGTCATAAACCGCCAAATCCCACGATCGAATTTGTGCGGCGCCGATGCCTGCTGCCTGTTCCAGCAGCGCCATAAAATAGGGTTGTGGCAACTGTTCACCAGTCAATTGCGCGAGCAACAGCGGCAACTCATTCTGTTTATGCAGCTTCAGGCCGTCTTCATTGACGCTCCGGTTCATGTGAATCGCCAGATTTGGTAGGCGCAGCAATGGCCGGTCGAAGCGCACCAGCTTGTAGGCAAGATTTCCCTTTTCATCGACATAACTAAGCCGTCCGGCTAGGCTCAGATCGCGGTCAGCAAAAGTCGCAAGTATCGGCCCACCGTAAATCTCAACACCGAGCCGGGCAATGCCATTACTCACAGTTGCGGCATTCGGCCTGATCCGGAATCCCGGTGAATCCGTGTGCGCGCCAACAATCTTAAAACCTGATTCAGCGGGTGCTTTGTGTCCCAGCACGAACAGCACGATTGATGAATCATCGCGCACCACATAATACCGCCCGCCCGGTTGCAATTGCCACTTGGCTGTTTCGTCGAGCCGGATAAACTGAAATGCTTCAATTGCCGCTTCAATCGAAGCGACCGCATGCCAGGGACTTGGGCTTTTATCGATAAAGTCCAATAGATGTTTTACGTTCTGTTTAGCTGTCATTATTTATTCACTAGTTCAATTGCTTATATGAAAATTCCTGTTTCCGCCGCGCAAAATATACGTAATGCCGGATATTTAGTCAAACAAGCTTCTGCGCGATCAATTAGATTATTCTTGTTTGAAAATCGAGAAATGCGCGGTGATTTGACCTTTCAGCCGAATACGTGAAAGCAGTCATTGATGGTAAAATCCGGAAATTCCCTGATAAAAACATTGCCGCATCGAAAGGAACCACAGTTTGCCGCACTATCCACTTAAACCCCTCTCACTGATTCTCCAGTTCTTTTATTGCACTTTTTTTCTGCTAATTCCATCGATTTCTCATGCGCTGATCATTGAAGCAAAAGCAATAGAACAGCAATTCTCAAAATCCGCTTTGTTTGGCTTGAGCAAAACTGATACTGCCGATTTACAGCGATTTTATACCGCCCGGAATCATCAGCCGGTATGGGTAACGCCGGAACCGGGGTCCTCTCTACTCGAAGTAGCATTCACTTTCATCGCCAATGCGGAATCCGAGGGACTGGATAGCCACGACTATCACTTGCAACAATTGCAGCAACTGCAGCAGCAAATCAGCCAATCTTTGCCAGCAGCAATTGAGCTGGAAATACGCACAACGCATGCGCTGTTGATATTGGCACGAGATTTATCGCGCGGGCGGTTCACAGCGGCTAAGGCTGATGAGGATTGGCATATCCCGCAACCTGCATTTGACGCGGTAACTTTCTTGCGCGAAGCAATCAAAACCAATCGTCTGCGACAATCGCTCAATGAATTATCCCCAAAGCAGCCAAGCTATCAGTTGCTTAAGCAAACACTGGCGCGCTACCAGACACTTCTCAACAGCCATACAGAATGGATAACTATCCCCAGCACGCCATCCATACACCCGGGCACAACGAATGCAATCATTCCATTGGTCCGCCAGCGCATCGCGCAAGCGTATGCCGCCGATGGAATCGACGACTATCACATTGCTCCCACTGCAAGCGAGCACTTCGATGACGAGCTGGTTACTGCTATTCGGGCATTTCAAGCGCAGCATGGGCTAAATATCGACGGTGTTATCGGCAGAAACACCATCCGCGCCCTCAATGTCCCGCTAGACAGGAAAATTCGCCAACTGCGCATCAATATGGAGCGTCTACGCTGGCTTCCGAAAAATTTGGGTGAACGCTACGTGCTAGTCAACACGGCCGGATTCCGCCTCACAGTCATCGAGAAAGACAAACCTGTCCTCGCTATGCGCATTATCGTCGGGCGCGATTACCGTTCAACGCCTACTTTTAATGGCAGGCTCTCGCATATGATTCTGAATCCATACTGGAATGTACCTGACAGCATCGCGCGTAAAGACCTGTTACCGAAACAGCAGAGTGATCCGAGTCATTTCACCTCATTAAATATCAAAGTTTTTCCGAATCACAACCGGAATGGTGAAGCCATCGATCCGGATACTATTGATTGGCAGGGAATCAAACACAGATTTCCCTATGTTTTGCGCCAAGATCCAGGAAAAAACAATGCATTAGGCAGGATTAAATTCATGTTTTCGAATTCATTTGATATTTATTTGCATGACACACCCTCCAAATCACTTTTCCAGAGGGATATTCGCACCTTCAGCTCCGGGTGTATCCGGCTGGAAAAACCGCTGGAATTTGCGGCATTTGCACTGGGGAAACAAGAGCTACCGGAGAAATTCCTTGCTGATCTGGAAAGCAGCCAAACCACCACCGTGCATTTACCCAAACCACTGCCCATTTACTTAGTGTATATTACGGCCTGGATTGATGAGCAAGAAAAGCTGCACTTTTCCCCTGATATTTATGACCGGGATATGCGCGCTTTGCGGTATGCTCGCTGGTAATAATTGATTATTCGCACACATTCGCAACATTTTCAAGGAGAAAATAGCCGATGATACGAAACCTTTTAAATCAAACCCACTTATCCGAAACAGAACCAGAACCAAGCCGCCGCCGCTTTCTAAAAGCAGGATTAGGCGCATGCACTTTGCTAACGCTACCAATGACTGCAACATCCGTTCATGCAGCAATCAAAAGACCGTTCGAGAAAAAACTGAGTTTTCTTAACTTACACACCGGCGAACGTACGCGCGCAACCTTCTGGGCCAATGGCCGCTATATTCCTGAAGGGATGCGTGCTATTAATCATGTGCTGCGCGACCATCGCACCGGTGACCGCTATACGATAGATCCTGATCTATTCGATATTCTGCATCAGTTACAATACAGATTGAGAACCAATCAGGAATTTCATGTGGTTTCGGCATACCGCTCCCCTGCCTCCAACGCAATGCTAGCCGCCCGTAGTGATGGCGTAGCAAAAGCCAGCTTGCATACCTTCGGCAAAGCCATCGATATCCGCTTGCCAGGACGTAAATTATCCGATCTGCGCACTGCTGCATTGTCATTGCAAATGGGTGGTGTCGGTTATTATCCATCCTCGGATTTTATTCATCTGGATACCGGACGCGTACGTTTCTGGGGCGGGTAAATACAAACCTGTCAGCGTGTGCGCATCACCGGATCTTAAAAGCAGCGGGAAGCATCGCTGAATTCCCCGGTACTGAGAGAGAATCAATAATTAACACCTTCATGCTAACAAAGTGTATGGTTAATTCCCTAGGCGGGACTTTAAGGAAGCTCTGAATAAGTCTCAAAAACTTGTAAAATACACGGTATATCGTAACCATTGCAAGGAAGCGCATTGATGAAACAATTAGGCTTGTCGATTCCGTTATTTATCAAGAGACCAAAAGTAACTCGTCGACAAAAGTTTCTCGA
>CAMCBD010000124.1 GCA_945872825.1 Nitrosomonas ureae
TTTCAAAACATCATCCGGCGTGAGTCCATGGTAGGCGAGTAATACTATGCAATGAAACCACAAATCTGCTGTTTCATAAATAACCTGTTCTGCATTACCATCTTTCGAAGCCATCAATGTCTCAGCAGATTCTTCCGCTATTTTCTTGAGTATTTTATCTTGCCCGCCATGAAGCAGTTTGGCTATGTATGAGCTGTTTGCATCGGCTGATTTACGTGATTCAATGGTTTCTGCCAGGCGGCGCAGTATAGTTTCGTCAGTCATTTATTGTAGATTTCTAATGGATCTTTAATAACAGGAGCTGCGATAACCCACTCATTATCTTCCAGTTTCTGAAAGAAACAGTTGTGTCTGCCGGTATGGCAGGCAATTCCACCTATTTGTTCCACGATGAGAAGCAGTACATCTTCATCACAATCCAAATAGATATCTTTTATTCTCTGAATGTGACCAGATTCTTCACCTTTATGCCAAAGTTTCTTGCGCGAACGTGACCAGTATACTGCTTCACGTTTTTCTACCGTCAGCTTAAGTGCATCCCGGTTCATCCACGCAACCATAAGAATTTTGCCACTATCAGCTTCCTGAGCGATCACTGGTATCAGTCCGTCTTCAGACCAGTTGATTTTGCTAAGCCAGGTATCAGGCATAAATAAATTAGGATTTTTTAGAGTTATGTTACAAATTCTGCCAACAATTCTAACATTATAACCGTACTTCAATACCATGCTGTACCATATACTGTTTGGCTTGTAGCACGGTAAATTCGCCATAGTGAAAGATACTGGCCGCTAATACAGCATCTGCATGTCCTTGCAGAATGCCTTCGACCAAATGATCCAGATTGCCCACGCCGCCGCTGGCTATAACCGGTATATCAATCGCATCTGAAACAGCGCGGGTCAGAGCGATATCAAAACCGTTGCGTGTGCCATCCCGATCCATGCTGGTGAGTAAAATTTCACCGGCTCCGAGGGATTGCATTTTTTTTGCCCACTCAATGGCATCAATGCCGGTTGCTTTGCGTCCGCCATGGGTAAAAACCTCCCAGCGTGGTGAGTCCCCGGCTGAGCTAACTTGCTTGGCATCAATCGCCACAACGATGCATTGAGAGCCGTAATGGTCGGAGGCATCGGCAACCAGTTGCGGATTCAGTACTGCCGATGTGTTGATGCTAACTTTATCAGCGCCGGCATTGAGTAACCGGCGAACATCAGCAACCTGACGCACACCGCCGCCAACGGTTAACGGAATAAATACCTGTGCAGCGACTTCCTCTATGATATGCAGAATCAGATCGCGATTATCAGAGCTGGCTGTGATGTCCAGAAAAGTCAGTTCATCAGCGCCTTGTTCATCATAGCGGCGTGAAATTTCTACCGGATCACCTGCATCACGTAATTCAACAAAGTTAACACCTTTAACAACACGTCCATTGGTCACATCCAGACATGGAATAATTCGTTTAGCGAGGCTCATCAGTTTTAAAAGCCGGTTGTGAGAATAAGGGGGAAATGAATTGTGCTGGTATTTAATTGCAAGGGCTTGTTTTATGGAATACCGGTACTCTTACTCAGTTTGTCAGCCAATATCTGTGCTTCTTTGAAATCCAGCGAACCTTCATAGATAGCACGGCCGGTAATAGCGCCCATAATACCCTCTGACTCAATTTCGCACAGTGTGTGAACATCATCAATATTGGTAATCCCACCGCTGGCAATGATTGGTATGGTTAATTCTCTGGCCAATTCAACTGTGGCCTTGGCATTGATGCCGCTGAGCATGCCATCTCTGCCGATATCGGTGTAAATAATCGCTTCTACGCCGTAGCCTTCAAATTTTCTTGCCAGATCGACTACGTCATGCCCGGTTATTTTAGACCAGCCATCGACAGCAACCTTGCCATCTTTTGCATCCAATCCGACCATAATCTGACCCGGAAAGGCATTGCAAGCATCTTGCAAGAAACCGGGAATTTTAATGGCTGCAGTACCAATAATGATGTAGGTAATACCATTATCCAGATAACGTTCGATTGTATCGAGATCACGAATACCGCCGCCCAGTTGAATTGGAATCTGGTTATTAATGGTTCGCACAATTTTACATATTGCTGCTTCATTTCTTGGTTTGCCGGCAAATGCACCGTTTAAATCGACAAGATGAAGTCTCCTCGCACCTTGGCTTAACCAATGTGTTGCCATTTCACTGGGTTCTTTGGAAAATACGGTCGCATCTTCCATAACGCCTTGTTTGAGTCGAACGCAGTGTCCATCTTTGAGATCTATTGCAGGAATAATCAGCATGGCTTAATCAGAGTTAATAGTTGATTAATAGAGTCAGTTTATTACTTTCTGGTTTTAGAAATGGGGTGTCCATTTTGCAAAATTACTTAATAAGGTTAAACCTGCCAATTGGCTTTTTTCTGGATGGAACTGTACAGCGAAAATATTATTTTTTGTTACAGCACAAGTAAATGGGAAAGGATAATTGCTTCGTGCTGCGACTGATGCGGAATCAGAAGTCTCGACATAATAACTGTGCACGAAATAAAAACGCGCATCTTCTGCGATACCTTCCCATAAAGGGTGTTTGATAGCCTGATAAACTTGATTCCAGCCCATATGCGGTACTTTAAGTTTTTGTCCGTCTGCTGTCGTCATGGCCGTGGCAGGAAAGTGTACGACCTTGCCAGGCAGGATATTTAAACCTTTCACATGTCCTTCCTCACTTTCTTCAAACAACATTTGTAAGCCGATACAGATGCCAAGAAACGGTTTGTGAACAGCCGCTTCCATGACGGCTTCACGCAATCCACGGATTTTCAGCTCATGCATACAATTGCGCATGGCGCCTTGTCCTGGTACGACGACACGTTTGGCTTTCTGCACAATATCCGGATCGCTGGTGACTGCAATCGAGGCAGCTGGTGCAACATGTTCAAACGCTTTCTGTACGGAACGCAAATTTCCCATTCCATAATCAACAATTGCGATATCAGTCATACAATGATGTAGTTAAACAAGGTTACTTATAAAGTGCCTTTGGTGGATGGAATAATCCCGCTTGCCGCTGAATCATGTTCTATCGCCATGCGCAAAGCACGCCCAAACGCTTTAAACACGGTTTCAGCCTGATGGTGCGCATTCTTTCCGGAGATATTGTCGATATGCAGCGTTATCAAGCCATGATTAGTGAATCCCTGGAAAAACTCACGGATGAGATCGACATCAAAATCACCAATACGCGCCCGGACAAAATCAACATTGAATACCAAACCGGGGCGCCCGGATAGGTCTATGACTACACGTGACAATGCTTCATCAAGAGGTACGTAGGCATGCCCATAGCGGCGTAATCCTTTTTTATCTCCCACTGTTTTGGTAAAGGCTTGACCAAAAGTGATGCCAATATCTTCCACCGTGTGATGTGCATCGATATGCAAGTCACCTTTGGCAGCGATTTCAAGATCTATCATGCCATGGCGAGCAATCTGGTCGAGCATGTGATCCAGAAAAGGCACGCCTGTTTCCAGAACAGATTTGCCTGTTCCATCCAAGTTCAGATTGATGTTGATCTGAGTTTCCAGCGTATTTCGTGTAACTTGTGCCCGGCGCATAGAATAAAATCTTTGATTAATGCAAGGAATTTGAGTGGATTTTAAACTGATTCACTCAGTATGGTGTGTAATGTTGTGCAAAATTGAGAGTTTTCATCGGGTGTACCTACTGTTACACGCAAACAATTTTCTAATAAAGGATGTGTGCCATCAAGATTTTTGATGAGTATCTTGCGTTGCTTAAGTGCCTGAAAGATTTGGCTGGCTGCATGGATACGAAACAAAATAAAATTAGCGTCCGAAGGATATGCCTCAATATTCGCTATTGTACCAAGAAATGTTCTCATTTTTGTGCGTTCTGACTTGATCGCTTCCGCTTGCTCTAATAATACTGCGGTATGGTGCAATACCTTCTCAGCAATTAATTGCGTCATTATGCCAATATTATAAGGCAAACGCACCTTTTCCAGTTGCACTAACCATTCAGATCGGCCGATTAATAACCCCAGTCTTAGGCCAGCCAATCCTGACTTGGACAGTGTACGCATTAACAATAAATTGGGGTGCTGGGCTAGTTTATCCATAAAGCTTGCATCAGCAAATGCATGGTAAGCTTCATCGACAACAACAATGCCAGAAGTTGCCTGAATAATGCTTAAAATAGCTGCGGGGTCAAATAAATTTCCGGTTGGATTGTTAGGGTAGGCCAGGAAAATGACGGCAGGTTTATGTTCTGCAATTGCGGCTAACATGGTTTCCAAATCGAGCGAGAAATCTTTTTGTAAAGGTATTCCAACATATTGAATGTTTGCGAATGCGGCGATCATTTTGAACATGACAAATGCCGGCTCAACACTCATTAATACTGCACCAGGCCTAGCTAGTGCCATGGCAATGATCTGGATGATTTCATCCGATCCATTACCTAGCAGGATATCCATGTCATCGGAAATAGTCAAAGCCTGACGCAATGTTGCTTTAAGTTGAGTGGCACTTGCATCGGGATAGCGGTTTACCGGTGCATCTGCCGTTAATTGTGCAATTTCGTCACGTATTACGAGTGGTAACGGGTATGGGTTCTCCATAGCGTCCAGCTTGATCATGCCTGTTGCAGGCGGTACATGATAAGCGGAAAGCGCGAGAATTTCCGGACGGATAATTTGATCGGGGTGATAAAAATTAGGCATAGATGCCTAGTTTAACTCAATACAGGTTTTAAAGTTAAGGAAGCGTTGAATAATTCACC
>CAMCBD010000125.1 GCA_945872825.1 Nitrosomonas ureae
GAATCGCTTTAGGAAGCTCTGATTAAGTCATTTATTTCAGTTTTGGTGACGAAGCTATCGGCAAAGTAGCTAATATTGGCATTATTGTGCGATTAATAGCTGTATTTTTAGCAGACTCCACACTATTCTGTCCTCCTGATGCTGATTTCCAAGGGTATTTGGACGGAATTATCCCGTGGTTGGCATCAACACCTTACGAACATGGTAGAGATTAGCCAGAGCAAACAGCAAGTAGAGCTGTTGTGCATTCTTGAACAATCCTCGGTAACGGACTTTGGTATAACCAAATTGTCTTTTGACAATACGAAACGGATGTTCTACCTTTGCGCGTAGTGAAGCCAGCATGCGATTGAGTACGGCATGTTCTGCTGGCAATTCCTCACCTCTCTTGCGTTTGAATGGCATAGTTGCATCATATGAATCCGCAGCATCACTTCCAGCTCAAATGGCTTGCGTCCTAATCCTGCTACCGGATGGCGTGGCGCGATCCGATTAGTCCACTCTGCCCAAGGAATCACTTGCTCCATTTCTTCGAGAAACTTTTGGCGGCGAGTTACTTTTGGTCTCTTGATAAATAACGGAATCGACAAGCCTAATTGTTTCATCAATGCGCTTCCTTGCAATGGTGACGATATACCGTGTATTTTAAAAGTTTTTGAGACTTATTCAGAGCTTCCTTAATGGATCCCCAGTTCAAAAGGATAGCCACGAATACGCAGTAAAAAAGCTGGCGGTGCAGCATGTTGGTAGATTTGCAGATAAATAAACAGTAATGCAGCCGGAGTTAATGTGTGGCTGGTATAACTACAATTTTCCGGCGCATGCACAGCCGAGAATTCAAAGGGTTCGCCGCACGACATATCCGCGTCAACAAATAGGATCTGATCAAATCCCGCCAAATCGGTAGCATGCTCGATCAGTAATTGCATGTCAACGAAACAGGTAACATCCGTTTATTTCAAGTGATTTATGTGTTCAATCCATAAGATCCTAATGCGTCATCTCCGCGCAATGGATTCTCATAGCCGAATATCAGTAATTTGCACATGAGTTGAGTGCTATTGATTTATTCTTTAAAACAACTGTTTCAGTCAAAACTCGATCATTCCAATACCACTGGTTTATTAGCAATCTCATTTCTTCTATCATTGGAATTAGATGGGAAATATTCCCATAAATGAACACTAATTGCATTGACTCCATTAATCACACCGGCTTCAAATTGTTGTCTCTGGAATGCGGATTCCATCGTGCGGCAAATAGCTTCCCATTCTTCACTGTAAACTTTGGCATGGATACCGCGATCCGCAATGATTTCTACGTTACGATCGGCAAGCAGCAAATAAATCAATACGCCATTATTGTGTTCGGTATCCCATATTCGTAATTGTGAAAATACTTCTACCGCCCGTTCCCGGGTGGTTTGGTTTTTGAAAAGAGGAACTGTATCGAGCGCAGCTTCCACGGCAAAACAAATTTGACCCCCATGATTCATTTCCGACTGTTGAATGGCCTGTTCAATCGCAGTCAGCGAGGCTGCAGGGAATATGCGCCGCAGTGCGAGTTTTCCGGTTAAAAAATGACGGAGAATGCGGGCGAAATTCATTTACCATCTCCCCGATGCGCCGCCGCCACCAAAGCCACCTCCGCCTCCGCTAAAGCCGCCCCCAGAGCCGCCGCTTCCAAAACCACCATTCCTGAAACCATTATCCGGCCAGCTGCCGCGTCCGTTTCTATAGATTCCACTGCCTGTGCTCTGAAAAAGGCTCATTAAGAATACAACTACGGCGATGAGTATGGCTGCAACAACCGAGGAAAAAAACAACCAGCTCATGAATCCCACACCGATACTCGTTACAGTCGCCCCAACAAGCCGTCCCAGGAGTGCTTGTAACATTCTTCCTAGCACAATGAGCCCGATCAAAATGGGAATAAAATTGTCAATAAGGGTATGCATGCCGGTAGAACTGTAAGTGCTGTGTTGGGTTGATGGTAAGGGGAGTGATTCCCCTTTAATCAGTCCTAGAATCGCATCGATGCCCGAATCAATACCAGCTACAAAATTTCCTGCTTTAAATTGTGGCACGATAATTTCCGCGATAATCCGTTTTGCCATCGCATCAGGCAATGCACCTTCTACACCATAACCCACTTCGATGCGTAGTGCTTTGTCATTTTTAGCAACGAGTAGCAGTACGCCATCATCGATGCCTTTACGACCTAATTTCCAAGTTTCAGCAACCCGCAGCGCATATTGCTCAATAGTTTCGGGCTGCGTGGTGGATACAATCAACACAGCGACCTGACTGCCTTTTGCCTGTTCGAATGCTGCTAATTTTTGTTCCAGTTGTGTGACTTCACTGGCAGACAGTGTTGCGGTCAGATCGGTTACATGTGACTTGAGCAATGGGATCGCTACCTCTGCTCTGGTAAATGTGGCGGAAAAAAGTAAAACGGCAAGCACCAGGATTTTTACCCAAGTTTGGGTCATTTTGGTAGGCATCATGTCGTTCTCTGGGTATTCATGTAAAGAGTACCTTTATTTTGTTGCCGGATTGGGAGCATTAAAATCTACCTTGGGTGCAGAGGAAATTTCTTGCTCGTTTTCTACCGTGAAACTGGGTTTTGTATGAAAACCAAATAACATCGCCGTCAGATTACTGGGAAAAGAACGTACCACGATATTATATTCTTGCACTGCTCTAATATAGCGGTTGCGGGCCACAGTAATGCGATTCTCAGTGCCTTCCAGCTGTGCCTGTAAGTCCCGAAAATTGGCATCCGATTTTAACTCCGGATAATTTTCTACCACTACCAACAGCCTTGAAAGGGCACTAGACAATTCTCCCTGAGCATTCTGGAATTTGGAGAAAGCTTCCGCATCATTAATCAACTCGGGTGTTGCTTGAATACCGCCAACCCTGGAGCGGGCGTTGGTTACTCCCAGCAATACATCTTTTTCCTGGGAAGCAAATCCTTTTACCGTATTAACCAGATTGGGAACCAAGTCAGCGCGCCGCTTGTATTGATTCAGTACTTCCGCCCAGCTGGCTTTAATCTGTTCATCCGTTGACTGAAGCGTATTGTAGCCGCATCCACTTAAAGAGAAAGTACAGAGAATCGCCATAATCAATAGCAAATTGCGCATAATCTTCTCCAGATAAGAATCAAGGTTATTTATTAGATAGTGATGTAAATGGTATTTTCAAGAACATTAGATTATTGTTTTGTAATAAAAAAGCACTCTTCATCATTACATATTTTTTCGGTATGTTGTGGGATATGAAGAATATGTTTTTTAATTCATTTATTTTTATATAAGTTCTGTAAAATAAATAGGCTGCATACAATGATAATAATCAAAACTGACTTGATTTTAATTATCAGGCTCTGGGCAGTCTGGATATAAGATTATCATCAACTTGAGTACGCATACGCTTATGTTGAGAGCTTAAGGGTATAGATTAAACAAGTTTTATGATGTTGTGCATACGGCGATTTATTACTTATACAGTTTTAATTTAAAAGGGAGAGATTTTATGAGTATGGAAAGTGAGATGAGAATGAGATTTGGAGGCTTTTGGAACTCCCTCATTTTGCTCTTTGTAATTATTGTTTGTCTTCGCTTTTCAAGCCTTGAGCTTGCAGATGCGGATTTGACCAAAAGAGTTCTTTGCGCATTACATTTATTTTTTGGTTGTGTCGCTACAGGCGTATTGCTTGGTATATTAAGAATATTTTTGGCATTCTCCAATCAGACCTACACGCGTGCGCCAGCATCAGCCAATTTTGTGTTAGGTCTTAAATATGGGATTGTTGCTGGTGGTTTAATGATTCTTATTGTCGGCGTTCTACAGTTGAATAATTTCTTGGGCGTGTTTCAACCCATGATTAATGGATTGTTAGCAAAACTTACGGGTATTTTTGTGTAGCCCCTAATCGGGGCTAGTTAACGGTTATTAGATAACTGGCCCCAAACAGTTAGTACAAATAATGGATTGGCTTTTTAGAAGCACGCTTTTTCCGTTAGAAATTACTGAGAAGGGAGTTTTTGGTTTTCTATTTTCTCATCAAGTTACTTCCTATTCACCTACCTACTTCTGAATTCTATCCAAAATAGGATTTAATAAGCATTATCTTTACGCAGGACGATCCATGCGGTTTTGAGGATGATCCAGAGATCGAGCCAGATAGACCAGTGTTTAAGATAATACAAATCGTGTTCAATACGAGCTTTCATTTTTTCCAGTGTCTCGGTTTCACCGCGCCAGCCATTGACCTGTGCCCATCCGGTAATGCCTGGTTTAGCCTTGTGGCGTAACATATAGCCTTTAATTAGCTTGCGATACAGCTCATTATGCGCGACCGCATGCGGTCGCGGGCCGACGATGCTCATGCGTCCCTGCAATACATTAAAGAACTGCGGCAACTCATCCAATGACGTGCGGCGCAAGAAGCCGCCGATTTTTGTAAGCCGCTGATCGTTTTGTTTTGCCTGCTGAATGTTTGCACCATCTTCAGTGACGGTCATCGAGCGAAACTTATAGACGATAATCTCCTCGCCGTTGAGACCGTATCGGCGCTGCTTGAAGATAGCCGGGCCAGGCGAAGTTAATTTTACCGCCAATGCAATGCACGCCATTAGTGGAGACAACAAGATAGTAATCAACACAGCCAGCAGAAAGTCGCTAACATTT
>CAMCBD010000126.1 GCA_945872825.1 Nitrosomonas ureae
CCGTGTCGCTAAGGTCCGTTACTTGCGCTATTTGCACAGGAGTCCCACCTCGCTTGTGAAAACGAATCACTTGTCGCCGAAGTTCATGCAGCGCTTCATCTTTTAAAGTTCTTGCATCTATCTTTTCCATCCTTTTAGGGCATGAAAAGCCACCAAAAGCTCAAACTATTTATTGGCCGAATCTATAAGATGATTATTATTAAACAAATCAAAGACGGAAAAACTGAGGATTATCGAATCTTTCCTACATCGGTACGCGGTCTTTCTCATGCTATTTATTGGCTTCGAGAATTATGACTTAACTATGATCCTTACCTATTGATGATTTCTCAGCCGGTATCCTGGCTTGAAATTGATGGAATAAATATTCCTGATTCCATGATGTTTCAGTTGAACAAATAGCAGTATTGTTCTAATTCTATGAAGTTATTTCTTCGTAATCATCCGCCTGCATCCCCCGAAGTTCCTTATAAAAAATAGTTTGAAAGTTACACTATAACTTTCAAGATTCAGAGATTTTCCACCGGCTCCACTTAAAAGCGTTTCACGCCCAAGGGTCGCGCCGCCGACCGGCGCGAAGGGTATGACCCCGGAAGGGGTCATGCTGCCCGATCCCTGACACGATTTTACTTTATCTTGATTTTTTCTTATTGCTGAACTATTTTGAGGTTGAAAAACAACTAAAATTCGGCATGCACCCTTAATCCAAAAATATTCACAGGGCCGCGATCCGCATTGAATCCCGGATTGGTAAGATGTTGATAATCGGCCGACACCCATAGTGAACTCAATAAACTAAGACTATAAAAAATATTGACTACATGCTCCGGTCGTGCGCGAATCCGGCCATCACCGACAAACCCATCAATACCACCCATGTTGAAATACTTGGCATGCTCGTTTGAAATCCAGCCTGCGGCAAACCCGATTCCAGCCATATCTCTTTTTCGTCCCCACCGCGATCCTTTGGCCAGTGCACCCAGTGAGATTGATCTGTCAGTTGAAGTATAGGTATACACTTCGGTCTTACCGTCGCTATACATTCCTCTAAAAAATAAGCCAATATCCCCAAAAACCTGCTGTTCGAGATTAATCCCTATGCCCATTTTTTCATTAGGTTTCCGTGCCCAACATAAATCGGGAGCGCCAGCGTTTCCTGATCCATAATTAAAACCAGTGCAGGTTGTGGCGTTTTGATTAGGATTGTGCTCGAAGGCGGCAATTGCATCGCTGAATTTACCCATGTTTTCATGGTTCCTATAAGCCAACACCCTTATAGCACCAGGCTGACCATACAATGAATGCTTATGCTCTAGCTCTAATTGCTGTCCATAATAAGTAAATATTCTCGAATCAATGGGGAGTTGATTCGGATTGGTCGGGGTTGCGACATGACTGAACCGTATTGCCCAATCATCATGGAAATATTCAGTTGCCAACCCCCAGGTATATCCTCTCGAATCTGCGGCAAAATCAAAGGCGGCATAAGTCATGAAGCCCATGTTAAAAAATTGTCTGCGCAAATCACCGGAGTACGAATTCTTGTCGAAAATATCGAGCACACTGAATTTGCCAACCCTGACAACAAGCCGTCTGCTATCTACAGTTGTACCAAGCTGCAACGGATTAGAGTCAAGCTGTATTTGTTTTCCGCCAAACCCAAAAACCTGCTTAAAAAATAGCCTGGATGTGAAATAGATAGGCGTTTCAGAACTACCTTTTTGTAGCTCGAAGTTTTGTATTGCTCCGCCCAAGCCTTTTAAATCAGATAATGCGCGTGTAGCAATCAAATCCGGCGTGAAATAAATTTCACCACCATTCCATGTTTTTAACCCCAAATACAACGTACCGGTTCCACTAAAGCTTCTTTCACTTTCTGGTAACAGGGAATTGGGCGTGCCATTTAGATTAGTATACGCTGCCGGAAATGCGCTTTTCCAACTGGAAATATAGGTAAATTGACCATAAGCATTCCAGCGCTCATTCTTTAAATTATGAAGGCCCTTTTTCGACAATAGATTCATGAAATCAAATGCATCTGGAGCGCGTGGGTCAGGCTCGGTAACCCACGATAGAACCGGAGACACCATAAGCACAAGCATGGATAATAAAAGAATTAGCCTTCTAAACATGCTGCAAGTATTTGAATAAAAGAATTTAGTAAGAGATATTTTATTGATTCGGTATTGCTACTATGAACTGTATTATTCAATGGGTAATTGATGGTTGCACCAGGTTTATACTTGCTGTGCATTATCTATCTCAATAGTTACAAATAGATTAAAAACTAGTTACAAAGGGATTGAAAATTAAATCTGAGCGATTTTACTATCAATACAATACTTAATCGAGAATCAATTCCACAATCTCTGGCGCGTCGTGTATGAAGTTTTTTCTCCCTTACTTCACCACAATTTTATGCGGGTTTATATTTCGTTGGGTCGATGTGCAATACCGTGGGTAAGAGAAAGTCAGCCTTCCACACAAGAAATAGATCATATTGATGTAATTCTTGACGTTTCTAAAGCCGCGAGCACGTCGTTTGGCCAATTGGATTTTGCTGTTGATGCTCTCCAATATTGCGTTGGTAATGTTTGACTCGACAAAGTTCATGATCCCCGCCCAATGCGCTCTGAGTGTGTTGGCAAACTTCTGAAAGGTTGGGTTTTTGCCTTCTCAGCCTGAGCGCACCAGTTGTTCAGAAAGGCATTCTCCGTTTGGCTTGTCTGGCATCGTCCATAAATCGTTGAATAACTCCTTCAATCGACAAGCTAAGCCCAGTGTGGGATACAGCGTAATCATTTCTTCAAGCGCCCGCCTTTTCTTGTCGGACAGCGCCACTTTGTTCTTCAGAAACGTGTACTTGTGATTCTTTAGCGCAGCATGCTCCTTGCGCTCATCAATACGTACCTTGTTCATGGCCTCGTTAAGCAGTTTGTCAACATGAAAGCGATCAAAAGTGATTGATGCTTTTGATTCCGCACCTGAAGCAACACTCCAAACTTACAGCGTACCCAATACATTCCGCTCTGACAGTTGGGGCTCCGGCACTTGTCCACCTGATATTAACGTTTCATTGACTGGTGGTCATCACTTAACAATTCTAACTCAGCCGGTCTGTGACACGGCGGGAATGATGAATCCTTTCATGCTTCTACTTGCATCAATCATCAGCGTTTACATTATCGCGTGGGTTCGTGGCGGATCTGCCACTTAAAAAAACTATGTTCAATATCTTAATTCTTTTAGGTGCGTTTCTCTCTGCCGGTATGGGATTCCTCGCTGTACGCGCTTTGATGAGCGTAGGCGTGGGCTTTATCAGTTATGGCACTGTTGGAATCGTACTGCAGCAGCTGCTTACACTGGCACAAGGCCATTACAACAACATTCCGGCGTTCGCGCTGTAAATTGCCGGGCTCTCTGGTATTGGCCAAGCGCTCGGCATGATCGCCGGAGCCATCACGTTTCGAGCAACTTTCATGCTCATGTCTAAATTGGGAGTGATACCGAAATGACAACCATCGTATTAACTACAACGCCTGGCTGTGGCAAAACAAATCACGCGGTATGGAGTTCAGTGGTGGAAGAGCAGGGGCGCGTTGTCTATGTTTGCGGTATTCCAGATTTAAAATTACCGCATATCAAACTGTCCATTGCCAAGCTCAACACTTGGGCAGAGCGTACACCCTTAGACCCGGAAGAACCCGAAGGAAAGCAGAAATTAAACAGTATCTTGGAAGGTAGTCTTATTGTTTTTGATGAAGCGATGTATCCCTGGCCGGCAGTGGATTTGAAAGACCCGCCCGAATATATCAAGTATTTATCACAGCACAGAAAGCACGGCCGAGATTTTCTGGTTATCACGCAATCGCCAAAATTCGTACATCCGCATATTTTGGAAAATGCCGATCGTCATATTCACCTAAGCCAGGAATGGTCAGGTGATAAATCTTATGAATGGCCGGAATTCTGCGCCAATCCGAAGTTGAAAACCAACAAGCAGAATGCAGTCAAAAAACCGTACCGGCTCATAAAAAAAGCATTCTCGCTGTATTACTCAGCAAGTCTGCATGTGGAAAAACCGAAGCGGGCGATACCTAAAATGGTCTATGCGGCCATTTTCTTATTGTTTGCAGTGCCAGAGCTATGGCCATGTTCACTTATGGCCGTGTAACTGAGCGGCTTGATTCCACAACGGCTTCAACTGAACCAGAAAAAACAGCCACAGCGAAGCAGGGGAGTGATACACCACCCGCAAGCCCAATGCCGGTATCTCAGCCTGTCATTTTACCCAGTACTAAACAATCGCTCTCTATGCTTTCTGATGCGGTCGATTGGTCGCAAGTGTCCGCATGCGTCGCTAACAAGAATAATTGCATCTGTTATGGGCATCAGGCGCAACGCTTGAATATTGCTCCGGATACCTGTAACGCGGCCATCAATTATGGCTGGGTTGTACCGAAAAAACTTTAAAGGAGTAATTATTATGAAAACAGTAAATTGTGATGAAGAGGGTATGAAGTGGTACCGCAAAACTGGACAGGTTGTTAAGCTCTGTTATGGACACTATAGAGGATCATAATCATGAGCAAGAAACGCACACAATATTCCAGTGAATTCAAAGCAAAAATAGCACTGGCTGCGATACGGGGCGATGAAACCATT
>CAMCBD010000127.1 GCA_945872825.1 Nitrosomonas ureae
TCCGAATCAACTTCGCCGTATTAATTGTCGGAATATCGATACAGGTAAACATTACATTTTTCTGACCAACAATTTTAAACTCGCTGCCAGAACCATTGCTGATATCTACAAGGCACGCTGGCAAGTGGAATTGTTCTTCAAATGGATCACTACAGCTCAATTTATTTGAAAAACGCGACTTGATGGCTTTATTGCGAAACGATCCGCCTAACCTGAATCACGCCTCTGATAGTCAGATATCTCTACTTTGAAAGTTAATGGGACAGTAGTTGATGGCATTTGATAAAGGAAGGCGTGTCGTAAGAGCAGACCGAACAATGCAGCATGGACTTATCTCCTGCATTTATTGCCAGAGCGGCCGAGTCATTCCCCAAGTCACCAATCATTTTTGATCGCTTGTATGTTGTCAAACTGTTCAAAGAGGCCCTGAACAAGATGCGTATTGATGTGCGTAATGAACATGCTGCACAAAAGAATCACAAATACACGTTTCTAAAAAATAATGTATGGTTTGCCCTGGATTTACAAGTTCATCATTGCCATTAACAGAAGAATGTTTGGTGTCAATGTATTCACCCCACAGTTGGAAATTCAGGTTTTCTGGTCCTGGTGGAATCCGAGTACACTGAGCCTAATAAAGCGTTCAGTCATTACAAACTACTTTTTTAACCAGATTCTCAGTGTGCCGGTTAACAGTTCTGTTATAAAAGTTATTATGATTGGTCGGACGCCCCCCTCACAATTTAGCCAATATGGATAATCTTAGCCATGGATGGTACCCCTGCTGCGTTCCAGGCAAAAAGCAGATAAAAACCCGGAGGAGCTACCTTTGATGAGGCTGGAGTTCGAAGGTTGAGTATAGTACCCTTCTTTGGGACGCGAAGGTCGAAGAAGCGTGTCTCTTGATTAAAGTTATGCGTAGCCGTGCCGGCACGTACCAGCGTTACCCGAGAGATACTTTCGCTAGCTTCTATTGAAAATTCCTGATTCCATCCAATCATTGTTGTCGGAGCATCAATAATCAATGGGCGATCCGCGAACTCACCGCTTCCATCCTTTTTAAATAAGTACGGTGGGTAGTAAATTCACCATTCAATTGAGTTATCGGACCAGGTCTACCCCCACCTCCAGTAATCACGGTTCCATCTACAAGAAGAAGAGAAGCGGAGTGATACAAGCGAGCTGCTGCACTCGCCGTAGTGGCCCACACATTAGTTTTGGGATCCCAGAGTTCGGAATCCAGCGCCGCACCAACTAAATCATTACCCGTCGATGAACCACCATTGGCCCAAACGCGCCCATCAGCAAGCACAGTAAGCGAGCCATACTGACGGTCTTTTTCTAAAGTACCGGAAGAGGTTACAACAGGCTCGCCCAACCCGTTGATATTAATTGATACAGCTGCGCGATCCCTACGAAGTGAAAGAATGCGACCCAGTGCGTACATGACACTTGGCAGCCTGGCATAACTTACTAAAGTTGTTTTTGAATACTGTGAAAGATTGCCGAAGCCCGATGTGTCAAGCTTGAACATCAGTCCGCTGTGCGTAACTATAAATATACTTCCCTGCGGATTTAGCCAAGCTTTTGGATAACTCCAAGAGGCTCCAATTTCTCCATAAGCAGTATCATTGGTTGCTGAACTGAGCTGACGCCAATTACCGTCAGCTGTTCGCACCTCAGGTGTGGACGAATAGGTAGCCACGGTAGGCGGGATAGTCGTCGTTCCAGCATAATTTTTACTGTCACGACCGCCAAGTACAACATGTTCACCATTCGGTAACGTAACTGTAGTTGCGTACCAACGTTTAAATGCCATACTCTGGGTTTGACGCACGAGCGTGTCTGTCGATGGATCGAAAATATTGACGTCACTGTTGGCATAGTTTCGTACATTATTTACCTTAGCATCCCCACCGAGAAGAAGTGCATGGCTTGTGCTAGGAATAAGTGCCTGGGCTGCACAAAAAATATCCGTATAGGTGGTGTTTGGCAACATCTCAAACGCATCATTGCCTATTCCAGAGGAAGGATCCCAGACTAGATAATTTAAGTTTGCGCCTTGGTCACCTGCAGCACCCGACCCATAAGCAAGTACACGTCCATCTGGCAAGAGCATCATAGCGATCGGCATGAGCGGCCAAGAATGCAAGGTTCCAAACTCTCCCTTAATATGCGCTTCTGACCCGGTTGCCATTGCGACAGGTATACCTTTGTCCGATATGAACAAGGATAAACCGGCTAGTAAAATCAATATGAAGCGCCGTATTCCCTGTGTAAACTGAAAACTCTTAAATTTGATACTCATCTATACCCTCCTCAGATTGATTCCCAACCAATTTACTGTTCCTAATAGTTTAAAGCTCATGAGCACTCAAAAACTATCATTTTCTATTGGTGCAGAGTCTATTAAAACACAAACATTATATATAAGTATTATGTATTAAATAACTTAAATTAGCTAGAGCAGAATGACACTAAAATATAGGAGGAATGCCCTACTTTTGTCACAAAATTGTATTGAAATCACTTGTGTGGCAGTACTTGAAGTTAAATTAGGCTATGTAGTAATTAACTGTTGAAATTGTCTTGTTTTTCCAAGTGACGTTAGGAAACAAAGGGCTGGTGTAACGTGTAGGCGGGCATTCCATCTGTGCAGAGAATGACATGTTTGCTTAACAACGGGATAAGCACTACGCCGATTTGCTCTGCGCAAGTGCTGCCGGTTGCAGACATCTCTGATCGCAGGCACCTTGTTACAAAGCACCAACTTGGCGCTAAGCATTTGGTTCTTAGAAATTTATCTAATCAGCTAAGCCAAGACCGGCTTGTCGGCGCTCGACCTTAAGCGGCGGTTGGGCGTGAGCTATCCCACGGCTTGGCTGATTCAGCAGAAGCTGATGCAGGCGATGGTGGAACGGGATGCCAAGTACACGCTGTGTGGTAATGTCCAAGCGGATGACGCTTACCTTGGCGGAGAATTGGCTGGCGGCAAGGCAGGCCGAGGTTCCGAGAACAAGGTGCCTTTTGTGGTGGCCATCTCGCTCAGTGCCGAAGGCCGTCCCCTGTGTATTAAAATGGCACCGGTTCCTGGTTTTACGCGCAAAGCGCTTTCCTACTGGGCTAACGCTAATCTCGCGCCAGGTTGTATAGTCACTTCCGATGGATTGGGCTGTTTTGCCGGGGTTACTGATGCAGGCTGCCAACACCGGGCAATCGTCGCGGACGGCCACAAGCCCAAGGATTTGTCAGAATTCAACTGGATCAATACGGTTCTGGGCAGCCTCAAAATCAGCCTGGGTGGCGCTTGTCATGCGTTCGATTTCGCCAAATACGGAACCCGTTACCGCGGTGCGTTTGTTTATCGTTTCAACCGGCGCTTCTACCTTGAAGCGTTCCCTCTACGTCTGTTCGTCGCCGCAGCCACTATCGGGCCTCGCTCGGCACGTTGGCTTCGGCAAGCTGAAGAATCTTTCTAATCAGGTGTATTTTTGTTCGGATAGCGTGCGTAGTCGTGGCTGTTCCGTGTAATATTTGTCCCATCGTCTTTCCTCTTTCAGTTGGTAATAGAATACATCACTTAATTACGGGACTAAACAACTATCAATTCAACAATTAATTGCTACAGAGCCTTAAATTACCTCCGGCAAAGCCGGAGGCTTATTGGGTGAGCGCCCCGCCCAGGGCGGCTAAACGTCCAATTTCATTTGGTCGTAGCGTTCATCCTCATGCTCCTGGTTGCGGATATACGCCCTGACTACCCCTTCATCAAGCCCGACCGTCGAAACAAAATACTCTCGAGCCCAGAACACCTCGCCAGTGAAATTCTTTATTCGCCATCCGAAGCGCCTCGCTATCGCGATCGCGATTGCGCTCTTCCCCTTGATGTAACCCATCACGTTTAATACCGCATATTTCGGCGGAATGCTGATGCACATGTGCACGTGATCCGACATGATGTGCCCTTCTACAATCTTCGCTTCCTTGTGTGCAGCAAGCTCGTAGAATATCTCACCCAGATGCTTGTGCAGCAACACGAATATCTGCTTTCTGCGCTTCTTCGGAATGAATGCCACATGGTACTTACAATCCCATCTTGTATGGGTCAAACTCTGATACTCTTTCATCCTGAATCTCCTTCTCTTGGTCGAGATAGAAGATTCTCAATGACCGTCGTATCGGTTAAATCTCTGGGAATCCCCTGGCAAAGCCTGGGGCTTACCTCGCTGAGTTACAAGATGAAATTGCCGATTGGGGTATGCTGATTTCAGTCAATGTTGATGCGCTGGTGTCAGTCATTAAAAAAACAGAAAGATGCCAGATAATCTTGAATCTTGAAGTGTGTTACTAAGAAATTCTTGCGAGAGAAACCTACCATGCCTACCATTAAATACAAAGTCAATCTGAATTGAAATAGTTTAATACGACAGGACACTTCTAGAGGCAGATTTATAATGTCAATAGAGGTGAACATGGATACACAAACCAAACGAATGATTCCGAAATACACGCTAGAATTTAAGAAAGCTGCAGCAAGATTAGTTAATGAGAAGGGCTA
>CAMCBD010000128.1 GCA_945872825.1 Nitrosomonas ureae
ATTTTCTCACGTAATGGCACAGGGATGCTCACTGGCTTGAGCTTTTCTGCGCCGACACACACCACATGAATCGTGGCACTCACTAGCTTGACATGGTTACATAAAATTTCCTGAGATAACGTGATACGACTCCTGCCTATCTCTGCAACTGCTACCGTCACATTCAACAAATCATCCAGTATAGCGGGCTTGAAATAATCGATTTCAAGCGAACGCACCATGAACAAGATCTTATGAATTTCAATCAATGAATTGACATTAAATTCCAATGCCCTGAGCCATTCATAGCGTGCTCGCTCCATAAAATTCAGATATGTTGAATGATATACCACGCCACCCGCATCAGTATCCTGATAATAGACACGAATAGGGAGTGAAAAGTTATTGTTTAACATTCCGAGCTGGATACCTAAATTGTAATGATACTTTGCGTATCTTCTTATTAAGATGGCTAACAGAATTTGATTTCTGTGCATTATTAACCTGTTCCGGTGTCATGTTATAACCACAAGACAGCAGGTCAGTCTGATGTAAAACCTGGATATTTTATTCTAATAACGAACTCAACCAATTCGCTTACGTCTTGCGTAAGCGATACAAATTATAAATTATAAACGTTGCCTGATTGAACTTTATTGCAAAAAATTCTGTGTCGCACGTACTTAAAATTGAAGGGGCACCCAATTACCGTACAAATTTCTCTAACAGGCCGTTGAAAAACTATCTGCGTTGCCGTTGCGGTGTTAAAAACAGACTCAAAATGCTCATTTATTAAGCATAAACTGCGCTTTTTCGCCTGTTTTTGCCTTGCATCGGCTACCTCGAAAACGTTTCTCAACGACCTGCTAAGCAGGAAAAACCCCGGTAGACAAATAACGATCCCCCCGGTCACAAACAATCAGCACAATCACCGCATTCTCAACTTGAGCGGATATCCTTAACGCAGCCGCCAAGGCGCCGCCTGATGAGATACCTGCAAAAATTCCCTCTTCACTGGCCAGCCGTCGCGTCAGGTCTTCAGCTTCATTTTGAGAAACGTATAACAATTCATCAACCTGTTTCGGGTCATATATTTTAGGCAAGTAAGCCGGGGACCATTTGCGAATGCCTGGAATTTGTGCTCCCTCTTCCGGCTGCACGCCAATAATTTTAATCGTTGATTGCTGTTCTTTAAAGAATCTCGCACAACCCATAATCGTACCGGTAGTTCCCATACTACTGACAAAATGTGTAATCTTTCCTTGGGTATCACGCCAGATTTCTGGCGCTGTGCCTTCGTAATGCGCCAAAGGATTATCGGGATTAGCAAATTGATTAAGAATTATCCCTTGTCCTTCATTCTGCATCTTCTCCGCTAAATCCCGCGCATGCTCCATACTTCCTGCTTTTGGGGTCAGTATAATTTTTGCGCCGTATGCGCTCATGGATTGTCGCCGTTCTATACTCAAATTCTCTGGCATGATCAATACCATCCGATAACCCATAATCGCGGCAGCCATTGCCAGCGCGATACCGGTATTGCCACTGGTTGCTTCAATCAGCGTATCGCCCGGTTTGATTTCTCCGCGTTGCTGTGCATGAGAAATCATCGACAACGCCGGCCGATCTTTTACCGAACCGGCAGGATTATTACCCTCAAGCTTGGCAAGGATGACATTACTGGTTTCTCCAGGCAGATGCTTAAGTTTTACTAAAGGCGTATTACCAACAAAATTCTCAATCGTTTTATACATGAGCGTAAATCTTATAATAGATCGATTGAGATTATCACACATGCGACCTGCAAAGGAACACTGCAATCATCCAAATAAAAAGCCCCCTCTGAATTCTCTTCAGAGGGGGCTTTTAACCTATAACAAAAACATTACTCCGGTTTAGCTGGAGCCTCTGCGCTTTTCTCGCTTTCTATGGTAACCACATCACGCAGTTGTTTGATAGCTCCCGGTCTAATACCACTCACCTTCGCCAAATCATCTATCGAAGCAAAAGCACCGCTTTTTTCACGATACTCAATGATCGCTTTTGCTTTAGCAGGACCAATCCCTTGCAATGACTCAAGCTCAGATTGCGAAGCTGTATTGATATTGACAGCTGCGAGAGCCGTGCCCGTAAACAGAAATAATAAAGTCATCATTAAAAACAGTTGCTTCATAATATCTCCTTTATCAAAAACAAATACTGATGCGTAGAACATAAGAAACGCTTCAGTTTTGTAGATTAAAAAAACCCGTATACATAACTCAAAACTGCTATGCACACCGGCCAAAGTGATAACGGACTCAGCAGGAATTAATTTATATATAACATTAATCCATTAATCTTCATACACTTAATAGGATAAATCATGAAGGGATTGGATAGAACTGGAGTTAATCAGGCGTTACGAAAGCGTGAATGTTTAACGATCAGAACTGTAATCAGCGGCAATACAAATCCAATAATTGTGACGGTAATCAACAGATGCCCTAACTCGCTATAATCTGCTGGAATAGTTACTTGGCCCGAAGCAATATCTTTCACTTCGCGTTTCACTTCATAAAACTGATTGAGATACTTGGTTCCCAATTGCGAAGCCGATAAAGCCAAATTAGTAAAAGACGCCATCACCGCAAAAAAAGTAGCTTTAAGCTTTTCCGGCGCGGAATTTGCAATCCAAGCCAACATCGGGATCATGGCAATTTGACCCAGTGGTGATTCCAGTGCGGTATCAATCAGCACAATGAAACGCGCATCGACTACACCCCCCGTTACTGAAGCAGTCCACTCATGCAGACCAAAATACATGCCAATAATCGGTGTCGAAAGGAAGGTACCGACGATGGTAAGAAAGCCGATGATGTAAGCAATCGAGCGCTCGGCCATGAAGCGGCGGAAAATAAACATGCCGAATAGTGTCAGTACGGCGCCAACCAAAGACAATACGGCGAGAAACTGCTGATCAAAACCCAAGGTATCAATCATCCACCAGGTGGAACCGGCACCCGGCCCGGGAATCGCACGAAATACGAATATCATAACGGCTGTGCCAACCAGCACATTGCGCGCATCCGGTTCGAGCTCTCCAGTCAATCGCCACATCAGAAATATAACGATTGCCATGGAAATAATAAACACGATTTCTTCTCCACCGGATATACGGCTCAGACCGGCGCCCAATGACAGAACAGTAAAAACTAATCCACCACCCAAAATCCACCAGTTAATGGACGGTGGTTCTGAATGAAGACCCAGTAATACGCCCGCTTCCTTCCGGCTATGACCTTGCGCAAGAAAACGTTTCATGTCACGCCGCTGCAACCAGGATGCGAAGACCACACCAAAAATAGAAACCAGCGGAATAATTAGCGCCAATTGATAAACAAATAAGTAGACAGCTTCTTTTTCAGCTTCTGGCAGCGCACCCGCATCGCGCAGTAAAAAAACATTGGCGATGGATACCAGCACACCCCCGCCGATGATGGCGACACGTCCCAAGGTTTGCATGGTGACATGCATTAATTTCCGTTTATCTGGGTCCAGCTTCTGGCCATTCTCATCGACACGCGGCACTGCTTCAACGGTCATCGCATCTGCCACCACATCCTGTAAAACATAACCAATCGGTGCCAGTAAAGCCGATATCACAAACCAAGTTTCAACCGAAGCCATAGCTGCCATCGCTTCGGTATGCCCAAGCAATCCGATCATGATCAGCAAGCTCAGCATGATCAAACTGGCCCCCAGATACACCAACAAACCCTTCCAGCGCCATACCAGATCAACCAAATGGCCCAAAGGCATTTTTAGCGCCCACGGCAACATCATCCAAAATCCAAGCATGGCTAGAAATTCGGCGGAGAGTCCAAGCTTTTCCTTCACGTAAAATGTGCCAACAATACCTGTCAGACCGGAAATACCTGCAGCCACATAAACCATCAGCGGTGGTAAATAAGACAGCCGCATTTCACGCCCTAATGCAAGAATATTAGCGCTAAACCATTGGGCAATCACGGATAAAAATCCGTTAGCTGGTAATAGATTATTCATAAATTTTAGTTTGCTTCAGATTTGATTTTCTTGAATACGATTACTGTTGTTTAGGCCGTATACCGACTTTGACTTGGATTGTTTTTTCCTGCTTATTGCGGATCACAGTGACCGCAACCGTGTCGTTGGGTGATAACGCCGCAACCCGATTGAGCATGTCTGATGAATTCTTCATCGGCTTACTTTCGACCGCTATGATGATATCGCCAGGTTTGATACCCGCTTTGTCTGCCGGACCATCTCTGAGCACACTCGCCACCAAAGCCCCCATTGGGCTATCCAGACCAAATGATTCTGCCAGGTCCTGCGTCATATCCTGCATGCTGACACCCAACCAGCCTCGAGTCACGCTGCCGGACTGGATAATTTGTTCCATGATCTGTTTAGCAACATGAATAGGAATGGCGAAACCAATACCGAGTGAACCACCGCTGCTAGAATAAATCGCCGTATTAATACCGATCAAATTACCTGACGTATCGGTCA
>CAMCBD010000129.1 GCA_945872825.1 Nitrosomonas ureae
TCAGCGATATTTTCGGCACAGCGTTAGCGACTGTGGGCACAGGAGTGAGTGCTGCGGGCCGGCTTCGTTTGCCCATTCGGTTGATGGTTTCCTTGCTGTATCTGAAGCATGCATTCAACCTCAGTGATGAAGAACTGGTGATTCGCTGGTCCGAGAATGTGGTCTGACAGTATTTCAGTGGACAAGCGTACTACACATCGAAGTTACCAGTAGCGCGATAATGGTTATTTCTTTGGTGGCAATAAATGCTCTATCGATTGTTGCGGGCGTTCTTCACGAAATTTATCAAACCATTTAATAGCGGTATTATGGGAGCAATAGCATTCATTTTTCTCTTTGCATACCAATTTCGCGCAAAACTCAGATTTGTTTTTGAATAGCTTTGGATTCTTTCCCCACTCAAGCCATAATTCCAAGGCTTGAGCTTTTTTTTCTCTCTTTTTATCTGCGCTACCTGCTTCCTTGGCTCGCTTACTTATCTCTCTACTTGGCGCTTTTTCAAGTTCTTCTTGAAGAATCTTTGCTGTCATCTCCCAAGTCAACGAGCCATCTTTGTAATGCTCAATAGTACTATCAAGCACGCTTTCCCATCGCTCATGGTGATAAATTGCGTATATTGCCTCAGCAAATGCTTCAATCAACTGAGGCTTAGTCATGCGCTTAATCTGCGGCTCTATCTCTTCCCTCATCAGGCGTAACACGACCCCACCAGTGTGATCGATTGACGGATCTTTACTCTTTAATAGATCAATGTATTTTTGATATGCAGGCTTTTCATGCTCAGTCATTTCACGTTTCCTCTGACGTTTTACCTTAATTCAGGAACCACGCCAGCAGGGTAAGGATTGCCCTGTTTTCATCCCGTCGAACTAGGCGTGGTTAACCGTTAAATCTTACCCAGCCGATTAACCGGAAATTCAATTACTTCGCTTGATTCAGGCTTTACCCTGCGGATCATATTCCGCTTACAGAATGCTAACTTGGCGAATCCCAAAGCTATCTCTTGCTCAGATTCTGTGAACCGTTCCAAGTAATCATTGAGCAGCTTATGATAAGCAACAGTATTTGCTTCTGCCCTGCGCTTTGGATCTATTTGACTAACGTTACCTTTGTTTAATTTCTGTGAGAGAATCTTCTTAGCCATGATGCAAACTCCTTTAAAGTGTTGCGTTGTGGTTAGGGGTTGCCAAGTGTTTGTGCGCTTGATAACCCCGCTTTTACCTGATTCCGTCAGGCGGCGGTTAAAACTCTTTATGCAGCCCTAAACGGCAATATCGCTGCCCCTTCCTTTATTGCTTCCAGATAATCAGCCAAATCCTGCATCATGCGTGCCCGTGGTTCCAGATATAAGGCGTGGTTATAACTTGCTGATACTGCATCACGTTTGCTGTGTGCCAGTTGTAATTCAATATGCTCATGACTATAACCGCGCTCGTGAAGGATCGTTGACGCTATACCTCTGAATCCGTGCCCAGTCATGCGGGAGTGATACCCCAGCCGGTAGAGTGCGTACAGGATGGTGTTATTGCTCATTGATTTACCGTCTCTGCGTTCACTGGGAAACAGTAAGATTTGATCGGCTACCAGATCCTTAATTCTCTCCAATACAGCCATAGCCTGATCGGATAGGGGTACGATATGCGGAGTTTTCATTTTCATTCGCTCCGCCGGTATGCGCCATTGCTTTTTATCCAGGTCTATTTCTTCCCACCGCGCACCAATTAACTCACTGGTACGGACAAAAGTTAATGCCATCAATTGCAAAGCCAGCTTTGTTAATGGCTGTCCATCGTATTCATCGATCTTGCGGAGTAGTTCGGGTAATTCTTTTTGATCCAGTCTTGCATAGTTGGTTTTTTTGGTGGGTTTCAGTACATCCGAAGGCTTGATATCTGCTGCTGGGTTGCGTTCTGCCAGTCCATGTGCCACGGCATAGCGCATGATCTGATTGCAAGTGGTTAATGCACGCTTGGCAATATCTAACGCACCCCTGGCTTCAATCTTCTTGATAGCCATTAGCAGCATAGGTGCTGTTAACTCAGTGACAGGCTTTCTGCCAATAACAGGAAAAATATCCGCTTCCAATCGTCGGATTACATAATCCGCATGGCGTTGATTACGTGCTGCACTCCATTGAGTCCACCAAAGGCGTGCTATTGATTCAAAACTATTTTCAGCCGCTATTGCATCCAGTTGCTTTTGTTCTTGACGGTGTTGTGAAGGATCAGTGCTCTGTGACAGTAATTCTTTGAAGTGTGCTTGCTGATTACGTGCATTTTTCAATGTTACATCGGGGTAAACACCCATAGAGAGCATTTTAGCCGTGCCATTGATTCGGTACCTGTAACGCCACCATTTAGCGCCGGAAGGTTGCACCAGCAAAACAAGTCCGTGACCATCAGGAAGTGAGTAGGGCTTTTCTTTGGGTTTTGCTGCTTTAATTTCCGGGTCTGTCAGTTTCATGTGAAAACACCCTTTGCCAGTAGCTTGCACAAATATGTGAGTAACATTTTCATGAGCATTATAGTTACTCACGATCTTACTCACAAATTTATCTTGTTACTCACATTTCACATGATTGACTACAGATAACAAAAAACCCGCTAAACTTATAATTTACGCGGGTTTTGTTGGTGTTTCTGGGTGTTGCTAGGAACATCTGTGGCGGAGAGAGAGGGATTCGAACCCTCGATAAGCTTTTTGTGCCTATACTCCCTTAGCAGGGGAGCGCCTTCGACCACTCGGCCATCTCTCCGTTATTTATTTCGGTAAGCTAATTCTCGGCGAAAACTATTATTTTTTAAAGTGCCTGCTCAAGATCAAATGCTTTATGCAGCACTCTAACAGCGAGTTCCATATATTTTTCATCGACAACAACGGATACTTTTATCTCGGAAGTAGCGATCATTTGAATGTTAATCCCTTCTTCTGCCAGCACACGGAACATTTTGCTGGCGATGCCAGCATGAGAACGCATGCCAACACCAACTACCGAGACTTTCGCAATTCTATCACCTCCCAGTACATCTCGCGCACCAATATGAGGCTGGATCTTTTCTTTCAGGATATTCATCGTGTTTTTAAATTCATTGCGATGAACGGTAAATGAGAAATCTGTCAAACCATCGTGGCCTACATTCTGGATAATCATATCCACATCAATATTAGCATCAGCCACGGGACCAAGAATTTGATAAGCAATACCAGGATGGTCGGGAACACCTAATATAGTAATTTTGGCTTCATCACGATTAAATGCGATTCCTGAAATGACCGCTTGTTCCATATTTTCATCTTCCTCAAAAGTAATCAGAGTACCTTGACCTGCATCCTCAAAACTGGATAAAACTCTCAATTTTACTTTATATTTTCCTGCGAATTCAACAGATCTTAATTGTAAAACCTTGGATCCAAGACTTGCCATTTCAAGCATTTCTTCAAAGGTTATTGTACTGAGTCTTCTTGCCTCAGCGACTACGCGAGGGTCTGTCGTATAGATTCCATCCACATCCGTATAAATCTGGCATTCATCAGCCTTTAAAGCAGCTGCCAGAGCAACGCCGGTTGTATCTGATCCGCCACGGCCCAGTGTGGTGATGCTGCCTTTCTCATCAATCCCTTGAAATCCGGCGACTACCACCACATAACCGGCTTCTAGATCACTTCGAATTTTTGCCTCATCAATACTTAATATCCGGGCTTTAGTATGTGTACTATCGGTTAGTATTCGTACTTGCGGACCAGTATAGCTTTTGGCTTTGACGTTAAGTTCCATCAGTGCCATAGCTAATAGTGCTATGGATACTTGCTCACCGGTGGAAATCATCACATCCAATTCACGAGGTTCAGGATTTTCCTGAACCTCGTGTGCAAGAGCAATCAGGCGATTGGTTTCACCGCTCATTGCTGAAACAACAACTACAATTTGATGTCCTTGCAAATGGAATTTCGCTACTCTGCGCGCAACATTCTTTATCCGCTCAGTGCTTCCAACCGATGTGCCGCCGTATTTTTGAACGTAAAATGCCACAGATCAACTATCCACTAAATTTTAGAATGGAAAAATTTTTCAATTCTACATACTTCCCTCAAAGAAAACCAGACCAAATACCTGTCACTTTTGAAATGAGCCAGGTAACGGAATGAACGCCTCCACAGAGAATTATCATTGCTTGTCGTATGGATCCCAAGAATTCGGTTAAAAAACTTGGGTCTAGGTGATTTTGAGTGGGTAAGCTAGGGATTTTGATATGAACAGAGACGCACTATTAGGTATGGCATTGGGATTACAAGCGCCGTGGGAAATTGATGTGGCTACCCTAAGCCGGTCACATTCCTTAAAATAACTGAAAGAAGGAGTGTATCTAAATGAACCAAGAAAACCCAAAAGTCTACACAGCTGAATTAGGGAGTCATCGGTAAAGTGGGCCACTGAATCGGATAAACCGATAGCCCAAACCGCCAGGGATATTGGTGTCAATGAAAACACCGCATACCTGGAT
>CAMCBD010000130.1 GCA_945872825.1 Nitrosomonas ureae
TTCTGTGAAAGGGCAACAACGGTCCATTCCCTAGTCCCATAGAGTCGCCAGATCTCTTTACGGTCGAGTGGTGTTAAGCGTGTTCTTTTGTGTATATTCATGTCTACATCCTCTCAAAAAGATGTAAACAACGCTAATAAAAATCACAAGCTAGATCCTAATAAAATATCTGACTTTATTTGACCACAATACAGTTAAGAAGTATGTTTCTACAGGGCAAGGCCCAATAGTGACGGAATTGATTACTTGAACATCAAAATAGAATTTCCTGAATAGTGCGCTTCTAATCTTATTTTTAGTATGTGATCTTAAGAACACGCTTTGGAAGTTGTTTTCTTTTAAAACCAACCACTACCAAATTAAGCAATTTTTGTTCAACGAAACATGGAGTTTTCTTAATCTATTTTTGGTACTATTTGTCTGCAGCATTCTGGTTCAAAAAGTTTTAATGATCTGTTGCTAATAGGTAAATAGTCGATGCCAAGAATTGAAGCAGTATTCAAGAATCTGCAAGGCGAATCTTTATCGGGTTTGCTGGAAATACCATCAGGGGCTATCAAATTCTATGCACTATTCGCCCATTGTTTTACCTGCTCCAAAGACAACCCGGCTGCTGCACGAATTGCATTCTCCCTAGCTGATTATGGAATTGCGGTGCTGCGGTTTGATTTTGCCGGACTGGGGAATAGTAAAGGCAATTTCTCAAATACCAATTTCTCCTCTAATTTGCAGGATTTGTTAGCCGCCGCTAATTATCTTGAACAGCAATATGCTGCGCCATCCCTGTTAATCGGACATAGTCTGGGTGGCTCCGCTGCACTGACGGCGGCTCAAGATCTGCCAACGGTGCAGGCAGTGGTCACCATTGACGCACCGGCAACAGCGGCGCACATCAAGCATTTGTTCGCAAATTCATATCGTGAATTGCAGGATAAACAATCCGTGCAAGTCGAATTGGGTGGAAGAAGCTTTAACATTAAACGCCAATTCATTGATGATTTAGAGAAATATAATTCTGTTGCGCATGTTCAAGCGCTAAAAAAGGCGCTATTGATATTTCACTCGCCAGTGGATGCCGTGGTTTCTATTGACGAAGCGGCAAGGATATATACCGCAGCCAAACATCCCAAAAGCTTTGTGTCGCTGGATCGCGCAGATCATCTGTTATCCAATCCTGAAGATTCACGATATGTGGCAGAAGTTTTATCCGCCTGGGCGAGCCGTTATCTGAAAACGGATCCGATTCTAGATAAAAAAGAAATAGCGGAAAAGCCGGCAGCCGGGCAGGGCAGCGTGATTGTGCGAGAATGCGATAAAAAATTTACGCGAGAGATTCTGACACAGCATCATCGCCTCATCAGTGACGAACCGATTGCACTCGGTGGCGCAGATCTTGGATTAAATCCTTATGAATTATTACTCGCGGCACTGGGTAGTTGTACTTCAATGACATTGTGTGTATGTATGCGAATCACAAACAAATTGATTTGCAGGCCATTCAAGTTGAATTGCATCACAACCGGATTCATGCAGAAGATTGTGCCGATTGTGAAAAACAGTCGCAACTCATGGGCGTAATTACCCGGCGCATTCAATTGACAGGCAATCTGGATAAAGCACAACGCGCCCGGTTGCTGGAAATCGCCAATCAATGCCCTGTTCATAGGACTTTACAAAATAAGATTCAAATTAATACTGATATAGTAGATTAAATTTACAATGCAACAAGATGATAGAGTAGAGAAATATCGTATTGATAAATGGCTGTTTGCGGCGCGTTTTTTTAAAACACGCTCATTGGCAGCTGAAGCAATTGATCGTGGACGGGTCACTTTAAACGGCCATCGCGTAAAGCCTGCTAAAATAGTTATGGTAGGAGATATGCTGACAATTCGAATTAATAACTATCAATATACTATTGAAATACTAGAATTATCCAATAAACGAGGCTCTGCAACGCAGGCACAGCAGCTCTACAGAGAAACCGAAGAAAGCCAGAAGCAACGGGAATTGCTGGCAGCCAGATTAAAAGTGCAACCGCAGCCATTTTTTACCAAGAGTAGCCGTCCAACCAAGCGCGATCGGCGTGAAATTGAACGGTTTATTTCCGTTCAAGACGATTCTTGAATTTACAAGAGAAAACACAGACTTCATTTTGATTAATAAGAGTAACCAGTGAGCGAATATGAATAACAAAACTTTTAATCTGGATAAAGAACAATTGATCAAGCAATCCTTGGTTCAGATGGATACGCATCTTCAAGGAACAAATTATACGCAAACACAGAAATTGGCGCTGACTTGCCGTATTTTGTTTGAGAACGGGCACGATTCGGGATTGGCAGGGCAAATCACCGCGCGAGGCGAGAAACCAGGAACGTATTTGACCCAGAGACTAGGCATGGGTTTTGATGAAATTTGCGCGAGCAATCTCTTGCTCGTTAATGAAGATCTAGAAGTTTTGCAAGGTGATGGCATGGCAAATCCGGCCAATCGTTTTCATTCATGGTTGTATCGCACCAGACCTGATGTGCAATGCATTATTCATACGCACGCCGTGCATACCGCAGCACTCAGTATGCTGGAGGTGCCTTTGGAAATATCACACATGGATAACTGCGTATTATATGACGACGTGGCTTTCTTGCCCAAATGGCCGGGAATACCGGTAGGCAACGAAGAAGGCGAGATGATTTCTAAAGCCATTGGTAGCAAACGTGCTTTGCTGTTGGCGCATCATGGCTTGCTGGTCGCCGCTTCGAGCATTGAAGAAGCCTGTATTTTATCCATTGCCTTCGAAAGGGCGGCACGAATGCATTTGCTTGCCGCTGCGGCAGGTAAGATTCAGCCAATTAATCCTGACTTAGGGCGGGAAGCCCATGATTGGATTCTTCGTGGACAGCGAAACGCCGTAGGTTTTGCTTACTATGCGCGCCGCAGTCTGAGAATGAATACGGATTGCCTGGAATGAGGGAAAGATCCATGAAATCAGTGGAGAATCGCTTAGAATTCCATATCTGTGTTGACGCTAATCTAAAACTGACCAGATAAAGCTGGCCTTTCCCTGTAGAAACGTATTTCTTAACTGAGGTTACAATTCAAGTTAAGGAGACGAAGAAATGACAGCGGAAAAAGTTAAGAGAGCATCGGTAGACACTGGAATACAAATTAGAGGCAGTTCGATTCGTTCAGGGTGGTCAATCTTGCGTGGGAATCAGTGTGAAGTACGCCTGGATTAAACGACACAAAAGCTGTTGGCCCGTCATACTACAATGCGAAGTGCTGAATGTCAGTGCCAGCGGTTACTTTGAACATCAACGGCGAAAAAAGTTACGGATAGTCCGGCGACGCCTGGCAAGCGCCTTAGTGATGTCGCTCTGCTGGTTCACATCAAAGCAGTGCATACTGCAAGCAAAGGCGAATATGGCTGGCCGAGAGTCTGGCGAGAACTTCGGACCAATAGTGTGCGAGTTTGGCGGCTCATGAAGGAACACGGCATCAAAGCGTACGGAAAGCGTAAATTCATCGTGACCACCGACAGGAGACACAACCTATCGATTGCGCCGAATTTGCTCAACAGCAACTTCCAGCCTGACGCACCCAACCGTGTATGGACAAGTGACATCACGTATATTCAAGCCGATATATGGCATGCAAAGTTCAATGAGCCGGAAGGGCAATTGCTGGGATACTCAGTTTAATATGTCATGGAACGCCTGACTTGACTTGACCCGTGCTGGGATTGGCGAAGTGCCTTTGCATTGACCTGTCGATCTAGTCCAGGCATTCCCCGAGCGTTACTGGGCCCAATACGTGACCTAATAGGAGATTTGTCTTGCACCGTGAGTGTTCTGTCCGGTAAGTGGGATTGGTAATGTGCCAATCTTGACTGAGGAGTATAGATATGGACGGCGCATCGATTCAAAATGAAGTTATTCTTGGCGTTGATACCCATTTAGATACACATGTTGGCGTAGTCATTAGTTAATGCTATCAGCAGAACTAGAGGATCTCGATGCGATGCTTGATCGGTTGAGAAGTCAATCAGCTAAACGTCTTCGGAATCAATTTGGAGTCGGGTCACAAACGGCTGCGATACTTATTGCTGTAGTAGTCGATAATCCAGAGCGTTTAAAAAATGAAGCGGCGTTAGCAGCGTTATGTGGAGCAAGTCTACTTCAGGCATCCTCTGGAAAAACTGCTCGTCCCCGATTAAATCGGGGAGGTGACCGATCTGTAAATAACGTACTATGGATTATCGCGATGGTGCGCATGCGCAGTGAGCCTAGAACTCAAACCTATGTGATGCAGCGTACAGCACAAGGAATGTCAAATAAAGAAATTCAACGCTGCCTGAAGCGTTATATTGTTCGTGAGCTATATCCGATTATTCTTGCTGACTTGT
>CAMCBD010000131.1 GCA_945872825.1 Nitrosomonas ureae
GCTGGCAAGTTGGTGCTGCAGAAAGAAGAGGATGGTGGTAGTGGAGATGAGGAAGACGAAGATGAGGATGATGAGGATGCGGGTGGAAGTGAAGTAAAAGCTGAAGCTCAAGGTGGTGATGACGAGGATGAAGACGAGGATGAAGATTAGTTATCCATCGGATTCTCTCACTTTTAAAATAGAATATACAAGATTCTGGAAAGAAATTTATATCTGGAATTTTGTATATATGAAAAAATAGAAAAAGCATCACAAAGAGATATTTTTTTGATAAATTTTATTTTTAGACACAAAAATAACCAAATCTGCATTCTTTTTGAATATTAGTGTTTAATAAAATTCTTCTGAAGTAAATCAATGCTAATCCTAATCACATGATTAGAAGTGAAGTTGTTCCTTTCTCGATTAGCAACTCTCTTACTATAATGCTTCAACTTATAGAAGGGCTTTCACAGTGGCAGAAGAGTCACACATTAAAATAGTGCCTGCTGGAAAATTAGGCTATAGCTTTCGTCGGCATCTGCGCGAAAGATTTATAGAAACATTTTTATTTATGTCAGCAGTGCTTTCGGTAGCCATAATGCTTGCAATTATTATGATGCTAGTGAAAGAATCGTTTATATTTTTTCAACATGTATCTATCTGGGATTTCTTGACAGATACCCAATGGACGCCATTATTCGATGATGCGCACTATGGAATTTTGCCACTGGTTTCTGGTACGGTAGTAAGTTCATTAATTGCATTGCTGGTTGCACTTCCTCTGGGAACTATTATTGCAATTTATCTTTCTGAATTTGCGCCATTCACTGTACGTGAAGTAGCAAAGCCCTTCCTTGAACTGTTGGGTGGTGTACCGACAGTTGTTTATGGTTATTTCGCATTATTATTTGTAACCCCTTTATTACAAGCTATCTTCCCTGAACTGCCCGGTTTTAACTTGTTATCTGCAGGACTTGTGATGGGAATTATGATTATACCGTATGTAAGTTCGATGACTGAAGATGCTATGCGTGCAGTTCCTATGAATTTGCGAGAAGGCTCTTATGCAATGGGAGCTACGCGTTTTCAAACGGCAATTCGGGTTGTTATGCCAGCCGCATTTTCTGGGATTGCGGCTGCATATATATTAGGCATATCTCGTGCTGTAGGAGAAACGATGGTGGTTGCAATTGCAGCAGGAATGCAACCAAATTTGACATGGAATCCAATGGAGCCAGCGGCAACAATAACAGCGTATATTGTACAAGTCAGTTTAGGCGATTTACCACATGGGAGTATTGGTTATCAAACCATATTTGCTGCGGGTCTAACTTTGCTGTTAATAACGCTTGTGTTTAATATAATTGGACATGTATTGCGCAAGCGCTATCGAGAAATTTACTGAATCGGTATAAGTATTGTGTTATGGAAAAATGCAGACTGATTTGGTAGATATATGAAGATTCTGGAAATAGTAACCGGTGAAGTTTTAAGATGAAAAGTGTTAATAATCTAGAAGAAATTAGAAGAATTATCAGTTTGCATAAAAGATGGGATTTACTTTTTATGATAGCTGGTATATTTGCGCTGATGATTGCGGTATTGACTTTCATGGCGTTATTTGCGCATATGCTGATTGATGGTATGCCGCGCTTATCCTGGGATTTCTTTACGTCATTTCCATCACGTAGACCTGAATCTGCCGGGATCTTTTCGGCATGGGTTGGAACTACTTTAGTTATGCTTGTCACAGCAGTTGCCGCAGTACCCTTGGGAATAGGTTCGGGCGTTTACTTAGAAGAGTATGCTCCCAGAAATTTGTTAACAGAAATTATCGAAATCAATGTGACAAACTTAGCGGGCGTGCCTTCAATTATATATGGCTTACTGGCATTGGGCTTATTTGTGTATCAATTAGGTTTTGGGCAAAGTATTCTGGCGGCGGGATTGGCTTTGGCACTACTAATTCTGCCTGTTGTGATCGTAGCGACACGAGAGGCGATTCGATCAATTCCTGTCACAATTCGTGAGGGCGCATATGCACTTGGGGCAACTAAATGGCAAACAGTATCAGATCATTTATTGCCGTACTCATCCGCGGGTATTCTAACAGGTATAATAATTGGTTTGGCTCGCGCCATCGGCGAGACGGCGCCGATTATTACTATTGGCGCACTGACATTTATCGCATTTTTGCCGCCATCACCCATAAAGAATGAATTTCCATATGTTTCAATTGAATGGTTAACAGCGCCTTTTACTGTGATGCCAATACAGATGTTTAATTGGGTATCACGGCCAGAAGAAGCCTTTCAGCTGAATGCCGCGGCAGCAGGTTTGGTATTAGTAGTCATGACGCTTGCTATGAATGGTCTGGCAATTTATTTGCGATATCGTATGCGTAAAAATATTAAGTGGTAAAAGGATCATGCAAGATAATTCTGACAAGAAAAATGAACCAAGACAGTTTAAATCTGAAGTTAAGAATCTAAATTTCTATTATGGTGGGTTTAATGCACTAAAAAATATCGATATGGTGTTGCATGATAAAAAGATTACAGCATTAATAGGACCTTCTGGGTGCGGTAAGTCAACATTTTTGCGTTGTTTTAATCGAATGCATGATTTGTATCCGGGTAATCGGTATGAGGGTGAAATTATACTTTACCCAGATGATGTGAATATTTTAGCATCTAATGTTGACCCGATCGAAGTACGGATGAGGATAAGTATGGTCTTTCAGAAGCCAAATCCATTTCCTAAATCAATTTATGAGAATGTGGCTTATGGATTGCGTGTTAGAGGAATTAAACAACGAGCTATTTTGGATGAGAGGGTCGAAGTCGCTTTGCGTAACTCGGCTTTGTGGGATGAAGTAAAAGATCGCTTACATCATTTGGCATTTAATCTATCAGGTGGGCAACAACAGAGACTTTGTATAGCACGTGCACTGGCAACCGATCCGGAAATATTGTTGTTCGATGAGCCAACATCTGCGCTCGATCCAATTGCAACTGCCAGTATTGAAGAATTAATAACTGATTTAAAGAGTAAAGTTACTATATTAATAGTAACTCATAATATGCAACAGGCTGCAAGAGTATCGGATTATACAGCTTACATGTACTTAGGTGAATTAATAGAATTTAATGTGACAGATACAATATTCATCAAACCAAAGAATAAGCAGACAGAAGATTACATTACAGGTCGGTTTGGTTAATGCCATTTAAGACTTAGAAGATGAATCGCCCCGATTTTTTTCCGGAGACATGTTTTCTTGAGTTAAACTGTATGAGCTGACTCTTCCTGTTGGCGATAATACGCCTTTTCAAATTCTGCCGGTGGGACATATCCGATTGCATCCAGCAGTCTTCGATTGTTGAACCAATCCACCCATTCCAATGTAGCAAATTCTACTTCTTCGATACTACGCCAAGGACCGCGATGCCGTATGACTTCGGTCTTGTACAAACCATTGATGGTCTCAGCTAGCGCATTGTCATAAGAATCTCCGATGCTGCCGACGGAGGCGTCAATATTTGCCTGCGCCAAACGTTCAGTATAGCGAATCGACAAATATTGGCTGCCTCGATCGCTGTGATGTATCAATCCTGAGGTTTCCCGCCGTGTCCATAGCGCGCCTGTTCCAATGCATCCAGTACCAGATCCGTTCGCAATGAACGACTCACTCGTTAGCCAACAATATACCGGGCAAAAACATCGGTGATAAAAGCCACATAGACAAATCCCATCCACGTTGCAACAAAGGTAATGTCTGCAACCCACAATTGATTTGGCTGGATTGCTACAAATTGCCGGCTAACCTTGTCCGTTAGCCGGTCAAGCAAATCGCCCGAAAGGGTTGTCCAACACTTTTTGCCACGCCGAACACCTTGCATTCCAAGCTTCTTCATCAACCGTTCGACCGTACAACGAGCAACCCCCATGCCTTCTCGCAACAACTGCCGCCATACTTTGCGAGCACCATAAACTCGAAAATTGTCTTTCCATACCCGCTGTATATCAAGTTCTAGTCTCATGTCCCGCTTGATGCGATCAGACAATCGATCGGGAGCTCGCTCGCGCGCTTTGTATTCGTAGTAGCTCGACGGGGCAATCTGTATTTGTCTGCAGATTGGCTCGACCCCGTGTTCCGCTTTGTTGCTATCGACAAATGTCACCATTATTTCGGTCGGCGGTCGAGCTCCGCCTGCGCAAAATAGGCCGATGCCTTACGTAATATCTCGTTGGCTCGCTTTAATTCCAGATTCTCTCGTTCCAATTCCTTGAGTCTCTCACGATCCGCAGT
>CAMCBD010000132.1 GCA_945872825.1 Nitrosomonas ureae
GCTTTCATCAAGGTCTTGATAACCAAACTCCCAATGAGGTTTATTATCAATATCAAGCAATTCATCAGGCTGCCTGAGCTTGATTAACTACCCATATCAGAGCTTAATTCTACTCTCAGGTTGGACAGTTGCAGGAGACCACTTCATAGCCCGCCAGACTGCCGAGTTTAGAAGGTTAATCAACCACATCATAAGAAGCGATCATGAACAAAAAATTTTAAAAAATTAAATGCACGACAATCTTTGTCGCCGGAATATTTGCAACTGCGATCCCAGCGGTCGTGCGTGCGGACTGGTCAATTACAGGCTTGGGTACGCTGAGCAGAACATACAGCGTTGCGCAGACTATCAACGACTCTGGGGCAAGTATGGACAACGACAATGGATCGGCCGCACCTTCATTACCGGCGCAAAGGGCATGGGTATGACCGACTTTGGGTACCTTGGGTGAAAATTACAGTACTGCTTACAAAATATCAACAATTCAGGGCAGGCGGTGGGATTTTCTGGCCTTTATGATGACTACTCAGGTTATCATTCTGCGCAAGCCTTTGTCACTGGCGCAAGCGGTTCCATCGTAACCAATCTGGGTACTCCGATAAACAGCCGCGCTGACGGTATCAATGATTTTGGGCAAGTGGCGGGGGGACTAAATAGTTTTTGTGACTACTGCACGCACAGCTCTTTTCTGTACAGCGACAACATAATAACCGATCTCTCACTGCTTGCGCCGGTCGTCTCAGCCGGATGGACTGAACTTTCAGTAGTTACCATCAACAATCATGGGCAGATCGTTAGATGGGGGTTCCTGAAGGATTCTCTGTGTGGCGGATCTCGTGCATTTTTGCTTTCACCAATTATACCGCAGTCCCAGAGCCCAATACCTACGCGCGGATCGGAGCGGTGTTCTTGACCATTCCTTTGTAGCGGGTCTTGCGATGCATGAATAGATTCTTTATGACATGAAAGGGGTGCTCAACCTTGGCGCGAATGCTGGCTTTCGCATGCTCAAGCTTCTCCATCAGTTCGCCCATTTTCGTTTTAGGCAATGTTTTACGCTTGGAAGGGCGCATCGCATATGCCAAGTCACAGGCAGTTCAAGATTTTCTTCGCGCTTCTCAACGCTTTGATAGCCCGCATCACCCAATACATCCGTTTCATCACCATGCAGCAGCGCCTGTGCCTGAGTGACGTCGTGAACATTGGCAGCCGTTCCGATCAGAGTGTGAACAAGCCCTGATTGCGCATCAACTCCAATATGCGCCTTCATACCAAAATGCCACTGATTGCCTTTCTTCGTCTGATGCATCTCGCTATCGCGCTTTCCTTCCTTGTTTTTGGTCGAGGAAGACGCGGCAATCAGTGTGGTATCAACAACCGTACCCTCGCGAAGAAATAATCCTCGATCAGCCAGATGGGCGTTGATCGCATTGAAGATGGATTCGGTCAGATGATGTTCTTCCAGCAGGTGGCGGAATCTGAGTAGTGTGGTTGCATCCGGTACGGCTTCGCGATTCAGGTCAATGCCAATAAAGCAGGGAATTGCCTGACTGTCGTATACGGCATCTTCGGTACCTTCATCCGACAGACCGAAGCATTGTTGCGCCATACCATACGCAGTATCCGCTCCAGACCGACAGGCGGGCGGCCAGGCCCACCACCGGATGGATAGTATGGAGCAAGGACATTCATCAGGGATGCCCAGGGAATGATCGCTTCAATTTCGGCCAGAGAACGATCTCGTCGCGTCTGTTTCTTCTTTGACGCATATTCCAATTCAGAAAAGCTTGATTGCGTCGGTTTATTACATATTATCAGTAGGATGCATTTATCAAACTTCAGAAACTAATACCGATGTGTTTGAATAAATCAGTGTTTCCCTGGAAAAACCGAAGCCTGATTTTACCGGGAATTCATGCAATGATTCTAAATTCCCGGTTTATTGAAGTGCAATTTACTCTGCAGAGATTTCTTGCACAAACCTAAAAATCAACGGTAACCTGCGTCAGGAACGAGCTAAAGTCAGCGTTATTCCATCCATTTGTACGCGCACCGGCACCGCCTGAATACCCATTAGTGTTCGTGGTTGGAGTTCCCGCTGTGTTGATATCCAACATGTAAATAACATTGCTTTGGAATTTGACATTTGAATGGGGGTACCAGTTTAAACCGAACCTAACCATATCTGCTTTTCCGCCTTTAATCACGCCAGAGTTCATGTTGATATAATCATAACCTGCGGCAACTTCCCATGCGCCCCAACCTGCACCGTTCCACTGAAATGGACGATTAGGTTTAATCCGGTTTGCCGCACCATTTCTGACATGGTAAGCCTTAGATTCTCCGGTCAGGAAGTAGCTTGCGAAACCGTAGTAGCCTGTCAGATGTTCATCATTGTATCCAGTACCATTAATATTGGTGCGTAAGTATTCGGCTTGTGCTGAGAATGGGCCATAAACAAGCCAGGATTCTGCACCATAGCGATCGTAACTACTTACCCGGCGATGAAGCGGATCACTCAGCGCACCTGTACTCAAGTTGCCAGTATTCAGTATATTGGTACGATCTACGTTGGTTCCTGGGAAAGCAAAGAACGACATGCCACCCCCGCCGCCGTTTGATCCTTCACCAACCATCGTGCCGTCAGCCCGATACTGGGTGTTAACTGCAGTGTGTCCCGCAGAGATACCGACATGCATAAATTTGGTTTCGCTTTCCATCCAGGGACGACCACTGATACGGCCGATGCCTTGCCAACCGGTATCGCCCGAACCGTTATTGCGGTTTTGGTTGCCGTTAGCGTTTACTGAGGTGGAAGCAGCCGACCAAGAACCAATAGGTTCTGTTTGAAAAGCCAATCCGGTCTGCCACCGCTGAACTGCGTAGTTGGCGCCGATACCTGTCTTGTAAGTGTTCGGATTGTCGACGAATGAGTTGACTGACATATGACGTTCAATGAATGTTAGGTAACGGTTACTGGCCGCTTCTTCCAAACTGAATGGCTCCTTGAATGAGCCAATTTTATAAGATAATGCATTGGTATGATTTAATCGTACAAATGCATCGGTAATTCCGGATCCAACCGAGCCATTACCACGGCTAAAGTCGTACTCGAATTTATAATCCCATACTTTGTAAAAAGTACCTTCAACGCCAAGACGTGCACGGCGGATATTCATGCCGCTATTCAATTCATTGGATGTGTTGGTTCCGAAAGCAGGGTCAGGTTCATTGATAAAATTGTATTGTGAGGCAGGTTGTATCCGTCCATTGAGCGATACTGAAAAATTGCCATCCTTGGTTGACCAATGCAGACCACGGTCATCAAAATTCCCGTGTATTTTTTCAACTTCCTTGACGCGTTCGTCGAGTACTGAAACTTGGTTTCTAAGTTGTTCTTTTTCAGCTTTCTCACGCAACCTTGTGAGGCGATCGCCCTTGGCCTTGTCGCCTGTTTCTGCTCTCTGATGCTCATGGGCAGGAGCTGATTCAGTCACTTCAGTGTTTTTCGAAGATTCGGCTATAGTTTGCGATGGCGCTGAGGGTATTTTCGGTGTTTCTGTTTTAGCAGATGCTTGCCCAGATTTTTCATATGTACCCATATGTACCCGACCAGGTCCGGGCTCTGCAAAAATTTGCTTGGTTTTTGTGTCAACATATAAGTCAAGCGCAAAAGCATTCGACATGACGCTTAAATTGATTACAACTATGATTGCCATGGTGAGTCCGAATAATCGCATAATCTGTCTTTGATCCAGGGTTTAAAAGATGGCAATCTTTATATAGCAATAATGTTACAGTTTTATGACAGTTACATTTTTGTGTCATTTTCATGACAGAGTGTTTTTTATTCAGAGTCTCTTTGGTTGATAGGTTAATCATTTGTATTTAAGCTGGTATTTTCCTAAAATATAAATCTATATTTTATATGCAGGTAATAATTACTTTGTAGAGTGCATGGTTTATCATCACTCGATTTTTTGGGATCGATGGGAACTTTCCTTAAGAAATGATCTGTCTAAAAAAGTGTTTAGTCGGATATTTTATTTTTACATGCTAAACAGTGATTTCTATTAGCTAGCTTGTTTAATTAATTAATAGGAGGTAACAAAATGGCAACAACTTATGGCACAACGAGCGCGAGTTCGAGCGCTAACTATGACATGTCGCTGTGGTACGATTCTAAGTACTACAAGATAGGAATGCTCACCATGTTATTGGTAGCGATATTTTGGATCTGGTATCAAAGGACATTTGCTTA
>CAMCBD010000133.1 GCA_945872825.1 Nitrosomonas ureae
CATACCTTCCTGATGGCCTACAACTTCGCCAGACGCCTGAAAACTCTCAAGGGACTCACGCCCTACGAATACATCTGCAAAATCTGGACAAATGAGCCAGAACGTTTTATCTTTGATCCATTCCAGCACATCGTGGGACTAAACACCTAACCCGTAGGTTGGGGTGAGCTCGCGAACCCCAACATTGATCGGCTAAGAATGGAATAAATGTGTTGGGGTTCACAGGTTCACCCCAACCTACGGAAATCATACAAACATAGGAATAGATCGGCGATGCGATATCGGCGCGCAAATGTGACAGGCGGCACTTATTTTTTCACCGTGAATCTTGCGCAACGTCACCTTTGTTTGCTGGTGGATCACGTGGATGTTTTGCGTGCCGCCGTCAAAGCAGTGAAACAGAAACATCCTTTTTACATAGATGCCTTCGTGGTTTTACCGGATCACCTGCACGCAATATGGACGCTACCGGAGAATGATGCGGACTTCGCAACACGATGGATGCTGATTAAGGCAGGTTTTTCACGATGTATGGCGAAAGGCGAACACCGCAATATAAGCCGGACTCAGAAAGGCGAGCGGGGAATCTGGCAACGGCGATATTGGGAGCACCTGATTCGTGACGAACGTGATTACGAACAGCATGTGAACTATATTCACTACAATCCTGTGAAGCACCGCCATGTCAAACTTGCAGCGGAGTGGGCCTATTCGAGTATCCATAGGTATATCATGACCGGCATGATTGAACATGACTGGAGTGGCCACGTCGCTAACAACAGCGAAGGTGGATATGGCGAGCGATGAAACGAAATTTGTTGGGGTTCACAGGTTCACCCCAACCTGCAATGACTTGAATCACAACATCAATCAGGTAAATCATCATGAATCATCAACCAGATTTAAATGTTTATAAAAGAATGGTGGAAGTCACGCCACTCGCACCGATGACATTACGCATCGGCGTGGCAGGACATCGAGATCTTTCGACAGTTAAAGATTTAGATGAACTGCGTAAAAACATTCAAACGATTTATGCTGATATATACAGTACCATTCAGGCGATATCACCGGCCAAATCCGGAAACAGCATAGCAAAAGCACTTTACACCAATGATACAGAACCTGTTATCCGCTTCATTTCTTCATTGGCAGAAGGGGCAGACAGACTATGCATAGCGCCTGAGCTGATTCCATTTGAACATGAACTGGCCTGCATTCTTCCCTTCCTGAAAGAAGAATTTGAGCAGGATTTCTTGCCAGAAAATAGTGTCATCGACAATCAGCAAGGCACAATTGCCGAATTTAACGCTATATTGGAGCGTATCGGCTATGGGCAACCGGCGGCGCAAGTGATCGAATTGGATGGTAATCCGGCTGACCGAGACAAAGCCTATAACCACTGCAGCCGATTGCTGGTGGCGCACAGTGATATTCTGATCGCAGTATACGATGGGAATGATTCCGAGGATAAAGGCACTGCAGCAGCCGTGAAAGCCGCCAAGCACAATGGCGTTCCAGTGATTCATATTTCCACTGCAGCGGATACGCCACTGCAGTGCCATTGCTCAACACGATTTGGTCACGAACCCTGCGATACCCATTATACCATCGGTCTGTTACACAAAGAATTACAGCGAATTTTGTTATTTTCAGATATGCTGAATCAAGCTGGGCCTGATGACAAAATCGACCCTGAGCGCAAACAAAAAATACTGGCGCGTTTTAAACAATATCAAGGAGAAGAAAATCTGCAATTTACGCATGACCGGCCGGATTTTGATGATACGGGGCCCATCAAACTGGGGCAAAAGTATAAAGATAAGACAGCCGAAGCATTTGATTTTTTAAAAAAGATGATCGCTACACCGGAAAAAATACGAAAGGAGTTAAGTCTCTTAAAAAAGACAGCTAGGGATTCGACAGCAACCGAGAAAGCGGAGAGTGTTGAACAACAGCTTTCCAAGCCAAGCCTGAGCAGATATTTTGCCGCCTATCTGCGTGCCGATCGTTTGGCGAATTATTATGCCAGTAGTCACCGCAGCACTTTCATGTTGATCTATCTGCTGGGTGCATTGGCCCTGATTGCAGCTGCGACTGCGCTGCTTTTTCAAGCAACAAAATGGGTAGTATTGCTATGTGTAGCGTTTGAGCTGCTGTTTCTGATTGCGATTCTTGGGCTTTATGGGCGCGACCATCGGCAGAAATATCATGACCGCTGGCTGGAATACCGCTGTCTGGCCGAGTTTTTGCGGCCCATGCGTTATCTGTCATTATTGGGCAGCCCCTACGCAATCGGTAATTTCCGCGATACCGGAGAATACCTCCACCGGGAAGTGATCGGACACAGCGCTGTCGGGCGAAGCTGGCTGTATATCTATACCGAAACCATCAATCGCTGGGCAGGTTTTAACGCCTGCCGCCTGAATACAGACTACAAACAGACTGTCAGCCATTTCATTAGAACCACCTGGCTCAATGGGCAAATCAGTTATCACACCTATAATGCCGCGGCCATGCGTGTCTTGGGGCATAGACTCGGGCAATTGAGCTTTTGGTTATTTTTCGCCACCGTGTTCATTGTGATACTGAAATTAATTATCGTGGGCAGGGGTCTAGCCATAGATTCTGAAATGGCACATGGTTTTTTTGCTTGCTCTTTTGCATTACTGGCAGCCATCCTGCCCATGCTTGCCACCACCGCCTATGCGATTCGCAACCACGCCGAATTTGATATCTCGGCACAACGCTCGCTTACCATGCGCACCTCACTGATATCCCGGCGTAAGCAACTAATGCCCGGTCCGGCAGCCCTGACATCCGGCCAAATGGCCCTAATCTTAAATGACATTGCCACGATCACCATTAAAGAAACGTCCGATTGGCTGGAGATTTATGAAGTGAAGGAATCTGAATTGGGATGATGGGTATTGTTCTATCATTTAATAGGCTGTTCAGGAAGCGCTGAGTAGCCCATCTTTGTCATTCCGAACATAGTGAGGAATCTTTGAGAATCAGCAGCATAGATTTCTCGCTCTGCTCGAAATGACAGCGATTCAAGCTCGTTAAAAATTTAAATACGATTGGCATTTAGGGTGCATTCAGCTGCGCTATTTCGTCTTCAATTGCTTGAATCCAGGCCATGCCCTCTGCATGGTACTCGGGATAGAAATCAGTCGTGATAATTTTTAGCGCGGCTTTTTTTGCGGCTAATGCCATCGTCAGTAATTGGATACGTTTGCTGCCTGTTTCAATTTCAGCTTGATTGCGTAAAGCATCGGCCAGATTATACTGCGTCATCGCCCAGTTCTGCGGCAAGGCTTCGCGGGTATACACTTCCAGCGCAGCGCGGGTGGCGGTAACCGCTTCACCCAGAAATCGTGCGCGCTCCGCACCTTCCACCGCCATGGCTTGATAACCCAGGGCAACCGCCAAATTGTTTTGCGTCATCGCCCAATCCTGCGGCAAGGCTGTAACAAATCGCGCTATTTGGTACTGATTTTCGATTTATTTGGTACTGGCGATTTTGTGTTTTAACGCCCTGCTTTCAAAAATTCCTTATTATTAATTCAGATCGACGAGCTGATCGATCTGCTCCGCCTACCGTGTAGGTAATTTCGGTGGTATCAATGGTCAGTCCGCTGAATGCTTTTCGCATTTCGGGGATATCGTTAACTGATATGATCATCTTACCTTTAATGGATCTGGCCAGGTCGGCCATTTGGTCATATTGTTCTAATCCAAAGTCCACACCATAGCCTTCAGTGCCCCAGTACGGTGGGTCGCAATAGAATAGTGTGTGGGGTCTGTCGTATTTTTTGATGCAATCTGGCCATGCCTGGTGCTCGATATAGGTTCTTGAAAGTCTCAGGTGAGCCTGGCTTAAATCTTCTTCTATCCGGAGCAAGTTTAGACGTGGTGCACTGGTAGTTGCTGTGCCGAAGTTTTGGTCTGCTACCTTGCCGCCGAATGCAAGCTTTTGCAAATAGTAGAAACGCGCGGCTCTCTGGACGTCGGTGAGCGTTTCTTCCGGAGTGATTTGCAACCACTTGTATAGCTCACGGCTGGCTAATGCCCATCTGAATTGTCTTATGAATTCGTCCAG
>CAMCBD010000134.1 GCA_945872825.1 Nitrosomonas ureae
AATCCAGAAGTGGAAATCATCCATCTCGGCAAGTACAAGTCACTGACAAAGCCGCGGCGGCGTTGGCTCAGACGCCGACAAGCCGTGGAGCCTGCGATTGGGCATTTAAAGCCGGAGCACCGAATGGACCGCTGCTGGTTGCAGGGCAAGTTGGGAGATGCGCTCCATGCTGTGCTGTGTGCGGCGGGATACAACCTGCGCTGGCTGATGAGAGCAGTACTCCGCTTGGGGCCAAAGGGTATTTTGTTGCGCTTTGCGTTGCTTCAGTTGATCAAACGCCTTCCGCGCAAAACAACCATATATTGGCGAAGCTTGCTTGTATACAAAGCCACCGCCACGGTTAAGTGAATTTTGCAGGGCCGACTACTACGGTATCGCTGCTGCAAGCTTCAGCAACGGATCATTGGGATCAAGCTGCATCAGCAAATCTGTTACAAACAAATTCGGTTGATGAATCGTACTGCTACGTCTTAGCATTTTTAATCACCGTTTCGACCAGAAATAGGGCGCCATTTTAACATTCCCGGTCGTCAAGATCACCAAGAAATCGTATATCTATACATAATATCAAGTGCTTGAGTATCTCAACCAGTAATGATGATGATGCAAAGAGTGCCTTGGCTTGAGAACCTTTCAGACCAATAAAATATTGCAGGTACGGATTTTCTCGAATCTGTTCAACAGTCTCTTCATCTGAGACCGATAATTTATGTTTAATAATCACCATTCCAATCACAATTCTGGCATCTTTGGCTGGGCGGCCTAGTCTTGAACATAACCTCTTATTGTAACTCTCGGACAACTCATCCCACGGTATGCAATCTCTCAGTCTTACCCAGCGATTATTGGAATCAAGAATCATGCCAGGCGGTGTATCAAATCCTTCGAGTGGCAGTTGCTTTTGGTTGATATAACAAATGTGAGTACACGGTTTTTGGTGTTAATTCCCATATTTACGTGCACTATTTTACAAAAATATACACTATTACTCTATTCAATCAGCTAGTTATACTTTTTTAGTAAGCTCTAAGTAGTGTGGTTGCATCCGGTGCGGCCTCACGATTCAGGTCAATGCCAACAAAGCGGCGAATTGCCTGACTGTCGCATACGGTATCTTCGGTACCTTCATCCGACAAACCGAAGCATTGTTGTGCAACATACATACGCAGTATCCGCTCCAGACCGACAGGCGGGCGGCCAGGCCCTCCACTGGATGGATAGATTCGTCAGGGAGCCCGGGTAGTGACCGCTTCAATTTCGGCCAGAAAACGATCCCGTCGCGTCTGTTTCTTCTTTGACGCATATTCCAATTCAGAAAAGCTTGATTGCATCTGTTTATCCAATATCATCAACATGATGAATTTATCAGAGTTCAGCAACTCAAACCGATATGTTTGAATAAATCAGTGTTTCCCCAATAAGACAACAGGTTGATTAAATCTTTATCACCATAATTTCTGACAACCTGTTGTTTCTTATTCGGATGAATGGGGCTCGGGCCAGCACTACCTAGCGATATAACCCAAGCGATGGTTCATATCACGGCCGACACGCTCAAAGAAATCGAGTTCCGCTCCATGAAGATCAGCTTGCCAACGTTCGTCAAGGCGTATTCCTTTTTTAGGAAAATATCTTGTATTGTTGCCACCAACAAGATGCCTGGTAGACTGTGCCAAGTCAAGCATCAATGGCTCAAAGGAAATGCCGACAAAATCGCACAGAATACGACCAATTTTCTCTGGATCAGATGCAAGATCTTCATATCGTATTTTTAGCAGATTGCATGGAACAATATATTTTTCTAGCAAAGGCAGTGCACGACGATAGTATTTTAACCAGCCACTTACACTCTCGGATTGGCTGCGTCCGCTGGAGCGGCGTGAAAGATAAACCCCTCTCCCATCACGTGTTAACAGTAGCACCTTTACAACATCTGGCCAGCGTTGGTACAGTTCGACCGCTTCACGAAAATCCTTGGATGAATCCACAATAACAGACTTGCCCCAGCAATGGGAAATAGCGCGGTATAAATCCATTTTGTTATACAACGCATTAGACAGCGTAGGTGGTATGGGAAAGCATTTACGCAGATTGGATGGCAAGTGATTCCGACCCTCCATCCAGATTTTGCGTAAGGTAACTGCTGCAAGGTGTGCACGCGTCTGTTGCTGATGATCGATCTTATTATGCGCAACAGCATCCCACAATCTGAAGGCATAAGGATCTTCAGTCAGATCCATTCCTCGCGAAGAGCGAATAACATTGAAAATTTTCCGCCACTGAGCACAAGCATATAGCTTATCGCCGCAACTACATTCTTCATTTAAACTAATAGCTTTACCTAGAAAGTTTATCTCTCCCAAGGAAGCGGCCTGGGAATGACCGCCCATGAACATATCTGTCAATGTAGAGCCGCAACGAGCAGCTGAGCAGATATACAACACACGAAAATTATCTTGTGCATTCTTTCTTTCCTGATCGAATCCCAGATTTGTCATTTTGGTTTTCCTACGTTTAATTATTTGAGAATGGATTAAGTCAATATACCAGTAGTGCTGATTTGAAATCATATGTTGCAAATTCAGGTTCGAGTAATCTCCAGAAGTGATCTATGAACTTTGTAAAAATGCTGTTCGCACAACTGCCAGTGTCATGGACGGGCTTCGCGAGAATCGTGGTGCGTCGTGGTGGCGATTCTCGCGTGCGCAATCTGAGTTGTATCGAGCAATTCCGCACCATAGCTTTTGCACAGTTGACCTACCACGAGAGTCTGCTGGATATCGAAGCCTGTTTGCTGACCAACCAGACGAAGCTGCACAGCATGGGTTTTCGCTGGCCAGTCAAATGGTCGACATTGGTCGACGCCAACGAAGCGCGCGACCGGCGCATCTAGGAAGACTTGGCGACATTGCTGATCTGGCGTACACACAAACTGTATTGCAACGACAGCTTCGATGTCGATCTGACCAATACGATCTACGCACTCGATGCGACGACAATAGACTTGTGCCCGTTGCTGTTCCCATGGGCATCGTTTCACACCAACAAGGCGGCGGTCAGACTGCATACCTTGCCCTTCGAGGCAGGGGCTTTCTACGTGATGGATCGGGGCTATCTGGATTTCAGTCGCTTGTTCACGCTGCATCAATCGGGTGCGTTCTTCGTAACTCGCGCCAAACGAGGAATGAACGCACACAGAGTGTGCTCGATGAAAGTCGATCGGAGTACCGGCATCATCTGCGATCAGCGCATCGTGCTCGACGGTTTCTATATCTCGCAGGATTATCCCGAGCAACTGAGACGCATCCGCCTCAAAGACCCAGAAACCGGCAAGACGTTGGTGTTCCTGACCAACAACACGGCTCTGTCTGCACTGACGATCGCCGCACTGTACAAAAGCCGCTGGCAAGTCGAGCTGTTCTTCAAGTGGATCAAGCAACATCTGCATATCAAACGCTTCATCGACAACGGCGAGAACGCAGTCAAAACGCAAATCTGGTGCGCCGTCGCCACTTACATGCTGGTCGCCATTGTCAAAAATGAGCTTCAAATTGATGCCTCGCCTACACTTTGCTACAGATTTTATCGGTCTCTGTTTTTGAGAAAAACCAGTTGCAACAAGCCTTAAAAGGCGCTGCCGACATTCCAGAACAATATGGCACCGCTAACCAACTAAATTTATAATTACTAGGGTCTAGTTGATGTTTCAAAAACAGGTATTTAAAAATAATCGCTTACAATCGTGAGGATAAATCGTAACCAACTGATACAGTGAGTATTCTTATCAAATGTCAACAGACCCTAGCTGTTTAGTCCCACGATGTGCTGGAATGGATCAAAGATAAAACGTTCTGGCTCATTTGTCCAGATTTTGCAGATGTATTCGTAGGGCGTGAGTCCCTTGAGAGTTTTCAGGCGTCTGGCGAAGTTGTAGGCCATCAGGAA
>CAMCBD010000135.1 GCA_945872825.1 Nitrosomonas ureae
TGGTTTCATCGCCCCGTATCGCAGCCAGCGCTATTTTTGCTTTGAATTCACTGGAATATTGTGTGCGTTTCTTGCTCATGATTATGATCCTCTATAGTGTCCATAACAGAGCTTAACAACCTGTCCAGTTTTGCGGTACCACTTCACTAATTCTCTGTACTGATGAGATTACGATGTGTGCCAGCAAGTGATTTTGATGCCTCTCTTCGATCACCAGATCGATCATTTTTCTTTCCAACATTTCATTGCGATTTCCAGCGAGAGCCTGATGTATCAGAAGGGGAAATTCCAGCAGAATGATTGTCAAATTGGGCGCACCTTTTTGCACAAAAAGGGATCAGGTCGTGATTAAGGGAAAATGAGTGGAATTGGCAAGGAAAAAGACGACTTAAATATACCAAAGCAGCAAAAATAACCGATTACAAAGCCTTTGTCTGCGATCACAACACAAATCAATGATCGAAAAAAGGCGATTGGAGTTATTCTTCGAAAATAAAAGTTCTTGATTCTAGACCTGACATCCTCGATGAACCAGAACCAAGCCGCCGCTTTCTAAAAGCAGGATTAGGCGCATGCACTTTGCTAACGCTACCAATGGCTGCAACATCCGTTCATGCAGCAATCAAAAGACCGTTCGAGAAAAAACTGAGTTTTCTTAACTTACACACCGGCGAACGTACACGCGCAACCTTCTGGGCCAATAGCCGCTATATTCCTGAAGGGATGCGTGCTATTAATCATGTGCTGCGCGACCATCGCACCGGTGACCGCTATACGATAGATCCTGATCTATTCGATATTCTGCATCAGTTACAATACAGATTGAGAACCAATCAGGAATTTCATGTGATTTCGGCATACCGCTCCCCTGCCTCCAACGCAATGCAATGCTAGCCGCCCGTAGTGATGGCGTAGCAAAAGCCAGCTTGCATACCTTCGGCAAAGCCATCGATATCCGCTTGCCAGGACGTAAATTATCTGGCCTGCGTACTGCTGCCCTATCACTGCAAATGGGTGGTGTCGGTTATCTTCCTCCAATTTCATCCATCTGGATACGGGGCACGTACGTTTCTGGGGTGGTTAATATAAACCTGTCACACGTGCGTACCATCGAATCTTGAAAGCAGCGGGAAGCGTCGCTGAATTCTCCGGCACTGAGAGGATCATTAATCAACACTGCACGATATTTTGTAACTTTCATCACCTTTTAAGTGCAAATTGTCAAACCTGATATCGGCCCTAACAGGCCGTTGAAAAACTATCTGCTTTGCCGCTGCGGTGTTAAAAACAAACTCAGAATGCTCATTTATTAAGCATAAGCTGCGCTTTTTAGCCTGTTTTTGCCTTGCAAAAGGCTGCCTCGAAAACGTTTTTCAACGGCCTGTTAATTCTTTATTCGAGAACTGAACACCTGTTTATAAATATAAAACTACCTGAAAATTATTTCAGCACCGATTCCCAGGTAGTTAAGGAACCTCTGAGAACTCATCTTTGTCATTCCGAACATAGTGAGGAATCTTTGCAAATCAACATTATAGATTTCTCGCTATGCTCGAAATGACAGTTATTCAGAAGTTCATTAACTTCTCCGGTTTAGATCACCACAATATCCGCATTGGTCATGCTCAACCCAACACCAACCGTTGCTACCTGTATCGCAGCACCTGCACCACTGCCATCGGCATCGTATAGCAATTCACCCGTTGCTTGGTTGTAAATAATGAAATCATTGGCATCGACTGCTTGCGTACCTATTTTAAACTGACCGGCGCCCAATGTGCCCGTTGTTTTTAATGCCGTAAATACACCATTCTCTAACTGAATAGTATCTTTAGCAACGTTATAATCGTTAATCGTATCAATGTGACCCGTTGTAGTAAATTTGAAGACATCGTTACCTGATCCACCGATTAGCGTGTTAAACCCTTCTTTGCCATCGAGCGTATCATTACCCGCACCTCCTTTTAGGGTGTTGTCATTAGCATCACCCGTCAGAGTATCGCTAAACTTGCTCCCGATAACAGCTTCGATTCCACTCAATGTATCATCGCCACTTCCTCCAGAGGCAATTCCCATAGCAAGATCGACCGTGACAGCCGAGGCTGCATCACTGTAACTAGCCCAATCGAATCCTTTGTCCCCACCAAGCAAGGTATCGTTGCCTGATCCACCCATTACCCAATCGTCACCCTTGCCTCCACTCAAAGTATTGCCATTAGCATCCCCAGTCAGCGTATCGTTGCTAGAGCTGCCAGTAACACCTTCAATTCCACTCAGCGTATCATTGCCACTTCCTCCAGAAGCGGTGCTTGTAATCAGATTGGCCGTTACTGCCGAAGTTGCGTCAGAATAATCGGCCGAATCGAAGCCCCATCCATCTCCTCCGGTCAATATATCACTACCCATGCCACCTCTCAGTGTGTCATTGCCATCACCACCGAGTAGCGAGTCATTACCTTTGTTACCAATCAGTGTATTATCATTGGCATCCCCTACTAGCATATCGTTGAAATTACTACCAGTAACGCTTTCAATTCCACTCAACGTATCATTGCCATCTCCGCCAGAGGAAGTGCCAGCAGCAAGATTGACAGTTACCGATGAGGTCGCACCATCGTAATGAGCAAAGTCAATAAAACCAAAACCTCCTCCGCCTATTAATACATCGTTCCCTAGCTTGCCGTTTAGGTCATCCGCAACATCATCCAAGCCAATCAGTGTATCGTTTCCATTGGTACCAATATACGTAGTCATGGTATTTCCTATAGTTCAGTAATATTTTAAAAATATTCGTATGTGATAGTTTGAGTCAGTGTCGCAACAAATTCTCTATATTTTCTATTATTAATAAATCACCATAAGCTTTCCTCCTTGAGTCCATCGTATTTAAAACAGTGATTCAAAAACTTTGCAATGTGATATCACGTCCGAGAAAGCGTTTTGACAAACGTGCTATGACCGGACTCTCACGAAAACTGTCTTCAACCAACCCATTTTCATAACAATCCAGCCACAGTCGTGACTTAGGATCACGAAGATGATGCCGGCGAAATCCTTCTTGGCTAAATCCTATGGCTTCGGTACTTTTTTGTGAATGAGGGTTATTAGAAAGAACTAATGAAGTTAATTTATGCAATCCAATTTGATTGAAAGCGAAATCAAAGATTAACAGCATAGTAATCAAGGAAGCACGCTGACGATCTCCGTAATCTGGAATCCCAATAAGTAATTCAGCACGTCGATGCGCAATTTGAATATCTACTAAGCTCGCGAGTCCGATCGGCTTAAGATGATTGTTTGAGAGTACTTGAGGTTTATCGACTTGCTCTTCTTTTCTGATGATCCAATGCATCGTTTTAGATTGAGCAACCGAGAATTCATTATGCCGGAGTACAAACATAATCGATTCAGAACTTTGTTTCTTACGTCCCATCGGAAGAAGCTGTTCCATAAATTCTTCATTTGCATAACATTGCTGCAAGAATGAAAAATCACTTTCTCCAGGTATCGTCAGATGCACCCTACTGCCTACAATAGGTATACTCCAACGCTGATCAACAATAAATAATCTATCCAGCAGCAGAGGGTGACTTGGGAAATTCGCCAAACTCTGCAAGATTAAATCGCAGGCATGTCGATAATCCTTTTTATGGAATTGCTCATTGATCAGAGCAATCCAGTAGGCTAGATTCGATTTCTCTGACATTTCTATGTTATTGGATTCATTATGTCTTGGAATGACCGAGTGAAGTGGTCTCCTGCAACTGTCCAACCTGAGAGTAGAATTAAGCTCTGATATGGGTAGTTAATCAAGCTCAGGCAGCCTGATGAATTGCTTGATATTGATAATAAACCTCATTGGGAGTTTGGTTATCAAGACCTTGATGAAA
>CAMCBD010000136.1 GCA_945872825.1 Nitrosomonas ureae
CGCTTTCATCAAGGTCTTGATAACCAAACTCCCAATGAGGTTTATTATCAATATCAAGCAATTCATCAGGCTGCCTGAGCTTGATTAACTACCCATATCAGAGCTTAATTCTACTCTCAGGTTGGACAGTTGCAGGAGACCACTTCAATGTGCTCCATAAGGTGTAAAAAACTGGCGAACCCATAGCACACAAGTTGTGCCTGCTTTCGTTTAGCTTTACCTTTAAAACATCAAAATAGCCGAAATAGCAAATTGGAGCTAAAAGCAATAAAAAAATATTTTATTAAAAAATAAAGCCAGCCAGAAAGCGATTTTGCTTATAAGCCAGCCACTCTTACTAAAAGACAGGAGCTTTCTGGCTGTGAAACAAGTAACTGAATCACTTAAATCCGCATCTAATTTCAAAAGTATCTCCAGAACAAGAGACGCTACTTTAGCGGGGATGTTTCTGCGCGTTGCAGCTCAAGATAATGAGAAAAATGAATCTTTATCTAATTCCTAAACTAGAAATACGTATTATCAAATTCCTTCTGGAGCATCGATACCGGGGAATGAGTTCCTAGGCAAATTAGTTGCAGATCATGTGCTCGATTTGCAGTCGATTGTACGCCACATACTGAGTCGGATAGTTTTGCGGCTGCTGAATTGGCAACACCACTGTTTCAGCTATGTAAAACAAATCAATCTTTTTACTGATAACTTTAATTTAGCGTCAACGAACCACAATATCAATAGTACGCAAGAGCAGTATTTTGGAATTAGCATGGAAATTGATTCTTTCAATAACCGACTATCCTTAATCAATTTAAAAAATTTGCTCATCAAAATATTATGCGTATTGGTTTTTTTTCGCTAAACATTGCGCAAAATGCAATGGCGCTAAATGATGACGACGACGAACCAACTGAAGATATAGTTCTACGAGGCGATCGGACGTGCACGGGCTGTCATGATGAAGGTGCTGAATCGGTACTCACTATCGGCAAAACAAAGCATGGAACCGTTGCGGACGAACGAGCGCCAACTTGTACAAGCTGCCATGGTAAAAGCATTCGTCACATGGATAAGCCCGAAAGAGTACCGATGCCATCGCGCACGTTTGGCAAGAATTCAAAGAATCCCGTTGAAGATAGAAATCAAACCTGCTTAAACTGTCATCAGGGTGGCAAACAAATGCACTGGGCTGGCAGTACACATGCTAATCGTGATGTAGCTTGTACCGCCTGTCACCAGATACACAGCGCACAAGACAAAGTACGCGACCGAATTACTCAATCGGAAGTATGTTTTTCCTGTCATAAGGAACAACGTGCACAGATCAATCGTCCCTCCCGCCACCCTATTCGGGAAGGAAAAGTTATTTGCTCCGATTGTCATAATCCCCATGGTTCGGCGGGACCCAGCAACATGGTTCGGGATAGCATTAACGATACTTGTTATACCTGTCATATGGAAAAGCGCGGTCCTTTCGTTCGAAACCATCCGCCGGTTCAGGAAAATTGCGCGCTTTGCCACAATCCGCACGGCACGACAGCACCCAATCTGTTGAAAGTTCGCTCGCCATTTCTTTGTCAAGAGTGCCATGAGCCCAATACGCATCAAGGCAGTCCTGGAACAATCGATGGCTCATATCGAAGAAATCTCCTGGCAAGAGGGTGTTTAAATTGCCATACCCAGATTCATGGCAGCAATAACCCTGAGAATGTTCGCCTTGAAGATCTTCTGCAGCGTTGATTGGGGGAAGAAAAATGAATCCATCAACCTGGAAATTTCTTCAGATCCTGTCTGCCTGTTCTTTCTTACTTATCGCTGAAGCAGCCCTGTCAATCGAAGATGAGAATCTCAAACGATTAACCAAACCGCAAAGCTCGATTAATTTTGGTGCAGGGTATCTCACGAATGATAACGCGCGTTTTGGCCAATACAGTGGCCTAAGAAATGAAGGGCCTTATGGTATTTTCAATGTCGATATCACAAAACGCGATGAAAATACCGGTACCTGGCTTAAATTACTCGGGCGCAATCTTGGATTACAGAATCGCGATATCCGCTTCGAGCATGCTAAGCAAGGTCATTGGAGTTATTTTATTGATTTCAGTCAAACCCCCAGATATGAACCATTTACAGCTATTACCGCTGTCACAGGAATTGGCAGTGCACATCTGGATGTTCCAACATCGCCTACAACTGGTGAACCTGCGCAACTGAAAACGGAACGTCAGGCGATATCATTCGGGATGAACCGAGTTCTGCCCGGAAATTTTGAATTGCAGGTCCATTTCCGTAATGAAGAAAAAGATGGGTCAAGAATTTTCGGGCGTGGCAATCGTTTGGGACCGCCGATTCCGAGCGTAGTCGGCGGTTATGAGTTTTTACCCGAACCCATTAATTATTCAACCCGGCAGTTCGGCGGCACCCTCAACTATAACGGTAAGGATTTACAGTTGTCTGGCGGGTATTATGGAACGATGTTTATTAATAAGAATACCGCCTTATATACTACGGGCGGCAGTAGTGCAGGCGGAATCTATGCACCAAATTTATTTTCTCCGATTGCACTGCCTCCGGATAATCAATCGCATCAGTTATTTTTATCCGGCGGTTATAGTTTTAATCCAACCACGCGCGGCACGTTCAAGGCTGCTTATACCCGAGCAACGCAGACAGATAGTTTCTTTCCTACGCAATTTCTGGCTCCCGGTGTCGGGAGTAATCTGGATGGGCGCATTGATACAGCGTTAGTACAAGCCAGCGTTACCAGTCGTCCGTTGCCAAAATTATCAGTCGTGGCAAATGTTCGATTTGAAGATCGCGATGATAATACGCCCGTGCTTTTATACAATCCATTGGCAGGACAGTTAGATTTCAACGGAAATCGTTGGATTGGACTCAATCATCCGCGTTCATTTAGTACGTTAACGAGTAAAGTAGAAGCTAATTACACGTTGCCGATGAATTTTCGTTTGATCGGTGGTATTGAATATGAGCATTGGGATCGCCGCTGGCAACCGACTTTTGTCGGTCATCGCGCCAGAACAGATGAAATTTCCTATCGGGCGGAAATACGGCGTACTTTGTCCGATACCGTGACAGGATCGATTGCATACATACACAGCAATCGATTTGGATCGCCTTTTATCTCGACCATGACCGCAACGGGTGATCCTTACTTCAACACGATTGCACCCCTCAATCTTTCTGATCGCAATCGTGACAAGGTGCGCTTATCGCTGAACTGGGAACCCATTGAACCCTTATCACTGCAAGTGATGGTCGACGAATCATTCGATAATTATGGGCATCGTAGCAGCTCAAACCTTGGATTACAGAATGGCTCTGCAAGAAACTATTCATTGGATGCAGCCTATACAGTCTCGGAGAACCTGCAAGCGGTGGCGTGGTTTTCACGCAATGAAACTTTTATTGATCAGGCTTCGAGAAATTGGAACCCTGCGGATGGTTCTCGTGAAATTTGGTCCGCCAATCTCCAAAACATAGGCACTTTATTTGGGGTCGATATCAATGGAAAACCAACTGAGAAATTAGAAGTCGGAGCGAGCTTGTCTCAATCTTTCATTACTGATAAGTTTAAGCAAAAAACCAGCGATCCCGCAACTTATTCAGTACCCAATATCTCAACTGAACTAAGCAATTTGAGATTATTTGCAAGGTACACCTTGCGGAAAAACCTCAGTCTGCATCTGGATTATATCCTTAACCGCTTCAAAACCAATGAATGGACATGGAATCATTGGACCTATACCGACGGCACTCGATT
>CAMCBD010000137.1 GCA_945872825.1 Nitrosomonas ureae
GCCTAAAAAGACCGATCTATCCGTTTATTCACAGGAGCAACTCGATATGATGGCAGAAGAGTTAAATGATCGACCAAGAAAAACGTTGAATCTTTTATCGCCATCACAGAAAATTTCAGCAGTGTTGCAATGACCGGTTGAATCTCCAGCACACTTTCTTATAAAGTCACGCTCCATCTTCACTTCTGCTAATTAATAATCGGTAACCCCCCAGCTCTGCTGGGGGACTCCTGAAGGTTTGACCGTTACGGCAATCGTCGTACCGTTCTCGTCCCAACCACGAGCCGAGGAGTCAAAGATGAAGGAGTGCCAAAGTTTGAGCCATACGCGCTGGGATTGTAAATATCATGTGGTATTTATACCCAAGCGGCGGAAGAAGTTGATATTTGGCAAGCTCAGGAAGCATATAGGAGCAGTGCTGCATGATCTTGCAAATCAGAAAGAAAGTGAGATTGTAGAAGGCCATTTAATGTTGGATCACATCCACATGTGTATAAGTATTCCACCGGAGTACTCGGTATCGCATGTGGTGGGTTTTATCAAAGGTAAAAGTGCGATAGCAATAGCGCGTCAATTGGGAAGAAGAAGAACTTCACGGGAGAAAGCTTTTGGGCGCGTGGATATTTTGTTTCGACTGTGGGTTTGAATGAAGAAATGGTCAGAGCGTATATACGAGATCAGGAAAAGGAAGATGAGCGATATGATCAGTTGAAACTGGATATGTAAATGCCGCTTTAGCGGTTCACAAACAGCCCCTTTGAGAGGCTCCAGCTATAAGCCTCCGGCTCTGCTGGAGGTAATTTAACTGTACCGAAGGCAATTTTTTGCCCATACAGGAATCCCATCAGTCCCAGAGTGGGCTGTTTTCAAGTTCTCGAATTTTCATTATGGCGTACATCAAAGAAAGGCACTTGATTTGATCGTATGTAACGCATGGAGATCACAAAAGTTGGCGGAATAACGTAGTGCATTTTTCCCAGTGCGGTGCGTTCGAAAGAAATTAATGCAGCAGAGCTGATTTTCGATGCTAAAGTCAGGGACTTGTAGCGTTTTCAACAGCCCGCTCCGCTATGTGCGTTGCCGTACCGACTACAGCAAATTTTGCCATTATATTATTTCAAAATCTTGATGTGATACCAGTTGCGTCTCGAAGTCTGGTCATTGGGTAAAATAACTTTCTCATCGTTGACCGCCTTGTTTCTTTACTTTGGAAAAATACTATGGACAACCAACAACGCAAAAGCAACTCCTTGCTAATGCACGCACTCGGAGTGATAATTGTCGCGGCGATTTGCAATACAGCATCGGCTAATGATTCAGCGGTGAAAGCGGATACCGCGACGCCGCCCAATATAGTGTGCATGATGAACTGGGCACAAACATTCTACCCCAATCTGTTTTCACCGCCGGTATCAGGGGTGCAATTATCTTCACCCTATACCTACCGCTATTACTCCGACACCAATGCCTATGTAGGCGTTTCTTCCGCCGATAACCATGTCTATTATCGGGGACCAAACGATGCCTCGCCGCGGGATATGGGTGATTTATCCGCTTTGCTGAAAGAAACGGGATGTGGAGAAAAGCCGTATCCTGTCGTCTTTATTCATGGTATCGCTTCTTCTGCAGACACATGGGTATCCTATAGAGATTATCTGATTAACAGTGCTGGTTGGACATTCGGCGGAATACCTGCTTTCAATCCGGGCACAAAAACAGTTACTATAAGCTGCCCATCAGATTCTATTAGCTGTACGGGGAATACTGGTAACTTCTACACATTAAATTTCTCTGACAATCAGGGATTATTTCTTGATGTTCAGGGGGGAGAATTAGCAGTAATCATTCAAACAGTTTTAGATGAAAACCCCGGGGCAACAAAAGTCCTTCTGATCGGTCATAGCACGGGTGGTCTTGCTGCAAGGGAATATCTGCAAGGGTTAGCTCGAGTGTTCGATTCGGCAACGACAATTCCGTATCGGGAGGATGTTGCGAAACTCATTACCATTGGGACCCCGCATCAGGGTAGTTTTTGGGCCGAGACATGTCACGTTAATTTCGATATTTTCGACATTTTCGACAAAGTCGGCATTTGCGATCTTCTACCTTATCATATTGACTCAAACAGTGTTTCAATCAAGGATTTGCAACCCAACAGTGCAGCTTTGAATGTACTTAATGACTTGGCTACGCATCCCCTTCCATCCAATGTACGCTATGTTTCGATAATTGGAACGGGGCAATCAACTTTGTCCAGCTTGGTTGATTTCCAAACAGGAGATGGAATCGTAACCGACACTTCCCAGAACCTTATAGCGGTAACCGGAGATCTTCCTCTTCAACAGAAATCAACTACGATTGACATTCCTTTCCGAGATTGTGGTAATAAAATAAAAGTGCCTGTTATCGGAAGCGTAGGTCAAACCCATACTTGTGAGACAACGGATATTAGCATAGGAGCCGAAATTTTGAGAAATTTACAATAGGTAGCGTTGCAATACAGTTTGCGTGCACTCCAGATTAGCAATGTCGCCAAATCTTCCCAGATATGCCAGTTGCGCGTTTCGTTGGATCGGCCAGTGTCGAACGTTTGACGGGCACGCGAAAACCCATGCTGTACAGTTGCGTCTGGTTGGCCAGCAAACAGGCTTCGATATCCCGCAGACCCTCGTGGTAGGTCAACTGTGCACAAGCCATGGCGCGGAATTGCTCGGTACAACTCAGATTGCGCACGCCCGAATCGCCGCCATGGCGCATCACGATTCTCGCGAAGCTCGCCCATGGCAGAAACTCCATGAGTTGTGCGAATAGCGTTTTTCCAAAGTTCATAGATCACCTCCAACAAAAGTTGAACCTTCTGGAGGTTATTCGAACCTGAGTTTACAAAATATGCTTTCAAATCGGCCTGGCGGCTTTGCCTTGTCATGCATCGGGCAGGGGGCCTGTTGAAAAGACTGAATTACTTACGCCGATCTGACCTGGTTTGCCATCATTTCATTTTGCTACGCAATTACCAGTGATTTTCTCCCCTCCGCTAAACAAAACTTGCTGTACTACATGCAAGACGCTACGCTGCTTTCCGGTAAGACTCGCCACGACTCAATATCGACCATGCAATACGTGCGTTCTTATTGGCTAACGCCACTGTCGCAATGTTTTTGTTGCACCGCGTGGCCAGACTTTTTGCCCAGCGGCTTCGTCCATCCTCTTTATTTTTGGCGGCATTAAGCGCAGCACGGGCACCATGTATCAGCAGCATGCGCATATATTTGCGCCGCGTTTACTGATCCCGCCAAGCCTGTTCTTGCCACCGCTGGAATATTGTCTCGGCGTCAAACCAAGCCATGCGGACATGTCCCGGCCACTATTAAACTGTATGCCATTGCCCACTGCCGCGACCAGCGCACTGGCAGTGATCGGACCAATCCCTTCTACTTCAAGTAGCCGCCTGATGCGGTCATCCTCACGGACTTGCCTGGGCAATTCTGGCTTCAAAGGCTGTAATGCTAACATCCAGTGCGCTCAACTCCCCGGCAACCCATTCTCACTATCTTCCAATAACTCAGGCAACGCCTTTCGCAATCTCCCAATCGATGTTTCTACCACAATACCAAACTCGGCCAGTAAACCCCGTATCTCATTGCTTAACGCCGTGCGTGACTTGATCAGCCG
>CAMCBD010000138.1 GCA_945872825.1 Nitrosomonas ureae
TTCATCAAGGTCTTGATAACCAAACTCCCAATGAGGTTTATTATCAATATCAAGCAATTCATCAGGCTGCCTGAGCTTGATTAACTACCCATATCAGAGCTTAATTCTACTCTCAGGTTGGACAGTTGCAGGAGACCACTTCACAATTCCAATCACCTCTTCAGACTTATACCCCAAGATTTTTTCAAAACTATTATTGATCCATATTACGCGTTTTTCTGGATCGGTAATCATCACGATACCATTAGTTTTCTCAGCAACAATGGCCATTCGCTGTAACTCCAATTCGCTCTTCTTTCTTGCTGTGATATTTTGCAAAATACCATACAAACCGATTAAATCTCCCTGCTCATCAAGCATCGGGTAAATGGTTGTGGTATGCCATTTGGGTCTGCCATCATCCATCACAATCATGAGTTCTGCGGTTTGCTGGGTCTTTGCTACGGTGACATGCGCAATCAATGCGAGCATTTTTTCTTTCTCAGATCCCCGATAGAAATGCATGCTTGCAAGTAGGGCTGAGCAATTATAGTTTTTATCTAATTCATAAAAATTATAAAGATACTCAGACCAGACCGTAATATCAGTCTTGAAAGTATGGGACCAATCGCCAATTTCGGTTGCTTTACTGAGAAGGCGGAGCCGTTTTTTCTGGGATTCCAGTGAATCGAAAGCTGGCAGGGTAAAATTGGATCCAGAAATCATGAGAAGTTATAGTATGAGTTCGAATCAGATTGATAATCGTTATACTTTAAAGATTAAATTGCAAGTAAATTTCTAATATTCTTATCGCATTCTTAATCCTAAGTCTGACATGAATTCTATCTTATATTGCAATAATGACAATGGTGAGGAGGGCTTTAAGGAAATATGTAAAAAATAAAGCACCCTGCCGCAAGTAGTGGAGTATTACCTGCGCTCTTCAATCTGCTGGTTTTCAACTAGCTTTCGCTCTAAGGGGAGGGGAGCTGAACCCTAGAGATGAAATGGCCATCTCGTAATCTTACGAAAGAATGATGGAAATTGCATTGCCAAAAAAACAGCGCTATTCAAGTAGCGCTGTAATGGCCGGAAAAATATGCGACTAAGCAGTGGTATTGATATTTTTTCCAATATGCGCTGGTAAATTCTGTGTGGAACTAATATCTGGAAGCGCTTCAATCAAAGCGAGAGCACCCGCAGCATTTATATCAATTGCTTTTTTAAGAACCGCAATACCGACTGCCTGATTGGTGCTGGCATCAGCCATTGCCGTGGCTATATTTGCTATACCTGTAACATCCATGAAATTTCTCCTTAACTTTTATATTGTATGTAGCGGCAAGCAATGTAAGAATTTGAGAGAAATATGTCTTGAATTCAGAACTGTACTTTGATACGTTCTCTATTCATTTGGCATATTATTGAGATAAGTTATCTTGAGGGATGCGTAGGATTGTTAGTGGTTTTTTAAGAAGGTTGAGAAATTCTTTCTGAGGTGATCCGTCCAATTTAAGCCGACTTGCAGTGGGATTTTTACCTGAAGATCTGTGCCTTCGGTATTCTTGCCGTTTAAATACAGAATGTACTGACCTGGCTCATGCAACTTAAATGCCAGTGTGATTACTCCCGCTTGATGTTGCTGTGCGGGAATAGACAGTATCTCGTGTTCTTTCTGATTCTCTTTTTCATCCATTTCTACTTGCACCAGACGCAGCCCCAACAGGAAATCACGGGCCGATTCCGGGTACAACAGGTCGATCGAAATATTCAGTGTAGCCGGCTCAGGTACTTTGCCACATTGAACGGGTACATATGGTGATTGGATTGTATCCTCAGAGGATTCATAATCTTTGGGGAGATAGTAACCCGAGTAACCGATAGTCAGCGCTTCCGTTTCTATGGTGCAAGCGCCACCGCGAAAACCCTTCGGATAGGTTTCGGATAAGTCGCCTTGCGAGCTTGTGCGATACAACGTTCCGAACGCTATGAAAACAGCGATGACACCAACCCAAATCGCGATCGGAAATTTACGGATTGGCAATTTTGGCTTGGAAAGCATAATAATCCTTTTTCAATTCAATACAGAAGTAAATATCCTATCCATCAGCGAATCGGCCCCGCCTTTTTTATTGGCGTAACCGGGTCAGTCAGAAATTATTAACGTGCCGTAAACATAACTGATGACAGCTTTCTTAACAAGTGATTCTGCTAGATGCCCAACCATATCCAGACAATTCTAGGTAATAATATACGGATAAAGATGTTTGAATAAGGCACATGGAGATTGAGTGTGTATTAGGAATAAAATTGGACTGTACTGACAGAAATCAAAGTGAAGTAATTGTTTTATTACTGATAAGCTTCAGTTCTGTATCAAAGAGATGCTACCGTATCGGGATTAATGGTTCTTTAATTCGATGCGCAAAGAAAAAATAAATCAATGCACTCGCGATGGCTGCAAAGAAACACCAAACTGAAGCAAAGGTTTCCAAAAAAGTGAGATAAGCAAGGAAGAAACCGATTGTTATGGTGATGCCCGCAATAGACAAGTGCCGATAACTGGAGAAAATAAATGGTACGCAGGTGGCTAATAGATACAAAACAATGACGAGCTGGTAATTAGCGACATCATGTTTGTAATTGATACTGTGATTGATAATTTCTGCGACAATTGGTTGTTTAATGAGACCGATGACGGTATATATGGCAAGCCCAATACCGGTTATGCCGATTGATGCAATAATTTTCCTGCGTTTACTGTTTGTTTCTGCGCAATAGACTGCGGAGGGTGCAAATAGTGGCCAGATAATGCCAATAAAAACCCCGTAAATATTACTTAGCCAAAATGGAATTTGCGATGTGTCGTTGTTGGTTAGCGAAACCCATAAGAATCCTTCCACCAATTGCTGGATGGCAAAAATAAATGGAATCATCGCAATTGGAAGTTCCTTTTGGTAGATGGTTTCTCGAGCTGTTGTTATACTGACAACCAGGAGTGCTCCACCGACTATAAAACTTGCTTCTGCTGAGAAACACATCTTGAATATTATTTGTTCCTATCTAACTAATTTTTTATCGATTAAGCGTAGTGCTTTTTGAACACCTTAATCGAACTGATCGGATAAAGTCCAGTATTAATTGCTATTTATCCGGAAACCTAAATCTGTCTAATTTCCGGATTTAATTCCGGACTGTAGCTGGGTAAATAAAAGCATTCAATCTTTTCCTTATTTTCTTCCAGCCAAGCCTTTACTGGTTTACTGTGGTGCACTCTCAAATTATCCAGGATTAAGAATACTTTTTTCTCTGTCTCTTTGATCAGAAGTTCAAGAAACTCAATGAGCCGATCTGAATTGAAATTTCCATCGATAATCTGCCAACGCGCACAACCTTTGCTTGTCACTGTGGCAATCATTGACAGTCGTTGCCGTGTGCCAGGCGCATAGGCTACCGGAGTTCTTCCCTTGGGTGCAAAGCCACGTCCGCGCACATCGGTGTTGACCAGCGCTGTCTCATCACCCCAGTGAATTTCCCCACCTTCAGTACGAGCACGCTTGGCTATCTCCGGATACTGCTCATTGAGCCATTGCTGTACCGCCTCCGGGCGTTGTTCGTAAACACGCCGCGGCTTCTGCGGAGTAAATCCCCAACGCTTGAGATAGTGCCCAACCGTGCGTACCGGCA
>CAMCBD010000139.1 GCA_945872825.1 Nitrosomonas ureae
CGTCAATATCGTCGTAATCGCCGCTGTCAGCGTCGTCTTTCCATGATCAACATGTCCTATCGTACCAACATTTACGTGTGGCTTCGACCGCTCAAATTTACTTTTTGCCATGACTCATTCCTTTACACTCTATTCTATTCAATTATTTCTTATTTATTATTGCCTCTGCTACATTCTTAGGAGCTTCAGAATAATGCTTAAATTCCATTGAGTAAGTTGCTCTGCCTTGAGTAGCTGAACGCAACGCCGTAGAATATCCAAACATTTCTGCTAACGGCACTTCAGCTCGAATTACCTTGAATCCTGGCACATCTTCCATACCTTGGATCATGCCACGTCTTGATGATAAATCTCCGACAACATTTCCCATAAAATCTTCCGGTGTTTCCACTTCAACCGCCATCATTGGTTCTAGTAACACTGGATTTGCCTTACGCATTCCGTCCTTGAATGCTATTGAAGCAGCCATTTTGAATGCATTCTCATTAGAATCCACATCATGGTATGATCCATCAAAAAGTATAACCTTTACATCCACCACCGGATATCCAGCTAACACACCGCTTGGCAGCGTTTCCAATAATCCCTTTTCAACTGCAGGTATATATTCTCGCGGCACTGAGCCACCTTTTATTTGATCTATGAACTCGAAACCTTTTCCAGTTTCATTTGGCTCCATCCTCAGCCATACATGACCATACTGTCCGCGCCCCCCTGATTGCTTCACAAATTTCCCTTCTATTTCAACTTGTTTCTTTATCGCTTCACGATAAGCAACCTGAGGTGCTCCTACATTAGCTTCTACACCAAATTCTCTTTTCATACGATCGACAATGATTTCGAGGTGCAATTCACCCATACCAGAGATAATTGTCTGCCCTGATTCTTCATCACTTCGTACTCTGAACGAAGGGTCTTCCTGAGCCAATCTATTGAGCGCAATACCCATTTTCTCCTGATCCACTTTCGTCTTTGGCTCAACTGCCACATGAATGACTGGTTCGGGAAAATCCATTCTTTCCAGTGTGATTATTTTTTGCGGATCACACAAGGTATCTCCGGTAACGACATCTTTCAGACCCACTGCTGCCGCAATATCTCCAGCCCGGACTTCCTTGATCTCTTCACGCTGATTTGCGTGCATTTGAAGTATCCTGCCAATTCTTTCTTTTCTTCCTTTGACCGGGTTATAGATTGTATCACCCGATACAACAACCCCCGAATAAACTCTGAAGAATATTAGCTGCCCTACATATGGATCGGTTGCAATCTTAAATGCCAATGCTGAGAAAGGCTCGTTATCATCAGCCATTCTTTTATCCGGCTCACCACGCTCAGTTTCACCTTGTATCGCCAAGACATCCGTGGGTGCCGGCATATAATCTATAACCGCATCCAACATAGCTTGCACACCCTTATTCTTAAAGGCGGTCCCACACATCATGGGCACTATTTCATTATTTATAGTACGCGCCCGCAAACCACTTTTAATATCTGCAGGTTCCAAGTCCCCATTTTCAAGATATTTGTTCATCAACTCTTCATTTGCTTCTGCTGCTGTTTCCAGCATCTTTTCTCGCCATATCTGCGCATCTGCTTTTAACTCTGAGGGTATATCACGTTCCTCATATTTAGTGCCACGACTTTCCTCATCCCAATAAATGGCTTTCATCTTGACTAAATCGATAACCCCTTCAAACTTATCTTCCGCACCTATCGGCAACTGTATTGGTACAGGCACTGCTTTAAGACGCGTTTTAATCTGTTCATACACGCGCATGAAATTGGCACCTGACCGATCCATCTTGTTCACAAATGCCAAACGAGGAACTTTATATTTGTTTGCCTGTCTCCAAACCGTTTCGGTTTGCGGTTGCACACCACCGACCGCACAAAATACCGTACACGCTCCATCTAGAACACGCAGCGAACGCTCAACCTCAATGGTAAAATCTACGTGACCCGGCGTATCTATGATATTAATTCGATGCTCTGGATAATTTTCAGCCATTCCTTTCCAGAAACATGTTGTGGCAGCTGAGGTAATTGTTATCCCTCTTTCCTGCTCCTGCTCCATCCAATCCATGGTAGCTGCGCCATCATGAACTTCGCCTAATTTATGCGACACGCCAGTATAAAAGAGCACACGCTCAGTGGTCGTTGTCTTGCCAGCGTCGATATGCGCCATAATACCGATGTTTCTATAGCGCTCAATGGGTGTTTTTCTTGCCACAGTCAAATGCCTTACAATTGATTCGATTTACGAATGATTTTATTACATAAAATTTCTGGCAATTAAAACCTGAAATGAGAAAATGCTTTATTTGATTCAGCCATTCTATGCACTTCTTCTCGTTTCTTTACTGCCCCTCCGCGTCCTTCAGCTGCCTCCGTTAACTCGCCGGCTAGTCTTGCATCCATTGATTTTTCACTTCTTTTTCTGGCCGCATCTCTAAGCCATCGCATTGCCAAAGCGTTGCGACGCACTGATCGCACCTCAACCGGTACTTGATAATTTGCGCCGCCCACCCGACGACTTTTAACTTCTACTATTGGACGGACATTAGTCAAAGCTTGTATAAAAACTTCCAATGGATCATTGCCAGTTCTCTTTTCTATATGCTCTAACGCTCCGTAAATAATCCTCTCCGCTACTGATTTTTTACCGCGAGTCATTAGAACATTAACAAATTTTGCTAATTCTACATTGTGATATTTTGGATCTGGCAATATCTCACGCTTTGGAACTTCTCTACGTCTTGGCATTATGCAACCCCATTACCTTTCGCAACATATTTTTATCTATCAACAAAAACAGCACCGATTCTATCTTCTACGCAGTTTTTGGCTTTTTCGAACCGTATTTTGATCGACCTTGCTTACGATCTTTCACACCTGCTGTATCCAGACTACCTCTAACTGTATGATATCGCACACCTGGCAAATCTTTTACGCGACCACCACGGATCAACACAACCGAGTGTTCTTGAAGATTGTGCCCTTCTCCACCAATGTAGCTTGACACTTCAAACCCGTTAGTTAATCGAACCCTTGCAACTTTACGCAATGCTGAATTCGGTTTTTTTGGCGTTGTCGTGTATACCCTTGTGCAGACCCCTCTTTTTTGTGGGCTATTCTCTAATGCTGGAACGCTGCTTTTAACTCGCTTAGCGGTGCGCGGTTTTCGAACTAACTGACTAATTGTCGGCATTTCTATGTCCTAAGAAACTGGGACGGCTTTTAGCCGTCCACGTACTATTTGCTGATTTTATTTATTTACTAAGGCGCTAGCGATTAACAATTTAGCACCTTCATATTTTATACAAGATGCGGCAAAAAAGAGAGCGGATTCTATTGGGTTTATTGTTTCATGTCAAGACAAACATGGACAGTCATGACCCATTTTGCTAATACGATTTTAATTTCTAAAACATGCCAATGATTTTCAATAGACCTCATTCTGCATCATCTATCTAGTTAAATTACCTCCGGCAGAGCCGGAGGTTTATAGCTGGAGCCCCTCAAAGGGGCTGTTTGTGAGCCGCTAAAGCGGCATCTACATATCCAGTTTCAACTGATCATATCGCTCATCTTCCTTTTCCTGATCTCGTATATACGCTCTGACCATTTCTTCA
>CAMCBD010000140.1 GCA_945872825.1 Nitrosomonas ureae
GGGCAATTCTTTGTCGTACTTTGAGGTAAATAGCATTGACAGATCGAATGGAAATATCGGTCAAATGCGCGGTACTTGTAGCAGTAAAATCCAGAGCAAAACAGCGAATAAGTTGCCTGAATTTAGCTTCTCTAATTCGAGAACAAAAAATAGTATCTGTTTTTAACATTCATCTCAGCAAGTTAACACACTTTTGTAAGTGCTTAACTTCCTAAGACCCATAATGAATAAGGCATTTAAACGATTTGCTCGATAATGGATTTGCCGCCGGATATGCAAGAAAGGGTGGTGTACTCAATCGCTGCCGCCATCAAGTATGAAATACCCGCCAATATATTACTGGCGATAGCCGAAAAAGAGGGTGGTAAACCGGGTCAGTGGGTGAGTAACAGTAACGGTACTCACGATGTTGGCTCGATGCAGTTTAATACTTTATTTCTTCAAGATTTATAGAAATATGGCATTACACCTGATCACGTAGCAAATACGGGTTGTTATGCCTATGATCTGGCCGCATGGCGAGTGCGGCTACATATCAAGAATGATAAAGGCGATATTTGGACGAGAGCAGCCAATTATCATTCGCGTACTTCAAAATATAATGCGAGGTATCGCGCCGATCTGATTGTTAAGTCCGCCAAATGGGCGGATTGGTTGGAAGACCGTTTTCCGTAGTCGAATACCAATAATCAGTAAGAATTCTTTTCCACAAAATCTGTGGATAAAGCTGTAAATGAATGCACTTCTTGCAATTTTATCAGATTTTCTGAAGGCCTCTATTTACAAAGTAAATGATAATCATTATCATTTGATCTGAAATGATATATAAATAAAGCGCTCGATTTTGACATGAAATATCTATGCTCATATCGAAATATTATGTATGAGCATAGATATATGTAATAGCAGAATTATCTGCATATTTCTCATCGTAAAGAGGCGCATCCCAGCCAGCCAACAAAGTATCTATCTCTTGTCAGCCAGCCATCACTCAATGATTAGGAGATGGTTCTATGCGTGCAAGAAAGGAATTAGTAGAGGGTGGAAGTTGTCATTTGTCACGGGTTCCGAACCTGTGTTCGCTATCTATAATATCTACTGCATGTGTAATTAAATCTAGTTCTACAAAATCATCTGTTACCGAGTACTCAATTTTTGAATTCCCAGCTAGCTTCAGATTGGTTGTATTCAAATTCCGCTACGGTTGCAAAGAACCCAAGTGCAGCAACGACTTTGAAGCTATTGACACTGATAACTGTTGCGCCATCTCACCTTACAGCAGGATACGCAAACAAGACAATACCAAAATCACTCCCCCAAAAAATCCCATAGCCGGTGTACGTGAGTGTGAATTTTGGTTTATCAAATACCGGTGCTTCGCTGGGTATGATTTTTTTCTTACGCTAGCGTATTGGTTCGTACTAGCACTTCTAGCTTTCAATAACCTATTACTAATTAGTCGATGGCCCGCTCAAATTAGCAGGTGTTTGTCGAGAAGATCCACCTATGAAACCGCTTATCAAAGTCTGGTGATGATTTTTCATCAATTTAGCAACGTGAGTGCTAACAGATCAACGATCAATCCCTGCTGACTGCATCCAGATGTAAATCTACTCTAAATAAATGGAGAAATACTGTTATGAATGAATGCCTTATTTCTGAGTTGCCGATTATAGATTTATTATCGACAGGAAGCCAGGATCTATCTCACTCTTCGCGATCAGATTTCGAATTACTGCCGACCAAACGCAGCAAAATCTGGGAGCTTAAGGAAGCCAATCGGTGCCCAATTGTTGGTACCTGTCTATCGATGGACGAATTGGTGAGATTTGCCCAGCGATATCATTTTAGCGCATCGCTAAACGATTCTTTTTCTCTGCATACCGAAGTGATAGATCGCATCGCCACGAGGAATAGTGTTTCTGAGGCCATACAAAAGCACCTCGACTTAAAGTATCAAATCTCTCTGGCATATTTTAAGTCAGCCAAATCAGATGCTGAAGTTCTCAATTTATGGAAAAAATATTTTGCACACGGAGATATTGCTGGTGCTTTATGGGCTGCACTGACACATAAACAAGTCAGCAATGAAACGAGAGGAAAAATTTATGGCGACATTCATATGCATTCCCACCAAATGGGAGCAGGCCAAGCTATCAATACACGTCGATTAACCCAGTTGGAAAAAGACTATGCTGAACTGGAAGTGGTGATCGCGCTTCAGAAGCAACGTCATGTGCATGTCGAAGCAAAATTGCGTCGGCGACTTCAGGAAACCCTGGCTGAAATAGAGCATTTGCGTCAGGCTCAGAAAGATATGTCAGCGCTACAAGCTCGGCTGGCAGTCATTGAATCTGGTAGGGCGATAATTGAAATGGGACAGCGTTTGATGAAATTGGCCGTGGCGAACGAGCAATTACAGAGCTCAGCCAAACAAGCTACTTTTTTCGAGCAAGCGCTGCAGGTTGCTAATGGCAAAATAGCAGAGTTGACCCATGAGCGTAACATTCTGACTACAGAACGAGATTCGCTAGAAATACTCTTGCAATCTAATAATGTAAGTAATGTTCCTTGCAATCCTTCTCATTTTCATAACACATCACAAATAAAAAATTGTTGTGTGATTTGTGTTGGTGGGCATGTCACACAATTTCCCAAATACCGTCTGCTGGCCGAGCGATTAGGTATTTATTTAATCCATCATGACGGTGGCCAGAATGATGCACTTTCCCGTCTGCCGGAAATGATCAATCGCGCTGATGCTGCCATTTGCCCAACTGATTGCGTCAGTCATGCTGCCTATTATCGATTGAAACGTCTCTGCAAACGTAATGGCAAGCCTTGTTTGCTATTCAAAGGAAATGGAATTTCCAGCTTTGCTTCAGTACTTACCCAAATATCTTCAGGTCAAGCGAGTTTGAGAAGTGATGTTATTGAGCGATTGAAGGGAGTAGCGGATTTTAACTATTGATTTAGTTATCCAAATTTAATGCATGGTTGTCAGGTGAAGTTGGTGGCTAGGTATTCGCGCGGACCCTATATATCAAGTAAATATTTTAAAAATAATTATCAATAAATTATAAAGATCATGATGGTGCCTGTAGAAAAATGGACTCAAGAACTAAATACATTGTTCATTATTAATCGAATGCAATTGCGTCGAGCCGCATACAAAATCTTAGGAGATTGGGATATTTCGGATGACATCATACAAGATGCTTATATTAAAGTAACCGAAGTATCGGCCGCGCAGAATATCAGTCAACCGTTGGCATACTTGTTTCGGGTCGTACGTAACTTAGCGATTGACCATTATCGGCGCGGTGTATTTGAAACAGAATTGTTTGGAACAGAGGAGGAAGGATTATACGTCCAGACTCTGACAGAACTGCCTGAAGCTAATGTAAAAAACCGTTTTATTTGGTACTGATTTTCGCTTTATTTGGTACTGGCGATTTTGTGTTTTAACGCCTTGCTTTCAAAAATTCCTTATTATTAATTCAGACCGTCTAGCCGATCGATTGGCACCGCCTACCGTGTAGGTGATTTCAGTGGTATCGATGGTC
>CAMCBD010000141.1 GCA_945872825.1 Nitrosomonas ureae
GCTTTCATCAAGGTCTTGATAACCAAACTCCCAATGAGGTTTATTATCAATATCAAGCAATTCATCAGGCTGCCTGAGCTTGATTAACTACCCATATCAGAGCTTAATTCTACTCTCAGGTTGGACAGTTGCAGGAGACCACTTCATAGTCTTGAACATAACGTCTTATAGTAACTCTCGGACAACTCATCCCACGGTATGCAATCTCTCAGTTTTACCCAGCGATTAGTGGGATCAAGAATCATGCCTGGCGGTGTATCAAATCCTTCGAGGGGGCAGTTGCTTTTGGCTGACATAACGAATCATAGTGCACGGCTTTTGGTGTTAATTCACATATTTATGTGCACTATTCTACCAAAACATACAATATTATTAAATTCAATCAATTTGTTATGTTTTCTGAGTAAGCTCTATCTATTCTGAGTGATCAATTTCTCGAATTCTCTTGCAGGGATGGGAGGAGAATAAAAATAACCTTGCACATAGTCACAACCAAGTTCAATTAACAAATCCTGTTGTTCCTGCGTTTCTACACCTTCGGCAATAGTCTTGATATCCAGTTTGTGAGCCATCGCAATAATTGCTTCAACTAATGCGTGATCAGTTATATTGGTGGTCAAATTACTTATGAAAGTACGATCAATCTTGAGATAGTCGATATCAAATGCCTTGAGGTAAGATAACGAGGAGAAGCCAGTACCAAAATCGTCGATAGAAACCTCAATCCCATTATTGCGAAATTCCAGCAAACAATCTTTAACATCAAGGGTGTCTTTTAACAACAAACCTTCGGTAATTTCCACATTAATGCAGTTCCCAGGCAATCCCAAGCGAGTCAGTTTCTCAGACCATAGTTGTTTGTTGACTTGTTTAAACTGAACTGGAGACTTATTCACACTGACTTGAATCGTATCGCCAGATTGTTTACGCCATTGCTGAATATGGGCGATAACTTGATCAAATACCCACTCGCCAATTTCTTGGATTAAGCCACTTTCTTCTGCTAGCGGAATAAAGGTGGCAGGACTGATCAGGCCAAGTTGAGAATGTTTCCAGCGCAGCAAGGCTTCTGCTTTAGTGATGTGTTGATTAGTTAAATCCAGAATAGGTTGATAGTAGACATAAAGCTCATTGCGTGTCAGTGCTCCCCGAAGATCACCGATAAGTGTCATTTTTTCATTTGCTTTCTGTTGCATGGCAGGCGTAAAGTAACAAAAACGTCCGCGTCCTTGCTGTTTTGCAGCGTACATTGCCTGATCCGCGTGTTTCATTAAGCTTTCCATGTCCGTACCATCTTCCGGATAAACGGCAATACCGATACTGGTAGAGATATGATAAACAGCTAGATTTTGATTAAATTGAAACGATTTGCCCAGTTCTTGAATAATATGCTGAGCAGCCATCTCAATGCGTAGTTTGTTAGTGAATTCCGGTAAAATAACGATAAACTCATCTCCCCCTAGCCGTGCTACGGTATCAATTTCACGCATGCATGACTTGATACGGCTCGCGGCTTCTTTAAGCAACTCATCTCCCGCAGCATGACCGAGAGTATCATTGATATCCTTGAAATGATCCAGATCAAGGAGAAACAATGACAGTGGCAATCCACTACGGTGAGACTTTTTGATTTCCTGAGCTAATCGATCCTTGAATAAATTGCGATTGGGTAAACCAGTGAGCTGATCGTAATTAGCTTGAGTTAGGATTAGTTCATCTTTTTGTTTTTTCTCAGTGATATCTGAGAACTGGGCGACATAGCAATAGATGTCACCATTGAGATGGCGAATAGCGCTGATGTTTAACCAGCTGGCATATATCGTACCATTCTTATGGCGTTCCCATATTTCACCTTGCCAATGATCTGTTTTTCTAATCGATTGCCACATTTCATGGTAAAAGGTTTTGTCATGGCGTCCAGAATTAAAAATTCTGGGACCCTTGCCCACTACATCTGCCAACTCGTACCCTGTCATTCGAGTAAATGAAGGGTTAACATGTCTAATAATATTATTTTCATCCGTTACCATAATAGCCTCACTGCTCGATTGATAAATCGCGCTGGCTAACAACTTGAAGTCATCTGATTCCATGTGGCTGGTAATATCCCAGTTCGTACCTACCATGTGCAAGGGCTTTCCTGAAGCATCGCGTATTACGGTGGCTATGACATGGAGACTGCGGATAGTTCCATCTGGCCAGCAAACACGAAATACGGTATCGAGTTTTTTTTTGTCACATAACGCTGTTTGGATTTCTTTCTCGGCCCGTTGCAAGTCTTTTGGATAAACACTTGTACTCCAGTCCTTGTAAACACCACTGAAGTTATCTTTCGAGATGCCATACAGAGTAAACATCTGATCATCCCAAACCAATTTATCCTGGACTATGTCCCAATGCCAGATACCCACACCGCTAGCATGTCTGGCTAGTGTCAGATGTTTGATGATTTGGTTAAGCGTATCCTCTGTTTGTTTGAATTGGGTGATATCTGTGGAAATCCCACGCAAGCCAATGATCTGGCCTTGATCATTGCGTATAGGTTGTTTGACCGATTGGTAAATTCGCGTCTCGCCAGTTGATTTGATAGTAATCTTTTCTTCTTGCCTTATTATTTCTCCAAACTCGGTCACGCGACAGTCATTGCGCTTTAATTCATTTGAAGTTTCGAAATCAAAGAAGTAGCTGTCATTCCGGCCAATAATATTGTCTAGTGAGGTACCGAAAAAATCTTGAGCGCTCTCATTTACATAAGTGTAGCACCCCATCCTATCCTTCATGTAAATGTAGAAACCAACTTGATTCAGAAACGTTTGTAGCTCAACTACCGTGTTTTTCATTGAGATTGCTGTGGCACTTACCGCAGAACTTTGCTGGGACTCAGCTGAGGGTATTGATATTCTTTCAGTACAATTGAGCTCTATTTTATTTTCTGATGACATAGCTTATATTTATTTACCTTTATAGCTAATACGCTGTACAAAAAACTATTAATTGCAATGCTATACAGATAGTACATTTACAGCATTTAGTATTTTGTCAAGAACGCATAATTCTATCTTACCCCACTCAGGTAACACGGGGGCTACAAATACATATCATTGAAAACTAAAGGACTACTATAAAGGTTCTTTGCTTTTCAGACAATCAGTTAAATCCTATAAGCCGCCTATGCGAGCACTCGGACGCAAGGACCGGCGCGCAGGCAAGGCGGCGCTGGTAGATGATATTTACTCAGCAAGCGCATAAATCCATAGGGGGGGTACCGCCGGCGCACCATACGCCTATGATGTGGCTACACTATAGACCCAGCACGATTTATACCTGAATTTTTACTGTTGTTCGATGTCCATTTGTTATGGATAAAGAAGATGCACGGAAGCAGACCCGTGAAGTTCTGTATGAGAGACGCAAACAAGTGGTACGAATGCATCGCAAGGGTGTCGGAATCATGAAGATCGTCGAGCAAACTGGATTAAGTTGGTCAGCGGTGAATGT
>CAMCBD010000142.1 GCA_945872825.1 Nitrosomonas ureae
CCTGTATAGACTGCCATCAGAATCTGGTGCATGAAGAAGTAGCGAGGACGGATCTGAATGCGAGTTTGGCAGCTGGCAAGTTGGTGCTGCAGAAAGAAGAGGATGGTGGTAGTGGAGATGAGGAAGACGAAGATGAGGATGATGAGGATTAATTATAAGTTATCCTAAATCAATTTTGTTTCTCAAAGGATTCATATCCCTGAATAAAATTGATCGAGTGATTACATGAACCCGCACAATAGATTTTGTGCGGGTTCTTTTGTTTATTGTAATTGTGAATATTGTACGTTACATGATTCTTTTTTAATAACTTCAATTATGAGAATAACAACCAAATTATGTATGAAAGTAATTAAGGAGTAGTAAAAAAATGTTATTTGAGCAACTCGGTTTATCGACTGATTTATTGCGCGCTATCTCTGATCAGGGATATACAAAACCAACTCCAATCCAAGAACAAGCTATTCCAGTGATCTTAGATGGCAACGATGTAATGGGTGGTGCTCAGACAGGCACAGGTAAAACAGCAAGTTTTACCCTTCCGATGCTGCGAAGACTCGAGATTCATGCAAATACTAGCATGTCGCCGGCTAAACATCCGATTCGCGCTTTAATTTTAGTTCCGACTAGAGAGCTTGCTGTACAAGTTCATGAAAGTGTTAAAACTTATGGAAAGTATTTGACACTTAGATCAACCGTAATTTATGGTGGAGTCAGTATCGATGCTCAGGTCAATGCCGTACGTTCTGGAATAGAAATTTTAGTAGCAACTCCAGGCCGTTTGCTGGATCATCTTCAACAAAAGACTTTGGGATTATCTAAAGTAGAAATATTCATACTAGATGAAGCAGACCGAATGTTAGATATGGGATTTATGCCTGATATAAAACAAATTATTCAACTGCTGCCTGAGCAACGCCAGAACCTGATGTTTTCAGCTACTTTCTCAGAAGAAATAAAGAAACTTGCAAATAAAATATTAAAAAAACCAGTACTGATTGAAGTTGCAAAACAAAATTCGGTGAGTGAGTTAATCACACATGTTGTTCATCCAGTTGACATCGCAAGAAAGCAGGAATTATTAATTTTTTTGATAAAACAAAGAAAATTACAGCAAGTATTAGTTTTTATGAGAACTAAACAAGGTGCTGATCGATTGGCAAAACGATTGAATCAATGCGGTATATCCAGTGCAGCAATACATGGCGATAGAAATCAGTTGCAACGTACTCAAGCATTGGCTGATTTTAAACAAAACCTGGTTCCGGTGCTTGTTGCAACTGATGTTGCTGCACGGGGGCTTGATATTGAAGAATTAACACATGTGGTCAATTTTGAATTACCCAATAATCCTGAAGATTATGTACATCGAATTGGGCGAACAGGCCGTGCTGGAACGAAAGGATCTGCCATTTCTTTAGTAAGCCAAGAAGAAAGCAACTTATTGATTGATATAGAGAGAGTATTGGGAATAGAAGTTAAAATCGAGAAAATAGAAGGATTTGAATTAGGAAATTCGCAACCAAAGATTCTAGATCATGACACATCAGTTAGCGAGCAAAAATTAAATAGTAATGTCCTACCCAAGCAAACTAAGAAAGCATTTTCTGTAAAAAATAATGGAACAATCGGCCACACTAAAAAAAATGTGGTCTCTAAATCCAGAAATACAAAGTATTCAAAAAATAATGAAGATCCTTTATTTACACAACCTTATGTATCTAAATATTCGGATACAAAAGGTGTGATAGTGGAATCAAATGGACTGTATAAAAAAGAAGTTCTCAAAAAATATTCAAATAGATCACTTCCTGCTCTATTTATTTCACCTGTAATAAGTAAGCAGAAATAGGGAAGCTCAGAATATGGCCTTGCCCCGTAAGAACGTATTTCTTAACTGAGATTACAATACAAGTTAAGGAGGCGAAGAAATGGCAGCAGAAAAAGTTAAGAGAGCGTCGTATACACCGGAATACAAATTAGAAGCGGTGCGATTGATTCAGGGTGGTCAATCGTGCGCGGCGGCAGCCAAGGTGCTGTGGATTCCCAGCCAAACTTTGGAGAATTGGGTTCGACAGGCAGCGCAAGGGCAGTTGACGGGTGCAGGAGCCAAGCCGGTAAGCGCAGAACAGATGGAGTTGACGCGACTGAGAGCGGAGCTTGCAAGAGCGAAGATGGAGCGCGACATTCTAAAAAAAGCGACTGGGGATTCAACCGGTCATTGCAACACTGCTGAAATTTTCTGTGATGGCGATAAAAGATTCAACGTTTTTCTTGGTCGATCATTTAACTCTTCTGCCATCATATCGAGTTGCTCCTGTGAATAAACGGATAGATCGGTCTTTTTAGGCATATATTGACGGAGTAGTTTATTAGTATTCTCATTGGTTCCTTTGTGCCAAGGTGACTTAGATCGCAGAAATAGACTTTGATATCGGTATCAATAGTGAACAGTTTGTGCTGCGCCAATTCCATCCCTCGATCCCAGGCCAACGTTTTTTTCAGTTGCTGGGGCAGCTCAATGACTTTTTGGGTGATAGCGCTAACCACAGCATGAGTATCGTTTCCAGTTAATTTAACCAGCAACGTATAGCGGGAGCTTCGCTCGACTAAGGTTGCGATATACGACTTTTGGGTACCGCAGATTAAACCGCCTTCCCAGTGTCCCGGGATGATTCGATCGTTCACTTCTTCCGGCCGATCATGGATGGATACTGCATCAATAATGCCGCCCCGTGCATTGCCTTTGGTATTGAAGTGCTTGGATTAACGCATCACCCGTTGCGTCCACAACTGCCGGAGCAGCTCTTTTTTTAAAGCACCACGCGATTGAATAAACAACGTTTTATAGAGGGTCTCATGTGAAATATGCATAGCCGATGCTTCAGGATAAGTTTGTTTCAGCCAACCCGCCACTTGTTCTGGCGACCACTTGCTAGCCAGTTTATCCGATACGATAGCGCGTAAGTTGGCGTCGTCATTAAGCTTACAGGTCTTTGGCCGTTTGGCTTTCACCCAGACGCGTCTATCGGCTGCTACGGCACGGTATTTCGACAGTCCGCCATTGCGGTTGATTTCTCGGGAAACCGTTGAAGTGGCCCTGTTGAGATTTCTGGCAATCGCCCTAAAGGATAAATTAGCCGATAGGCCTCGTGATATTTCCTCACGCTCTAGTAACGACAAATCCCTGGCCGAACGTTTGGGCGGCGTTGGCTTTATTCCACCGGATTTTTGTAAGTAGTAAAATACCGAACCGGCATGTTTATTCAATTGTCGACCGATTTCACTCAACGATTTGCCTTGTGACCATAGCGGCCACATCGTTTCCTGTTGATGATAAGTAAAACTTCGTTTTGAGGGTTGATAATTCATGAGCTCACTCCAAAATGTAAAATATACAATTTAAGTGTTGCTTTCACCCATTGAATCTCCAG
>CAMCBD010000143.1 GCA_945872825.1 Nitrosomonas ureae
TGGATGATGTGGCTGGGTGTATATCTGTTTGGTGTTTACTGGGGCGGCAGCTTCTTCACCGAACAAGATGCATCATGGCACCAAGTGATTATTCGTGACACCAGCTTTACCCCAAGTCACGTAGTGGTGTTTTATGGTTCATTCCCGCTGGTTATGGCAATTGCAGGCCCATTGATGATTCTGCCAAACGTAGGATTGAATGAATGGGGTCATGCATTCTGGTTCATGGAAGAACTGTTCAGTACGCCATTGCACTGGGGCTTTGTGATTCTGGGCTGGGCAGGCTTGTTCTCAGGTGGTATCGCAGCACAAATTATCACCCGTTACTCCAACCTGACCGACGTTATCTGGAATAACCAAAGCAAAGAAATTCTGAATAACCGGATAATTCCTTAATCCAACCTCTGATGTTGTAAACGTCATTTCTGCTGCCTGCTTCGACAGGCAGCAGAATACTTTCCCAGCCTACTAGCTAAATTTCTACCTGTAGATCTTTATCCAGTTAAGTCTGAATAATCTCGTTTCACATATCTGGGTGTTTGTATCATGAAAGATGTTGTCATAACTATTCAGCAGTGGATATCCGCCGATATACTCATTGGTTTGACGGTAGCATCGATTATTGGCTTTATTGGCTCTTTAGTCGCGATTCCGTGGATTTTGATCCGCTTGCCGAGTGATTATTTTGATATACGTGTTCCCCGCCATTGGATGAAAGATCATCATCCAGTGTTGCGCGCTATTGGTCTGATTATTAAAAACATTGCTGGTGGTATTTTCCTAATTGCAGGTTTTTTGATGCTTTTCCTGCCAGGACAGGGTTTGCTGACGATGCTGATCGGAATTTCATTTATGGATTTTCCCAATAAGCGTAAGCTGGAAGCCCGGATTGTCGGTCAACCCGCATTTTTGAAAGCCGTAAACGCAATGCGTCAGAAATTCAATAAACTTCCGCTGACGTTGTCACCAAGCCCCAATTAACCACAACATTACATCCTGGTTTTTACAGTTAATCCATTCGATTGTGCTGACTTCAGTCACCGTACCTGCTCGAACTGTTCGCGCAGGTTCTTCACGACATTGGGTTCACCTCGTACTCGGAAGAAAGCGCCTTCGCCATCTGCACGCTCTTCCAATACTTTACAGCTTGTGTAGATTGCACTGCGTAGTTGCTGTGCCGACCAGGGAAGGAAAAGCTCGTCTTCGACGAGATCTTGCTGGAAAAACGCAACGATCGCCTGGTGTAGCTTTGCGACCTCGTCAGGGCGGCGCGCGCTCATCACAATGCAGGCTGGATACTTTGCCTTGAGCGCAGCCTCGCATTCTGTTTGCGCCGTGGCGTCCCCGACGTGGTCGATCTTGTTAAAGATGCGGATGCGCGGAATGTCTAGCGCACCGATTTCATTCAGTACTTCGTCGGTGACCTCAAGTTGGCGTTCGAATCCGGGATCACTTGCATCGATGACGTGCAGTAACAACGATGCATCAAGTGCCTCGTCGAGCGTTGATTTGAACGAAGCGACGAGTCCATGTGGCAGGTTCTTGATGAATCCGACCGTGTCGCTGACGAGTATGCGTGGTACGCTCTCGGGGTGGAGGGCGCGCACAGTGGTGTCGAGCGTAGCAAAGAGTTTGTTGGCAACCAATACTTCGCTTCCGGTGAGTGCGCGCATCAAAGTGGATTTTCCTGCATTCGTGTAACCGACGAGCGCCACGCAAGCAATTCCTCGGCGCTCTAGCCGCCGTGCCCGTTGTATCTGGCGTTCGGCATCCATCGCGACGATTTCCAGTTGCAGTTCAGCGATCCGATCACGGATTTTGCGCCGGTCCAGCTCAGTGTGCGACTCACCGGCACCTCGGCCACCGACACCGCTACGTTGCCGGCCTTGCGGCCCCGCGAGCTTTGCCATTTCGCGCAGACGCGGTGCCATGTAGCCGAGGCGCGCAATCTCCACCTGCGCGCGCGCGGCGGGGGAACGCGCGTTGCGATGAAAAATTTCGAGAATGACCATCGTGCGGTCCATCACCGCGCAGCCAATTTCCTTTTCGAGATTGCGCGCCTGTGAAGGTGAAATCTCGTGGTCGACCAAGATGACATCGATGTCGTTTGCGTCCGGTGCGTCAGTTTGCCCAGTTTCCTGCCATCCGGCAGATTCAAATTCGTTGTTTACGAACTGGCGTATTTCCTCCCGCTTTCCGGTGCCCAAGTAAGCCGTATAATCAAAGCTGGAGCGCTTCTGCGTGAACGTTCGCACAACTTCGAACCCCAGTGTTTTTGCCAATTCGCGCAACTCGGTTAGCGATGCTTCGAACTCCATGTCCGTCACGCTTGGCAGTTGGACAGCCGCCACGACCGCACGCTTGGGTTTCTCTTGGGTTTCTTTATACATTTGCAGATTGCCTTTGTTCGATGAGTAAAGTCAGATAGCCATTATCGTCGATAAAGGCCGACAGGAGAAACAAACATTCATTCTGAAAAGTATTCGAAATACCTTGTTCCTGTGCTTAACATGGGTGGAGTATGCTAATTTTCAAGGCATCTGATGTTTTGAAAAATTTGAGTATAAACGTAAGCTCCAGAGTATTTTCTTAGTGAATGGAATTCTGATGTAATGTATCAGTCTAATTTTGAGTCTTACAGTACAAATTCTCAGTGGGACTTCTATGCGTAATATTAAATTGATATATCTGGTGATCACGCTACTTGCAGTCCTGGCAGGTAATTCTGTTTGGGCGCATGGGCACAGTCACTCCAATATTGGTTTGGGCTATTACGGGTCTGGGTTTTATGGTGGCTACGGGTACGGGGGGTATGGGTTTGGCGGATATGGTTATCCTTATTATTATCCGCCTCCTTATTATTATCCTCCGCAGGTGATCGTGCCGACCACGCCACCGGTTTATATACAGCAGCAACAGTCTCAGCCAGTGCAACCGGCTCAACCACAAACCAATTATTGGTACTATTGCCAGAACCCGGATGGCTACTATCCCTATGTTAAGAATTGTGCAGGAGGCTGGCTGCAAGTAGCGCCACGACCGCCAGGACAATAATATATAGAGGTCAAGCTGGTTACGCAGAGAGGATTCATGTTGCCGAAGAACTGCCATACTAACCATACCGGCGAGTTCAAGCGGTTTATTGCCATTACCCTACTCTGGAAAAGCTTTGAGCAGTTTCATATCGATTAAATGAGTGATATTTTTGTCAGGAGATACGGATGGATAAACTAAGAAAATTCAACTCTCATTATCAGGAGATTCTAAAATGATTGAGCAAAAGAAAATAATTGAGCCGGAGAAAGTGGCTTGTGAGGTGTGTTTTAAAGAGATACCGTTATCCGAAGCTGCGAGTGTCAAGGCGACGGATTATATCGTGTACTACTGCGGTCTTGATTGTTACGATAAATGGAGGAAGCAGAAAGCA
>CAMCBD010000144.1 GCA_945872825.1 Nitrosomonas ureae
ATCCGGAAGAAAGACTAAACTCAGAATTGAAACAGGCTATCGGTTCGAAAGTGCCGGTGCGTACCAAGGAGAAATTGCGTAGCGCTGCCAGCGATCACATGGCGATGCTGGAGAACAATCCAGAACGGGTCGCCTCTTACTTCCAAGACCCATATGTAAAATATGCCGCTTAAAACTATTTAATGGCCGGGTCAATAAGTATTTGCAAGATACATCGTTGGCTGGCGAGTGAGTCGTTCATTGCGAACGGATCTGGTACTGGATGCATTGGAACAGAGGCGCTATGGACACGGCGGGAAACCTCAGGATTGATACATCATAGCGATCGAGGCAGCCAATATTTGTCGATTCGCTATACTGAATGTTTGGCGCAGGTAAATATTGACGCCTCCGTCGGCAGCATCGGAGATTCTTATGACAATGCCATGGCCGAGACCATCAATGGTTTGTACAAGACCGAAGTCATACGGCATCGCGGTCCTTGGCGCAGTATCGAAGAAGTAGAATTTGCTACATTGGAATGGGTGGATTGGTTCAACAATCGAAGACTGCTGGATGCAATCGGATATGTCCCACCGGCAGAATTTGAAAAGGCGTATTATCGCCAACAGGAAGAGTCAGCTCATGCAGCTTGACTTAAGAAAACATGTCTCCGGAAAAATCGGGGCGATTCACAAACCAGTGCCCAGATTTACCCGACTTGGTGAGCCATTCAACTCAATGAGTTAGCTGGCTTATAGCTCTGGTTAGCATCTTTAGCGTGACAGAAACGTGACAGCGGAATGGCATATTATCGCCAATTAAAGGAGTCAGCTGATGCAGCCTGACTCAAACCAAACAGTCTCCGGAAAACCCGGGGGCGATTCAGACTCAGGCGGCCAATCTATTGTGGCGATACGCAGAGAAATTAAAAATGATTGATAATTATTTCACCGCCAGAAATCACAAGATCAGGATATTCAAGATGTTTCAGACTGTGTATTGGATTGCCCTTGATTGCAATAATATCGGCAGGGGCTCCGGGCTGTAAGCTACCTAGCAGCGGCATGCCCAAGTGTTGGCCTGCTTTAGATGTTGCAGCACGCAAGACATCAATTAGCTCCATTCGTGCCATCTGCATTAAATACATCAGCTCTTGCACATCGATGCCCCAGGGAATATCCGGATGTGCAATTTCTGCACCATATAAAAATTCACCGCCGAATGCTGTCCATGTAGCCGCATTGGACGCCACCCCAGTACATTTTGATAAGGTGTCAATTGTGCTGACGATTTTTACATTCTGTGCTACTGCTTGTCTTAGCAACGATGCAGGAATAGGGTCACAAGGTATGTGTGCCCATTCGTCAATGCCAGCGTTAATTGCGATTTGCGCACCATTAGCTTCAGCAATATGTGCCGTTACCTTGCGATTATTTTTATGCGCTTCATCGACAATTGCTTTCACAATTTCCTCTGATAACAATGGCCATTTTGGTTTTGCATGTAAAGCTTTATGTGCAGGCTGGCGATGCGCATGTCCATGTGCTTTATCCGGCTGATCATGATGCGTATGACCGTGGTTAGAAGACCAAGGCGCGCCCGCCTCTCCACCAGGCTCCAGAGCAATCTTGATAATGACAGCGCCAGCTTCAATCAGGTTGCGAACAGTTTGCCGCGCTTCTTCTGGCGTGGAAACAGCTACTGCAATATCCGTGGCACCAAGTTTTACAATTGGATAGCCATGAGGTGCGGTAATGATCGGGCCGGAAGTGAGAACGCGCAAGCTGCCAGTGCCGCCATATGGCTTGTGTACCGGTCCACCCAAATCCCGGATGGTTGTGATCCCATGCTTTAGCACAGTATCCTTCGGAACATTCTGGTAGGATAAATGCGCGTGCAATTCGATAAATCCCGGCAGGATGGTTGCATCACCCAGATCTATGATCTTTATGTTGTTATTGGCGTTAAATGATTCACGCGGCGCAATCTGAGCTACTTGCCCATTTTTTATCAGAACAGATACATTGGTTCTGATTTCATGACCGTCGAAAACCCGAGCCGCATGAAGCAGTACCGGCGTGGATACTTCTTCTGCAGCAACACAGTGGAAAGAAGAGAAGATGAATGCAATAAGAATAAAGTACTTGGCTCGGACAGAAAATCCGGAAAATACAGAGATGATTATCTGTTGTAGCATTTGATTTCCTTAGATGATGAAAAGACATTAGAATTTAGCATTGACCGGGTTCAATAAAACCTGTGAGCACGCAAAGTGTGGCCATAAGAAAAAAACCGCCCCAAACCGTCTCAACCAGATCTTCTTTATCCGGCCCGGTTTTGTAACAACATCCCCAGAATATTCCGGATTCCGTACTGTTCCGGTTTTTTGGATGCTTAATGTCCTCCTGAAAACCGGTGAAGTATTCGCTGCGAATAATTGCGGTAATCTGCCGATGCGCATAAATACGCCATTGCTCTCCATCGGGTGTGAGGCGAGCCAGTGAGAGCATAGCGAGTGACGCGATGACAGTTGCAGAAGGATCACAGAGTTGCGATGGATGACCGAGCCGATTGGGCGGCAAGAGATCCGGACGGGAGTGCCGCCAATACTCACAGGCAGTCGTGGCGTAAGTTAAGTAAGGCTCTCCCCATTGTGCCGCTGCCCGGCTCAATCCCAGCATAGCCCAAGCCTGACCGCGTGACCATGAACCCGGTTGATCTGTCGGTATTAAGTTGTTTCCGTTAAACTGTGCGTGTGCGTGAAATGCACCATTATTCTGGCGGAAAGCTGCCAGTAGTGTATCGGTATGGCGTTTTGCGATGTCTTCACAGGATTTCTGTTTATTGCTGCACAAAAGCTGGATGAGACTGGAGAAATTATCGATCGAAATCTGCCGGTTGCCTTCTTTTCCGCCGCCCAATGCGGTCCCCAGCGGAATGCCATTCATCAAAGGATCAAAACCAGATACCAGCGCGGCGATAGATTCTTTAGTCAGCTTACGTGCATCAGAGTTACGAAACCAGATTTCTCCTAGTGATGCGCCATACCAAAAAACCAGACTCCGATTTCCGGAGTCGATACTGATTTTTGAAGCCAAATTTTGGCAAATAGCCGATGCTTTGCGTTGATCAAGTGCTGATTCTGTTATTTTGGATCGCAACCACCAGCACGCCCCCCAAAACCCCCCAATCCAGGAACCGCCTGAGGAAACAAACCACGCATTGGTATTTCCCAGTGAATACAGCGGAAAATCGTTCAAGCAATTGTCATCGATGTTATCCATACGGCGAAACTGAAGTGGTACCGCAAAACTGGACAGGTTGTTAAGCTCTGTTATGGACACTATAGAGGATCATAATCATGAGCAAGAAACGCACACAATATTCCAGTGAATTCAAAGCAAAAATAGCGCTGGCTGCGATACGGGGCGATGAAACC
>CAMCBD010000145.1 GCA_945872825.1 Nitrosomonas ureae
CGAACGGATCTGGTACTGGATGCATTGGAACAGGCGCGCTATGGACACGGCGGGAAACCTCAGGATTGATACATCACAGCGATCGAGGCAGCCAATATTTATCGATTCGCTGTATTGAACGTTTGGTGCAGGCAAATATTGACGCCTCCGTCGGCAGCCTCGGAGATTCTTATGACAATGCCATGGCCGAGACCATCAATGGTTTGTACAAGACCGAAGTCATACGGCATCGCGGTCCTTGGCGCAGTATCGAAGAAGTAGAATTTGCTACATTGGAATGGGTGGGTTGGTTCAACAATCGAAGACTACTGGATGCAATCGGATATGTCCCACCGGCAGAATTTGAAAAGGCGTACTACCGCCAACAGGAAGAGTCAGCTCATGCAACTTGACTCAAGAAAACATGTCTCCGGAAAAACCGGGGCGATTCACCTTTTCCTGATCCCGAATGTACGCCCTGACCATCCCCTCTTCTAACCCAACCGTTGATACGAAATATCCACGAGCCCAAAAACTTTCTCCCGTGAAATTCCTTCCTCGACCTAATTAATAATAGGTAAACCCCCGGCTGAACCGGGGTTTTACTTATTATTAATTATCTTTTCCCTCACTGCTTACTGTTGTTATCACCTTGGCGCCGACAAGTTTTGCGAATTGAGGGATTGCATGACCAATACCACCGGCATCGCGTGAATCAATATTGTTTGGTCGCGGGTGATGTGTGCCCAGTCGTGCAAAACCTCCCAGGCAGTGATAAAAACCAGTGCTGCTGCAAGCAACAGCTTGTTCAAATGAAAAGCATGCGGTTTCAATGCAAGCAATCCGGCATCTACCAGCACATATTCGGAGTAAGGGAGTAAGTGTCTTGGTGGTTATTGAAACCCGGTTGCAAGAAATAGACTTCATCACCGAGTTTAAAGTTTCTAACATGTAAGCCGACAGCTTGCACAATTCCGGCACCGTCACAACCCGGTATTACGGGAAAGGTCATAGGAAAACGTTTGGGTGCAGCGCGAATTTTGCAGTCGATTGGATTGATGCCGATCGCCTTGATACAGACCAAAACCTGCTTCTCTCCGCAATCTTCCGGGATTTTGATATCGCCATACTGTAGAACGCTAACTGATCCGCCTTCCTCAAGATATATCGCTTTCATCAGTTACTCCAAAATTGATTTTATTTTCCTGATATCCCAGATGTTCCTCAGCGGTAGGCAGTCACTTCTAAACAAAAAATCTTGTGATTGGTTCTTTTCAATCCGCGTACGATATGAGTATTCTTGAAATGAAAGGGAGGTTTTATGCTGAACAGCTCAAGAATAGCGGCATATCTCCGCTAATATAATTCTATTGGTATTTCAGTTCGTTATTTGTATGAATGAAAGTAAAAATTCTAATCCTTCTTTTATTGCACGTGAAACGTTAAAGCAACTTGCTTTGCTTAAAGTTTCTCCTACACCAGATAATTATCATAAGCTGTACGATCAGATTGCAGGTAATCCACCTAACCAAATATCTGTTATTACCGCAAAAATGCTAACTGATTTAGCCAAAGAACTACCACGTCATACACCGCAATTACTTAGTTTTGCCAATAATCTGGAACAAGCTGCGAATGAGAAGAATTGGACAAAGTTTAAATCTTTAATGATAAAGCTTGTTACTAATGAGACTGTCACTATTAGTAAACAGACATTACTGGTTAATGCCAAATCGGAGTCAGCTATTTCGTGGGGAGGAACAATTGAGGAATTATTGGAACTATTAGCAGCTAAAAACCAGAAATTGATTTCCGATAAAAAATGGATAGATCTTCGTCAGGTACTTGTCAAGTTTTCAAAAGATTCAGATCAATTACACAACGAACTAAGAGTGCTAATTGATGCATGGAGTGTATTAACATCAGATTCTCAAGAAATGATTGAGAATGATGAAGAATCCTTATCTATAAAATTACAAACTGGATCCAATCCACAAAACTCCCATTCAGAGTGTATTGCATCAGAACAAAAGCACGTGATCAGTAATTTTGCCGGCCAAATGTTGGAATTGATGGCGCAAATGTTCGAACATATTGCAGTTATCCTACTTGATGATGCTATGCTAGCCAATGAAGCTAGGACATTGGCGCAACAAGTACGGGAGATTCAGGATAAACAGGAAATGGAGCAATTTATTGCTCATTTCCAAAAATTCTGCGTCAAATTCGAATCCTATGGCGAGAGCGGAATTAAGTTGCAACAGGGTTTACTCAAATTACTAAATTTGTTAATGGATAGTACCGGCGAATTATTGTCTGATGATCAGTGGATCAAAGAGCAGATCTCTAGATTGAAAGAGACTATGTCTAAGCCACTGAATTTGCAAATAATGGCTCAAGCAGAGCAGTATCTAAAAGAAATCATTCACAAGCAAGAAATAATAAAGCAAAGCTTGGGCAAAGCTAGAGTGACTGTGAAGCAGATGGTGAATTCCCTCATCAATAATATTGAAGAGCTCACTGATGCAACGGGAACCTATCAAGTTAAGCTTGAATATTTTTCAGATAAAGTTAATCAGACTAATGATCTAGATGAATTGAATCAATTGCTCGTGGAGATTATGCAAGAAACCCAGCAAGTACAAAGCAGTGTCTTAGAATATCGGGATGATTTAATAGTTACTCGCACAGAAGTAAGCAAAGCACAAGATCAAATCAGTCAGCTTGAAATTAAGTTATTAGAAATGGGAGAAAAAGTACAAGAAGATCACCTCACGGGTATATTTAATCGTCGCGGGTTGGATAGCGCATTTGAACGTGAATTGTCGCGTGCAGAGCGCAATCAAGAGCCACTCTGTTTTGTGTTGTTAGATATTGACAATTTCAAGCAGCTCAATGATACGCATGGTCATAAAGTAGGCGATGATGCACTGGTTTTCTTAGTTGGCGCTATCAAAGAAACAACACGACCAGAAGATATTGTGTCGCGCTATGGTGGTGAAGAATTTGCAATACTGCTACCAAACACAATCCTTGAAGAAGCACTTCTAATTTCATCAAGAATACTCCGTAATTTAACTAAAAAATTCTTTTTGTATGGAAAAAACGCTTGCTAATTACTTTTAGCGCTGGCGTAGCACAGTATCAACCAGGGGAATTGCAAGAGAATATTTTTAAGCGCGCAGATCAAGCAATGTATAAGGCAAAGAAGACTGGAAAAAACCAGATACTTGCAGCAGATAAATTTCTTTCTACCGCAGAGTTGAAGTGGTCTCCTGCAACTGTCCAACCTGAGAGTAGAATTAAGCTCTGATATGGGTAGTTAATCAAGCTCAGGCAGCCTGATGAATTGCTTGATATTGATAATAAACCTCATTGGGAGTTTGGTTATCAAGACCTTGATGAAA
>CAMCBD010000146.1 GCA_945872825.1 Nitrosomonas ureae
AGGTGCCAGCACGTACTAAAACCAAACTTAAAGCTGCAGCGACCGAGCACATGATCATGCTGGAGAAAACACCTGAGCGTGTGATGCGTTATTTCAAAGATCCAGAAGTTGCATACGCAGCATCATGAATAATTTGTGCCGGAGCAATAATAGTGTTCAAATTGCCGCTTGACATTTAGAAGGGCGTCCACGGTAGCCAATATTTGTCGATTCGCTACACGGAACGCCTGGCACAAGCCAATATTGATGCTTCTGTTGGTAGTGTTGGCGATTCTTATGACAATGCACTAGCCGAAACGATTAATGGATTATACAAGACTGAAGTCATAAGTCATAAGGCATAAGGCATAAGGCATCACAGCCCCTGGCGCAATATTGACGATGTGGAGTTTGCTACTTTGGAATGGGTAGATTGGTTCAACAATCGCCAGTTACTGGAGCCGATTTGAAATATTCCACCAGCGGAATTTGAAATGGCATATTATCGCCAATTAAAGGAGTCAGCTGATGCAATTTGACTCAAACCAAACAGTCTCGGGAAAACCCGGGGCGATTCAGTTTGAGCCAAACGAGATGGGATTGTAAGTATCATTTGTCACCGTCTGCTGAATATATTTCATGATATTTTTATACCCATTTGCTGGGATTTCTCCATCATTGCTTTCATAAATTCGTAAATATCAGTTTCTGTAACCTGCTTCGGATCGCCTAATTGCTTCAGTATCTCACCTTGACGCTGTTCTGGCACTTGCCCATAAATTAATAAGGTTGTCATTACGCTTTCATGTCCAAGATTCTGGCTCCATGCCTTGAAATCTTCCGGGGTTTTGCAGATGATTTTACCTAAGTTCGTCAATGTATTCCTGAAACTGTGTGGATTAAAGCAAGGCAATCCAGCACCTTCAAACGCTTGCTGAAAAATGTCTCGAATCGGTGCGGTCGTGCTCCAATGTTTGCGCTTCAATCCTACTGCACCAAATTGCTTTTTTTCATTTAGACTGATTTCTGTCATCGGAAAAAGCGGATCATCATTACCATAGAGTTTTTGTTCTTTTAGATAATTTATCCAATCAGTAACAATCTGACGTATACCTTCTCCCACAGGGAAGAAATACGTGATGAAAGTCTTGCTGAACTTGGTGTTCACATCCCGCGCATCTTGAAATAAACTGTTTTCCAGTAAACTCACATGCTTGAGCTTGATGGAAGCCAGCGCACCATCTCTGGCACCCGTGAGCAAAGTAAATGCGATTAATGCTCTGTTACGGCGTTCTATATCCGTTTGGTCAGGCATCATTTGAATGACATGTTTGATTTGTTCTATCGTAGGTCCAGCCGTGCTACGTTTTGTCGTTGCAATGCGCATATCCTTACGGGATATATTGAAATACTCCGCATCAGAGTATTGAAGACGTGATTTATAACCCGGTTCCCTGGTTAACCATTCAAAGAATTTTTTTAAGTTCGCCAATGTTGAATGCAGAGTCGCCTTACTTAACTTTTCTCCTGTCTGCTGATTGATTTGTTCTGACAGATGGTTCTTGAAGGCAATGGCTTGCTGATGATGAAATAACCTGAAATCACGATACTTGTTGTAATCTTCAAAGCGTACGATTGCCTTGGCTACACCATCAATCGTTGGCTCACTTTGACGCATGGCTTCCTTGAGGAAAGAAAAATATTTGTGCTTGATTCTTTCATTGTCAGGATGATGTTTGTGCATGACTTTCTGCTCCTATCTTGAAATCACAATTTACGGAGGGGTTAACACACGCTGTTATGTGTAATCCTGCTAGCGGTTGCGTGATACTCATAAAAGCGGAATTTTGTTTTAATTTTGCCAAGCTGATCCGCCGGTTCATGATGGATGCACAATCCGGGCATATCGCAACCAGATTTCCCAGAGTATCTGTAATCACCCGATATTCAATCAAATCCGCAGCAGGTTTTTTGGGTGCACGGCATCGCACACAATAGATTTCATCCGCTTTGCAGGATTTTTTGTTCTTGACTCTTTTGGCTTCCAGGAAGACTTGGAGATCACGTCCCATAATCAGAAAAGGCCGTTTCTTTCCACAAACCGGCAATCCCTGCTTAATCCAGTTCCCTACCGTATTTTTATGAACAACAAAAAGCTTGGCTGTTTCTTCGATGGTGTAATTACGATGAATTTTAGCCAATCTAGGATTGGGCAAACGCTTACTCATCTTGGTAACACTACATTCTACAATGTTGTAAATTCTGGGCGCGGGCTACTGTCTTTAAATTTTTTTAGTAAATAATTGGGAGACCATCTCTTCGATAGTGTGAGTTGAGCTATTTCAGCGTTTACTTTTCCGTTCTGTGAAATGCGATGAATCTTGCTGTCGGGAATGATGTTTGACCCAGGTAGTAAACTTGAAGCACGGATTGTCGCAGTGAGCTGTGATATTAAATCGCTGATGTGCATTCCTGCATTTTCTCTGCATTTGGAAGTTACGGGACCCATGGTATGCCAATTCATCATAGGTCACACCCCGCAGAACGAGCGACAATCAAATCAATAACCAATCTCCGAATTTGATCATCGGACTTGCCAGCAATGCGCGCAGCATTAATTGCTGCCAACTCGTGGGCTGGCCATGCAGATGCGCGGGTATTCGTCCATTGCTGCGCGTGTTTGGCATTCTTCCAACCATGCCGATGTGCATCGATGTACTTCTCAGCACAAAATGAGAAGGTGACGATATTCATGCGCTCGGCGCGTTTTGCTCTGCGCTCGGCTTTACGCGCTTCGATCGGGTCGGTGCCATTCCGCACCATCCGCCGGAATGATTCGGCCAGCATTCGTGCATCGGCTAGAGTCACATCCTTGCATGAACCCAAACCCATCTCGCGGCGTTTATCATCGATTGTAAAACGGAATACCCAGCTTTTAGTTTGCCACTTGCTGACTTGCAGCCACAAACCACCACCATCGCCATAATTGCCTACCGTGGTGAGCGCATCAATTTTCCTTACTGAGAGCTTATTGTTTGCCATTACTATCCACCTTTTACATACACAGCTTTCTACCCACCTTTAGGTAGTGGGTTTTAGTATATATCAGCGGATGTTAGTGGACAAATGATTTATATTAATTTGATATAAAGACAATAATAAATTACGTTCTTGGAAGTTACCGGATGAAAGTTCGGCGGACATCCTCTCCGCCACTTGCGCTTCCGCACAAATCCGAAGCAATCCACGAAACACAATAAACAAGCTTATTAACATCTAGTTTCTTTCCCTAGCAATCCGGAATAATCCGCTAGAAGCCAGTAAAAAAATGTGGTAATTTGTGTGGTAACTTTTCTAC
>CAMCBD010000147.1 GCA_945872825.1 Nitrosomonas ureae
AGTCCCGCCTCGCTTGTGAAAACGAATCACTTGTCGCCGAAGTTCATGCAGCGCTTCATCTTTTAAAGTTCTTGCATCTATCTTTTCCATCCTTTTAGGGCATGAAAAGTCACCAAAAGTTCAAACTATTTATTGGCCGAATCTATAAGATACTTGCGCAAAGCCGCATCCATCTATGCAAAATTGCCGCGATCCAATAAGATGTGCACGGCACCATGCTTCGATTAACTTATTGGGAAGAAAATTTACATTGAATAATAGAAATTGGCTGGCCCGATTCCGCTACTGATAAGCGAGTGACGGAACCGCCGCACAGCTATACAATGGTTTGCAATCATCTTTTGTACGGATTGCAACATTCTGATTTAAATTCAAGGTATTTATTGACGAACTCCATTCAAATAAGCAAAGCATCGTTCAATGCGTTAAAATATTTTGATTTAAGTCCGTTAATACTCGCTTAAGTTTTAAAACATATTAAATCGAGTACTTTATGATGCGTTCTATTATTATTGGACTGTCTGTTATATTTTTTTCCCTATCGGCCATTGTCACGTTTAAGGCGTTAAAACTTCCGGTTTACGCAATGGCTTATCAAGATTACCGGTTGGAAATAATGCCTATTCCTGTACCGCCTGCTCCTGCACCTATTCCTGCATCCATCCCTGAATCAACCACCGATGCCTTCAATTATTTAACTGAAGATCGGGATACCAACAAGGCGCTTGTTGAAGGTGTGGATAAAACAATTACCCAGTTTAAGAATCAACCGGCAACAACTGAAAGCGCTTTAAAAGACAATAAAACTATCGATACTAAATCTCAATCGCGAACGCTGACAGTATTTGATGGCAAAACATTTCTTTCTGGACAAGATGTTTTCCAAGATGTTACTTACGCTACGATTGAAAATTTGACCAAAGAAATATCATCATCTCCAGATAGCCGCGTCCTCATAGAAGGCCATACCGACAACGTGCCAACCGGTAAACCAGGTACTGACAATATGGATTTATCATTACGCCGCGCAAAAGCCATTGCAAACATCCTGGTGTTGCATGGCATCCCGAAAAACCGGATATCAGCTACTGGTTATGGTGATACTCGCCCGATATCTTCCAACACGACCGAAGAAGGTAGAGCAAAAAATCGTAGAGTCGAAGTAAAACTAATGCCGCAAGAAGGAACAAATTAATGCACATGTACGCACAGCACTTTAACCTTAATTTACTTCCATTCGAGAATGTACCGGATCCACTATTTTTTTATGATCAGGGTGATCATGCTCGTATACGCAAACAAATCTCCGGATCTTTACAGAGCGGTCGAGGTTTAATCGTCGTAACCGGACCAATCGGCTCCGGCAAGACCACACTCAGTCAGATGATAAAGTCTGATTTTCCCGAAGACATCCAGGTAATCTGGATGGCTGAACCGCCTGCCAACAGCTCTGATCTGTATCTATTTCTTGCGCAGGAGCTTGGATTACAACCTACGTCATCTGAAAAAACCTTTGTAATGCGGGATATCAGAAATGCGCTGTTAAAAATCAATTCTGAAGGAAAAAAATGCCTGGTCATTATGGATGAATCACATCTGATGTCAGATGATGTTATCAACGGCATTCGTTTACTGAACAATCTTGAAGAAGGATCCACTAAACTCATTCAGCTGTTGCTTCTCGGTCAGGAAGAGTTGATGGAAAAGATCAACAAACCGGAGATGGTACCCTTTAAGCAGCGGATCGCTGCACTTGAAACGCTGGGAAAAATGAATGTTGATAGAGTACTGAAATATATCACGCATCGCATTCAAGTAGCCGGCGGTGCTCCCAGCCTGATTTCAGATACCGGATGGGAAGCGCTTTCGATCGCATTTAGCTCCGGCGGAACACCACGGACGATTAATTCTCTGTGTGACAGATCATTCAATGTCGCGTATGAAAGAGACAAGCCACTCGTCGACGCGCAAGATATCTATGAAGCGACACAGAGAATGGGCTTGGTTACCGATGTGTTTCATTACATCATCTTACTCAACAACAGAGAAAGAAAAAAACAGGAATTGCAGCAAGCAACCCAGGAAGTAGCCAATAATGCCGTTCTGGAAGCAGCGTCGCCACCGCCGCTTGAGAAAGAAAAATTCGTGACATCTATTACAAAGAAAACAGAGCAAGAGAATAGAGTAGTAAATGATCAGACTCCTGAAATTTCTGGAGCAGAAGTAGATGTTTCCGAGAAATCCTATGACGATATTGCCAAGACAATTAAAGCCAAATATGAACAAAAAAGTTTAATGGTACCAGCTACATTGCTGGCATTATCAATGGTCGCATTCATTGTTAGTGTTTGGTTTTTTTGTCACCGCACGGACTCTGCAGGATTCCTCGGCTGTCTCATGGATTTGCTCAGTTAAATTAATTGCTATATCTTTAGGTTAATTTTGTAAAATACGAAACCTTCGCATCTGGAAATAACGATAACTGATTATAAACTTTGAATTAACTGGTTGTCACGCCAGTATAAGTTAGCGGGACAGTAATGATTCATGATAGTAATAATTCCAAGTAGAACTATACCGGCGCGCATCCTACTGGAGTCAATACATCCATGTATATTGGAGAGATTATTGTTATTTTGTAATGGAAACCATTAGGCGATAGAAAAAGTAATCTGCGAAACTATGGAATAGCTAACGTACAATTGCATCCACAGCGCGCCTATAGAGCGGTGACAGCGCAAGTAAAACACCGAAACCAATTGGAAAAGCAATACTCCATGAATAAAGCCATTCTCTGATAAAAGCGTCAGAAAATCCAAGATTGACTGCGGTAACTGTCGCGGAAACACAACCGGTCATAGTTGCCGACATCATTAAACAATAAATACAATGCGCTAATATTTTTTGTCTCATGCGAGCCCTCAATTTTCCTGAACCACTCGACCAACTCTGACATTGGTAACTATCGTAAGCGAGTTAGAGCAAAAATATCTCAAATTATCTAGGTATTTAGTCCCACGATGTGCTGGAATGGATCAAAGATAAAATGTTCTGGCTCATCTGTCCAGATTTTGCAGATGTATTCGTAGGGCGTGAGTCCCTTGAGAGTTTTCAGGCGTCTGGCGAAGTTGTAGGCCATCAGGAAGGTATGCAGATGGGCTTTCAACTGGTCATGTGAATCGTAGTAATACCGTTTTACAGTTGCCTCCTTGATGGTTCGGTT
>CAMCBD010000148.1 GCA_945872825.1 Nitrosomonas ureae
GGTTTCATCGCCCCGTATCGCAGCCAGCGCTATTTTTGCTTTGAATTCACTGGAATATTGTGTGCGTTTCTTGCTCATGATTATGATCCTCTATAGTGTCCATAACAGAGCTTAACAACCTGTCCAGTTTTGCGGTACCACTTCAGATAGCTTGGTGGAATTGAATGACGAACTGGATTATTTTCCTGACAGAGGCTCGCAATGGACCTCTCAATTGGAAACCAGCAACTGGCTTGAGGTTGCTTTCGATAGATTGTCTACTGAGCAGCGTGCCGTGGTGGAAATGACATATTATCAGGGATTGCATTACAGTGAGATTTCAGAAATCATGCAATGTCCTGAAAATACAGTTAAAACAAGAATGTTTCATGCGCGAAAAATTTTGGCAAAAATTCTTCCAGAGCTTGGTGGTAGGAATTCAATATGACACTTACACAGATCAAAATCACTAGTAAAAGCGAGCATCAAGAGGTATGGGATCTTTTGCCTTGGTATATTAACCATTCCTTAGATCCTGCCGAACAAGATTTTGTAAGGAGGCATGTTAAAACTTGTGTCACTTGTAGAGTTGAAATAAATCAACAACAACAATTGCTAGAAAAGATACAGCAGCAAGATCTGTTGCAGCAGGCGTCGCAGATTTCTTTTGCTCAGCTGAAAAAGCGAATGAATGAACAGTCCAAACTAAGGAGTGTGTTCGCTGAACAAGCCAAACTAAGCCAAGAGCAGAAACTTTTTTCGCATCAGTTTCTTGGTTTTGTAAAATACAACGCTTTAGCAGCAAGCTTGTTATTGCTGGCAATGCCATTGATGTTAAATCTACCAACTGATGATCCCGAGTTGAAGGGCGATTACAGAACACTAGCTAATCCGGCTGAAGGTGAACACAAAAACAATTCCATACGTGTTGTTTTTGCAGAACATTTAGGCGCAGAACAAATTAAAGCCATTTTGAATGGTGTTTCAGGCCATATCATTAAAGGGCCATCTAAAAATGGTATTTATGAAGTTCAAATCGGCAATCGGCAAACTAATTCTTTGGAAGTCAATGACGCCATTTCACAATTGCGTAAAAATTCGCTGGTTGTTTTTGCTGAACCGTCTCACCAACTATCTTCTTCTGACTAGGATCATACAATGATGCTGAATATTCAAGTGAGAATTAGTTTGATTTTTTTTCTGTTATTAATAGTAATGCTCGTTGCATTACCAGCTAAAGCTGAGCAGAAATTATCTATTGATTCTCAACTTTTTGACGCCGGACAAGCAGACCGCATCATTTTAGTGACCTACGCTGATAAGCACATAAATCGCATTCCGATTGGGGTAGCGGACCAAACATATCGTCAAAGGGGGAGTTACAGCAGTTCAACTTGGAGCAAAAGAGTAGCTACCAGTATAGAGGGGGATTACAAAATAAGAATTCTTTCTCAATGGCCCATCAAAGAAATTGGTGAACATTGCGTGGTATTTCTGGTTAGTGAAGATCAATCTATTGTTGATGTCATCAACGCGCTAAGAAATGACAGTCGTATCGATAATGTCCAGACGATGAGCACTTTTAAAGTCATGGCGAGCAGATACAATGACCCTTATTATCGCCTGCAAACGAACATTCATTCGATGAATTTAGCCAAAATACACAGTCAGGCTACTGGCAAAAATGTAACGATTGCGATTATTGATACTGGTGTTGACGCAACGCATCCGGATTTAGAGGGACAAATTCGGCAGAGTAAAGATTTCGTTGCACAAAAATCATCAGATTCTTTTAGTGATAATCATGGTACGGCAATAGCTGGTGTTATAGTGGCCAAGGCAAACAATGGGCAAGGCATTGTCGGTATCGCGCCAGATAGCCATGTGATCGCATTGAAAGCCTGTTGGGGAATAAAAGCTGGCAGTTTAGAGGCAACTTGTAATAGTTTTACCTTGGCCTTGGCTATCAATGCCGCAATTGAAATGAAAGTTGATATTCTTAATTTAAGTTTGACTGGCCCTCATGACCCACTCTTGTCCAGGTTAATCGAAAAAGCCATACAACGAGGTATTTTTATCATCGCTTCGCAACCTGACAGCGACGATGAGAAGTCCGGGTTTCCGGCACAGGAACCGGGTGTGATTGGGGTTCGAAGCTTAAACGACTCGGGTATCTATCTATCGCCTGAAAATCACATTCTTGCTGTATCTGCGCCCGGGGAAGATATACTCACTACGCTACCCAAGGGAACCTATGACTTTGTCTCGGGTAGTTCTCTAGCTACAGCGCATGCTTCAGGACTCGCCGCATTATTGTTGCAACTAAAACACAGTTTAACTAAAGAAGAGCTTTTCAATCTATTGGTAAAAGCAAATGAGCCAGCTTTCGATGCGTTATTCAGCAAGGACCTAAAAAGCAATATAGGCAAAATTAGGTCAAAAGCCGATAAGCGCATATAAGAGTATGGCATCGGACAATTTGATCAAGGATTGTTGGGAGGCTGCAAACTGATTTTTGATTATCGATAGGCAAATGCACTGTTTCACGGATAACGAATCGTCAACTCCCATAACTCCCTCGCCACATGGCTATCTTCTCCGCCGCGTACCGCGTATGGTCTCACCATCTGACGACAAAAATGAGAGATTATCTTCAAACTTAAAGTGATGTTCGTCATTAGGAGCACCTGAAGAACTTTGCCATTGTTCTGAAATGCGCAGATAAATTCCATCTGCACTCACATATCACTTAACACAGCTCGTCGGTAATCAGCGACTTAACGTTGGTCAACTGATTTTGTAGAGCATACGGTCGTTTTTCATTGCGTGCTTATTTCCATTCATGTGACAACACCGGATGTTTCCCAGCGCGATGGCATGCTCGCTTGTCGATCCATTCACAATCTATCCACGAAGGTATACAGACTCTTAGTCGCTGGGAATTCCGTCAGACGTATGCAGCGTTTAACAATGTTTTTTCGGAGTATTTGTTACTGCCAAGTGTAATGTGCAGAGAGTCCGATGAAATTAACGATCTGATTCGTATCCTGTGTCAATCGAGTGCCGTCGGTATAGGTCCAATGATTCCATGTCCATTCATTGGTTTTGAAGCGGTTAAGGATATAATCCAGATGCAGACTGAGGTTTTTCCGCAAGGTGTACCTTGCAAATAATCTCAAATTGCTTAGTTCAGTTGAGATATT
>CAMCBD010000149.1 GCA_945872825.1 Nitrosomonas ureae
GGCTGTTCCTTACAAGATCCATACAATCCTGACTGATAACGGCATCCAGTTTACTTTCCCGCCGCGCTATCGGAATGGGCTAACGGCCCGGTATGTAACACACATGTTCGATATGTGCTGCCAGGCCAATGATATCGAGCACCGCCTCACCAAACCCAACCATCCCTGGACAAACGGACAGGTCGAGCGCATGAACCGAACCATCAAGGAAGCAACTGTAAAACGGTATTACTACGATTCACATGACCAGTTGAAAGCCCATCTGCATACCTTCCTGATGGCCTACAACTTCGCCAGACGCCTGAAAACTCTCAAGGGACTCGCCCTACGAATACATCTGCAAAATCTGGACAAATGAGCCAGAACGTTTTATCTTTGATCCATTCCAGCACATCGTGGGACTAAACAGTTAGCGCGTTTAAAAACGATAACCCATCCAGTCTTGCACCTCCACATTCAACAGAATTTTCCCCTATCAGTATCCAGCAATCAAATGAGTCTGATTCAATCAAACTAATTGATAATTTAAGCTTTCAAAAAGCAAAGAAGCAAGAAAAAATGAAAAGCATGGCGAAAAATATTCTCCATGCATTAGAGCCCTTAGTAAAGGATGGGCAGGTACGAGTAACACAAAGTGCTTTAGGGATCACTGTTGAAATCAATGCCAGCGTTCTTTTTTCTCCAGGGCAAGCTAAGCTTGCGGACAATTCAAGCCTGACATTACAAGCAGTGGCTCATGTTATCAAGGGACACGAGCATGAGATTCATGTCGAAGGGCATACGGATAATTTACCCATCCAGACAGAAAACTTTCCATCAAACTGGGAATTATCTTCAGCACGTGCGAGTAGTGTGATCAGGCTATTCATAGAAAATGGCGTTGAGGCGCATCGTCTTACAGCAATAGGCTATGGCGAAAATAGGGCTATAGAGACTAATGAAACACCTGAAGGTAGAAAAAGAAATCGGCGGGTAACGGTTATGATTCTGTCGCCGGATCCTGATAAAATAACTGAAATCCCAATTGTTGAGTATTAGAAAGAAATTCAAGAGAATTTTGCACGGCCAGTCTAGGATGGGATTAATGTTATAATAACGTTAATAATCATATTATTGAGCTAATAAATATGAATTTCTCAGAACTTGATGTTACCCGCCGCACTCTTAAAGGAAACTTCCTCAATCAAATCGATCAACTGATCACTTCGACAATTACAACGAAATAGCCTTTTTACCAAAGTTCGCTACGTTGTAGAACGAACCTTCGGCAGCCAGACGCGATGGTTCGGATCCAAGGTACTGTGTTATTGCGGATTAACTAAAGCACATGCTTGGCATATTTTACAAGCCATGGCCTACAACCTGAAAAGATTGCCAAAATTGTACGTCGACAAGCAGATGCAGGCACAATCATGGGGATAATCCGTCCATCTAACCCGATAATGATCGGCTTGAGGCGGTTATCTCTGGAATTTCTGCGAGAAACTCACAAAAAATACTTCATTATCTGAATTGAAGGTGCTTCAGATAGAGTCATGTATTTTGCAAAGATCTCATTCAAATATATGTTTGACCTTGGGGGCCATAGAAGGAAACATTTCCTGCTGCACAATGTAATACGGAAAAGGTGCGTTGATTAAACTGTAGTTGAGTGGAGATAATCAAGCCGTTTGAATGATTAAGTTGTTGCGCTGTTTTTGCCAAATCCAATAATTCATTCCATAAAGTTTTTATTTCAGAATGGTCAGAATGTTGCTCGGCCAGCCAAGTGTCGATACTGCTCTTTTCCAGAGGAAGCCCTTGCCTCTGTAAATATTCATTACGATGATCGTCGAGTTTTATCAACTCTTCAATTAAGCGTGATTTATCGGAAGCAAGATAATCTATTTTTTCTATTTTTCCTTCAACGAGTGCACTTTCTTCTTTTTTTAGGATTTCAATAAATGCACGTAAGGTGTTCCTTTCAGTTTCTAGTTCTCTCATAAAATATACGAGATGCTGAGAAGTAGTCATCAAATAGCACCTGTTTTAGATTGTATCAACTCTTTAACTGTTTCAAGCAATCGATCGGCGACGACCTCTGGGTTTATTTGAAAATTTCCTTCACTGATAGCTTGCTTGATTTCTTGGACACGTGCCGTATTGACAATCGAGCCGCTAGCAGAACTGTTGTCTATATTTTGCAGTTTCGCAACATTCGAGCTTAAATGCACGTTATTTTCTTGGCCTGAACTTGAGTTCGGCGTGATATCAACGCGTCTTTTCCCCTCACTGACAGAAACAGTTGATACGGGCTGTAAAGATTTATCTATTTTCATTTTTTTTATACCTCATAACAAATTTCATTGGGTGCTTATCGTCATCTTGATTAAGAACTTTAGTATTTAAGTCAATCTTGCTGGAATTCTGGAAGTTATAGTCATGGTTTAAGTATTACATATTTAGGTCTATTACGGCGATAGTCAGAAAGAAATTCAGTATTTCTGCAGCTAAGAAACTAAAAAATATGCTTTGCCCTATCGGCTTAACGTACTGTTAAAAACAAAGTACCTAGGAGCCTGTCGGACTTAAGCCCCCGATGATTCGAATTGTGACGACTTAAAAGAGACATCAAGTCGCGCTCAAATTTTTAGTAACAAGAATGGGAATATAGACACGTTATCGGTTCAAAAGCAGGTGTTGTTTTTCTTTTCTTAGCCCATTCGCAACACATTAATCTGCTACACATTCCATGCCAAGGCAATCAAAGTCCATTCTCCGGTCACTTTTTTCAGCCCCCGTAGTGAAATTTCCGAAAGCCCATCACGTGTTCGATAATACCAAAGACCAGTTTCACGGTTTACTTGCGAAATGCATAAAGTACTTGCCCGGCTTGTGTTGTTATTCAAATTACAGATAGAAACAGTATTAATTAAATAGAAATGGCTCTAGACTAGGAGAGTTAATAATATCTGATGAGTTGCCATAGTTCACTAGCAAGTTCATCAGGTTGTTTTTTCCAACGCCATTCAGTTTCTTTCAGATGCAGATAGAAGGTATGTTCAGGAACGCCATTGAACTTTGCCAAACGCCTTTTTGCAAAACTCCAGAAAGATTCGATACCGTTGATATGCCGCTCGCCACCGGCAAACTCATTGCTGCCATGATAAACCCTG
>CAMCBD010000150.1 GCA_945872825.1 Nitrosomonas ureae
CTTTCATCAAGGTCTTGATAACCAAACTCCCAATGAGGTTTATTATCAATATCAAGCAATTCATCAGGCTGCCTGAGCTTGATTAACTACCCATATCAGAGCTTAATTCTACTCTCAGGTTGGACAGTTGCAGGAGACCACTTCAGTTCCTGCGAAGCACATCCTGATAAATTCACTGCAAACAAGATAAAGATAAATTGATTCAATGACAAGCTGGAAATTTTCAATGGGTAAAATAACATGGCTTGCAACAAGAAATTTTTCATTTCATTTCTCTCTAACCTTGGACAATTTAGCATATTATTTTTCAGATAGTAATTCTCAATATATTCGTATCGGCACATAATTTGATGAGATCATAAATGAAAAGAAATTTTCATTGAATCTTTTATAATCCGATTAATTAAATTACAAAACTGAGAAGATTGATAGAAATAAAATGCACTCAAGAACCATTTAATCTTCCAGGTAATTAAGCGATGCACAAATATTAAGAGCCAGGAGTTATATTAGATGATAAATCAATTCACTATCACCGTAGTAATGATTTCTAAGAATTATTGTTATTTTTCTATCTACTTGACAGTATTAGACAAAGATATGTCAATATGAAGCCTGTTAAGAGATTTTCTTGTTTCAACGAAGCTCTTGAATACATTATTTTTGTGAGGGTGCCATGTATCAGAGAATTTTAGTACCAATTGACGGCAGTGCCACTTCTGAGCGAGCATTGGATGAAGCCATTAAATTTGCACGGCTGCAAAATTCGCAGGTGGAAGTTGTACATGTATTAGAAGATGTCTGGTATTTTGACAATGAGGATTATCTAGATTATGCGGAATTAATCCAATCCATGAGAGGTATTGGAGAAAAAATACTGGAACGCGCGCAAAAGAAACTACAACAGGCTGGAATAGCAGCTGAAATAAAATTGCTTGAAACGCAGGGGGAACGTATCGCCAGCGTCATTGCTACTGAGGCTAAGAATAACCTGGCAGATTTGGTGATTATCGGAACGCATGGTCGATCTGGTTTTAGCCGCATGTTAATGGGCAGTATTGCGGAAGGCGTGGTACGAACAGCGCATATCCCGATTCTTCTGATTCGCGGGAATTGATGTCTGATGATGTCTTGAAGTACAAAGATCGCTATCACTTAACGAGATGAAAGCACTCGCGATTAAATAGTTAACCCTTTTAATAACAAGTTAGAATATGGAAAATTATGAATCGCTATTAGCAACCGTTGCATTAATGATGGGTGCTTCCTGGGCAAGTGGCATCAATCTGTATGCTGTGCTGCTGGTGTTAGGCTGGGGTGGCTCAACAGGTCATATTGATTTGCCCGCCGAATTATCGGTATTGGAAGATCCATTGGTGATTGCGGCTGCCGGTATTATGTATTTCATAGAATTTTTTATGGATAAGATACCGGGTATGGATTCCGTATGGGATTCCATTCAAACCTTTGTTCGTATTCCGGCTGGTGCTATGCTGGCAGCGGGTGCAGTTGGCGACGTGACGCCAGCGCTCGAGATTGCAGCGGGTATTCTGGGAGGTGGTGTGGCTGCAACGAGTCACGCTACCAAGACGGGTACGCGGCTGTTGATTAATACATCCCCCGAGCCCTTTACGAATTGGTCGGCCTCCATTGGAGGAGATTTGCTAGTGTTCTCGGGAATGTGGGCGGCTTTACAACATCCCGATATTTTCCTTGTTTTGTTTGTTATTTTCTTGGGTTTTTCAATTTGGTTTTTACCAAAATTATGGCGTTTTATTAAGATATTAATCTCAAAAATTGGAAAATTCCTCGGATTAACAAAAGTACAATCTGTTGTACCCAATGAATCAGCTTCTCGTATCCCCGAGGCAGAATTGCAGCAACATGATCAAATAACAGCATTAGAACGCTTGGAACAATTAAGAGACAAAGGCATACTCACGGCTCAGGAATTTGAGCAGCAGAAAAATAATATTCTTAAAGAGAACATTCATTAGGGAAACACTGATTTATTCAAACACATCGGTATGAGTTACTGAAGTTCGATAAATGCATCCACTGATAATATGGAATAAACCGATGCAATCAAGCTTTTCTGAATTGGAATATGCATCAAAGAAGAAACAGACGCGACGAGATCGTTTTCTGGCCGAAATTGAAGCGATCACTCCCTGGGCATCCCTGATGAATGTCCTTGCTCCATACTATCCATCCGGTGGCGGGCCTGGCCGCCCGCCTGTCGGTCTGGAGCGGATACTGCGTATGGTATGGCACAACAATGCTTCGGTCTGTCGGATGAAGGTACCGAAGATGCCGTATACGACAGTCAGGCAATTCCCCGCTTTATTGGCATTGACCTGAATCGCGAAGCCGTACCGGATGCAACCACGCTACTTAAATTCCGCCACCTGCTGGAAGAACACCAACTGACTGAATCGCATCTTCAATGCGATCAACGCCCATCTGGCTGATCGAGGATTATTTCTTCGCGAGGGCACGATTGTTGATGCCACACTGATTGCCGCGTCTTCCTCGACCAAAAACAAGGAAGGAAAGCGCGATAGCGAGATGCATCAGACGAAGAAAGGCAATCAGTGGCATTTTGGTATGAAGGCGCATATTGGAGTTGATGCGCAATCAGAGCTTGTTCACACTCTGATCGGAACGGTTGCCAATGTTCAGCGCGAAGAAAATCTTGAACTGCCCGTGACTTGGCATATTGCGATGCGCCCTTCCAAGCGTAAAACATTGCCTAAAACGGCAATGGGCGAACTGATGGAGAAGCTTGAGCATGCGAAAGCCAGCATTCGCGCCAAGGTTGAACACCCCTTTCATGTCATAAAGAATCTATTCATGCATCGCAAGACCCACTACAAAGGAATGGTCAAGAACACCGCTCAGCTGTTCTCGCTGCTTGGTTTTGCCAATTTGCTGCTGGCTCGCCGGTGGATAGAAAACGCTGACAGTCAGGTTGCGTCCTGAAAACAAAAAATGAGAGAAATAATGCAAAAAAATGACTCAATTCAGACCAGAAAATGCTGAATCCAACCCAATATCCAAAAACCGTGCTCG
>CAMCBD010000151.1 GCA_945872825.1 Nitrosomonas ureae
CGCTTTCATCAAGGTCTTGATAACCAAACTCCCAATGAGGTTTATTATCAATATCAAGCAATTCATCAGGCTGCCTGAGCTTGATTAACTACCCATATCAGAGCTTAATTCTACTCTCAGGTTGGACAGTTGCAGGAGACCACTTCATACCAAGACTGCGCCGATAGAAAGTGTAATCAGCGAATGAGATACGCGCTGCCCCTTACGATCTATCGAAAAATATCCGCCATGATCGCAATGCTCCTGTTTAAATAAACGTATGATTTCACGCGTGAGATTGGCTAAAGCATGGCGACAGCGAATTTCCCAATCAAGACTTTGAAACAAAATGATGAAATCATCTCCACCAATATGCCCGATAAAATCCCGCTCCAAGTCGCACGCTTGTGACAGCATATTGCTCGTAACCTGAATTATCTCATCCCCTCTGCGATAACCATAAATATCATTGAATGGTTTGAATGCATCCAGATCACAATAGCAAACGCAGAATCCGATTTGCCTTTCCAGCAACCGGTCAATATGTTCGTCAATGGGCACATTCCCCGGCAACAAGGTAAGCGGATTGGCATAGCGCGCTGCTGTTATCTGTAATTGGGTAATCTCCCGCAGTAAATCATGACCGGTACCGACACCGAGGTATTGACCCCGGTCAGTGATAATGAAACCATTCGACAAATGACGCTGCCCGGCGGCAACAACCGCATTACTCAATTCTTGTAAACTGATGTTTTTATCCACCACTAACGGTGCCGAATCCATAAATAAGGTGCAGGATTTCTTGCCATACAGTTCGCGCCAATAAGGTCTCGCGTAAGCATCGATTAACCGGTTGCGGGTAATGATTCCGATTGGAATACCCTGTTCGACCACAGGCAGAGACTCCAGAGCGAGTTTGCTCAATAAAACGGCTATACACTTCATCGTTATCCATTTCGGGTGTAACAGGCGGCACAATCGCTCTACTTCTAATAGCAATCCAAATTGCCCAGCCGCTCTGAACAAACTCAGCGGTGAATGCAACGGACTGTTGGATGGTCCGCGAATTAATCCTTCATAGGCGTAAATCTCACCCGTAGCCATGGAAATGATGGGTTGGAAGTTCGGAGTTAACTGGCGCTGCTCGATAATTTGGATAAGCCACAAGAATATCTCGCTACGGCTGGATTCATGGGTTGCAGAAAAATCAATTGTCCTATCGGGTAAAATTCTTTTTACATTTACATCCATACAATAACCCTGCAAACAAGTTGTCATGATCAACTTAACAGAGCAATATGTAATTTTTATTACAAAACATGTTATGCAATCAATGACTAGTAATAAATTGACGAGAAATTGGATTTAAATGATGATTTACGCATAACAATAATAATTGATATATACTGTATAAATAGTTTATACTGATAAATGTAATTTAAGCTATCCAATTTCCAATCCATTACTTTAAAGAGATTAATCATGACAAAGAAAACCACACCCAATGAAAAAACAAAACCTTCACCAACTGCTGAAAGTTCTGTCGCAAAAGTGCCTATTACTGTGGTGAAAAAAACGGACACTCCTAGCAATACTGCAAGCAAAGAAGCTAAGACAACGCCTCCTGTAGCCAAGGACGAGACAAAGAAACAATCAAAAAAAGATAAACCAAAGAAAATTAAAATGATCCGCGATAGCTTTACCCTACCGGAAGGCGATTACGCTAAGCTGGCTGAATTGAAAAAAAAATGCCTTGAAGCAGGAGTACATGTGAAAAAGAGCGAACTGATGCGCGCAGGATTACTACGCTTATCCAAGCTTAATCGGCCAGCGTTACTCCAAGCTGTGGCTCAGGTAGAAATAATCAAAACAGGGCGGCCTGCAAAAGAATAATTTGTAATAGTCGCGCCCCGGTCTGACAGTCACTTCATCTAATCGGATCGCGACTACTATAACTTCATATATGTGGTCACTACTGTCCCGTTAACTTTCAAAGTAGAGATATCTGAATATCAGACGAGTGATTACGGTTTTTGGGATCACCTCGCAATAAAGCCATCAAGTCACGTTCTTCAAATAAATTGAGCTGCAGTAACCGCAAGATCTGCTACAGGGTTTTGTTCATTTTTGACTGGAATTTGATGAAAGGCGGAAGCAAGTACACACACATAGCAATACAGATCTGTGTCATCACAGCATTTTTGCTCGTTCCAATAAAAGACTTAATCTTCAGGTTTTGTTTGATCCATTTGAAGAACGATTCCACTTGCCAGCGTGCCTTGTAGATATCAGCAATGGTTCTGGCAGCGAGTTTAAAATTGTTGGTCAAAAAAATGTAATGTTTACCTGTAGTGATATCCCGATAACCGACACGGCGAAGTTGATTCGGATATTTCTTTGCTGCCTGGATGCTTGTAAATCTGATGGTTTGATCGCTGGTCAAGCCCTTGTTCTTCAAAACCGGTGACGATTGATCACCCGGCATTGGGCATTAATTTTGAGGCGTGTAACAAAGAATAGGCCTTTCTTTGTCAGTCGGTTATACCAGCCATAATCGTCGTTGTAACCCCTATCGACGAGTACAATGCTGCCTGATGGAAAATTTTCAATGTCGACTGACAGTCTCCGGAAAAACCGGGGCGATTCAGAATCGATTAAGGTGAATAGTAAAAACAGGAGTCCAGAAAACAGAAAAACCACAGAGAAGTTTCATTTCTCTGTGGTCTCTAGTATCTGTTTATTTAAGCGACTTTGCGACGACGTGCTGAGAAACCAATTAAACCAAGACCGGCCAAGAGCATCGCGTATGTCTCTGGTTCTGGTACAGGTAATGCTTGCAGCGCAACTGCATATTGCCCACCAAAAGCGTTAGGGCCAAAGTTACCACTAATATCAAGGTGATATTGACCAGCAGCTAAATTACCAAATGCGTGGGTTAAATTGTCTCCGGTGAATGTGGTGTATAAAGTGGATCCGCCTGGATGAGTGTTATTCCATACTTCAACTACCAAATTTTGAATATCTAGCACATTAATACCCATGAAATTTAGTGCGTACGCATTAGCGGATCCGGA